>DFHC01000052.1 GCA_002372575.1 bacterium UBA3734 | reverse complement strand
CGTGAAGCGTCCGCAGGTGGGTGCGAAGGGTCTCGTATATGTGAAATTCAATGCCGACGGCACGGTGAAGTCGTCCATCGACAAATTCTATGAGCCCGAAGTGTGGCAGCAACTGAAAACGGCGATGGGCGCCAACGACGGCGACCTCGTGCTCATCCTCAGCGGCGACAAGGCCAACAAGACGCGCACGCAGCTCTGCACACTGCGCTTGGAGATGGGCGACCGACTCGGTCTGCGCTCGAAAGACACGTTTGAATGCCTCTGGATTGTCGATTTTCCGCTTTTCGAGTGGAGCGACGAGGAGCAGCGCCTCATTGCCACGCACCATCCGTTCACGTTGCCCAATCCTGCCGACATTCCCCTGCTCGACACCGCGCCCGAGCGCGTGCGTGCCGTGGCCTACGACTTCGTGTGCAACGGCGTGGAACTGGGCGGAGGCTCGCTGCGTATCCACGACGGCAAGCTTCAGGAAAAAATGTTCGAGATTCTCGGCTTCACGCCCGAAAAGGCGATGGCACAGTTCGGCTTCCTCATCAACGCGTTCAAGTACGGAGCGCCTCCCCACGCTGGTCTGGCCTTCGGTCTTGACCGCTTCGTGAGCCTCGTGGCTGGTCTCGACTCGATTCGCGACTGCATTGCCTTCCCGAAGAACAATTCGGGTCGCGACGTGATGCTCGATGCCCCCAGCTTCATCGACCAGGCACAGCTCGACGAACTGCAGATTCAGCTCAACCTGCAAGAGGGCGAGAATTGACGTATGTCAAGAAAACTGCCTCTACGCGAATAATTTCCTGCCGAAAAGACTTTCACCAATACTTTATATCTACCTTTGCACAGGTTTTTTATAAGTTTTGTTTTTAGGTTAATAATTATGGTAGAAAAGAAAGTAACAAAGAAGGCAGTGGCTCCGAAAAAGGAGACAGCCGAAAAGAAGGCACCTGCAAAGAAGGCAGTGGCCGTGAAGAAGACCGTTGCGAAGAAGGCAGAAGTGGTCCTGAATGCAGAAAGCGTTGGCTTCAAGGCCGGCGACGTGTATCAGGCACTGGCCACGACCGCAAAGGCACTCACCGTGAAGGAGATTGCCAAGGCAGCCAAAATCAGCGAGGAAGAAGTGCTCGTGGGTATGGGTTGGCTCTTCAAGGAAGGCAAAATCAAGGGTGAGAACAACACGATTTCGCTGGCTTAAAAGTCGGGTCGAAGCGTATTGAGAGGGCTGAAATCGAATGATTTTCAGCTCTCTTTTTATTTTTTTTTCTGTTTTTTTCTCTATGCTGAATATTTTCACTAATTTTGCAGGGTAATTTTCGTTTATCAAACGTAGAAAGACTATGCTGACAGATAATCATCTGGTGATTATGGCTGGCGGGGTGGGGAGCCGATTCTGGCCGATGAGCACCGCAGAAAGGCCGAAACAGTTCATCGACGTGCTCGGCACGGGACGCTCGCTGCTTCAAATGACGATGGAGCGCTTTCGCGGCATCTGCCCGCCCGAAAACGTGTGGGTGCTGACCAACCGGCAGTACGCCTCGCTCGTGAAAGAGCAACTGCCCGAAGTGCCCGAGGGCAACATCCTGCTGGAGCCTTGCCGCAGAAACACGGCTCCTTGCATTGCATACGCCAGCTGGCGCATCAAGTCGCAGCATCCGAAGGCGAATGTCGTCATCACGCCGAGCGACCACGTCGTGGCCGACGAAGAGGAGTTTCAGCGCGTTATTCGCTCGTGTCTGAGCTTTACGGCCGAGAGCGACGCTATCGTGACGCTCGGCATGAAGCCCGACCGCCCCGAGACGGGCTACGGCTACATTCAGGCCGACCTGAGTGCCCACTCGCCGCGCAACCGCGAGATTTACCGTGTGGATTCGTTTCGCGAAAAGCCCGATTTGGAGACGGCGCAGGCCTACATCCAGCAAAACAACTATTTCTGGAATGCCGGCATCTTCATTTGGAGCATTTCTACCATCGTGAATGCCTTCCGCATCTATCAGCCCGCGATGAGCAAGATTTTCGAGGGAATGCACTCGCTCTACGGTACGCCCGAGGAGCAACGCGCCATCGACGAGCGATTCCCGGAATGTGAGAAGATTTCCGTGGATTACGCCATCATGGAGCGTGCGGAGGAGATTTTCGTCTGTCCGGCAGACTTTGGCTGGAGCGACCTGGGCACGTGGGGCTCGCTGCTCTCGCACACGAAGCGCGACCTCTACGGCAACGCCTGCATCGGCGAGAACATTGCGATGTTTGAGTCGCACAACTGCATCGTGCACACAACGGAGGCGCGGAAGGTGGTGATTCAGGGGCTTGACGACTGCATCGTGGCCGAGAAAGACGGCACGCTGCTCATCTGCAAACTCAGCGAAGAACAGCGAATTAAGCAATTTTCGGGGGAAGAATGAAATACAATAATCAGAACCAATACGCCCACTACGTTGCCGACAGCGATGCGCCGCTCTTGGAGTGGTTGCTGGCCAACATCAAGGGCTCGCGTTCGAAAATCAAGGCGACGCTGCAGGGGCGCGGCATCAAGGTGAATGGGAAAATCGTCACGAAATTCGACTTCCCGCTGCGGGCTGGCATGAAAATTTCCGTCAGCCAGTCGAAACGCAACGACCAGTTCCGGAGCCGTTACGTGCAGCTCGTCTATGAAGACCGCTGGCTCGTGGTGGTGGAGAAGAACGTGGGCATCTTGTCGATGGCGGCGGGCCACCGCTCGCTGAACGTGAAGAGCGTGCTCGACGACTATTTCCGTAAGAGCGGCCAGAAATGCCGTGCACACGTGGTGCACCGCCTCGACCGCGACACCAGCGGCCTGATGGTCTATGCCAAAGACATGGACACCGAGCAGATTTTCGAGCACAACTGGCACGACATCGTCTATGACCGCCGCTACGTGGCTGTGGTCAGTGGCGAAATCGTGGAAAACGAGGGCACCATCGCCAGCTGGCTGAAGGACAACAAGGCCTACGTGACCTATTCCTCGCCCGTCGATAATGGCGGAAAATATGCCATCACCCATTTCCACGTGCTCGACCGCACAACGGAGCATTCGCTCGTGGAATTTCAGCTCGAAACGGGTCGCAAGAACCAGATTCGCGTCCACTCCGCCGATATGGGTCATCCCGTCTGCGGCGACACGAAGTATGGCAATGGCGACGACCCCATCCATCGCCTCTGTCTCCACGCCTGCATGCTCAACTTTTGGCACCCTGTCACGCGCGAGCGCATGGAGTTTTCCACGATGATTCCCGCGCAATTCCGACATATTTTTAAATAATAATGACTAAGGACTAACAAACATGGATTCATCATTCACTCTCTATGCCCTCATCATTGCGGCCATCGTCGTCGGTTTCCTTGTCGTCAAAAAAGTGGCCAGTTGCCTCGTCAAGGCTGTGATTCTGCTTGCCATCGTGGCTGCAATCGGACTCTATTATTACGTTTCAACTACCTGATATTCAGAAAAATACCTAATTTATAACTTAAACAATCATTCATTATGACAAAGAACAATTTAGAGAGAAACAAATCGATTCAGAAAGAAGTGTTCGCCTACTTCCTGCTCACCGTGGGAAGTCTGTTGTTTGCCGTGGGCGACGTGATGTTCGTGAACCCCTACCTGATGGCTCCGGGCGGAACCTACGGCTTGAGCAACGTGTTCAGCACCCTCTGGGGCGGACGCATCGCCATGTGGGCCATCTGTATGGACATTCCGCTGCTCGTCGTCGGCACGTGGATTCTGGGGCCGAAATTCGGTGTGAAAACCATCATTTCCACCATTCTGATTTTCGCCTTCACGTTTATGATTGAGAGCCTTTGGGGCTACAATCCCGTGATTCACGACGGAGCCATCGTGAGTACGGCAGCCGAGGGCTCGTCGATGGTGCAGATTCCGCACGACGGCGGCTGGTTCAACCCCGACTATTTCCTCAACACCATCGTAGCCGGATTGATTTACGGTCTGGCCATCGGTCTGATTTTCCGTTCGGGCGCAACGAGTGGCGGCTCCGACATCATCTCGATGATTCTGCACAAATACACGAAGATTTCGCTCGGCACGCTCGTCATGATTGTCGATGGCATCATCACGCTGAGTACGCTCGTGGCCTTCGGCGACATCCGCCTGCCCATCTACTCGATTATCGTCATCTTCATCGAAGGAAAGGTTATCGACCTTGTGGTTGATGGCTTGAAGAGCGACAAGACGATGTTCATCGTCACCGACCATCCCGAGCCCATTCGCGACTACATCGTGAACCAGCTCAAGCGCAGCGGTACCTGCATCACGGGTAGCGGCCTCTATCAGGGCAACGAGCGCAAGATGGTGTATGTAACGCTGAATCGTACCGACATGATCAAGCTCCGCGCCGAGCTCCACAACATCGATCCGAATGCCTTCGTGAACATCATCGAAAGCTCGGAAATCCTCGGAAAAGGCTTCCGAGCATTGCCGGAATAACATTTTAAAAACTACGAAATGAGAAAAATCCTATTCCTCTGCCTGATGGCAGTAGCCAGCGTGCTGACAGTGTCGGCACAAGGCATCTACAGTATCAGCGTGAAAGACGACGCGGGTCGTGATGTGTCGCTCAGCCAATACAAGGGCAAAGTGCTGCTCA
>DFHC01000039.1 GCA_002372575.1 bacterium UBA3734 | reverse complement strand
CCCTCGTTGATGTGCACCTCGAACTTGTCGGCCTCGGGCAAGACGGCCACGGTGGCGGCTGAGGTCTGCATGCGGCCGTTAGACTCGGTGACAGGTACACGCTGGACACGATGAACGCCCGACTCGTACTTCAAGGTGCCATAGACATCGACACCAGATACGGCAAAGTCAATCTCCTTGAAACCTCCCACGGCACCTTCGTTGAAGTCGGTGACGGAGAGTTGCCAGCCCTTCGACTCGCAAAAACTCTTGTACATTTTGAACAAGTCACCGGCAAACAGGCAGGCCTCGTCGCCGCCCGTTCCTGCGCGAATTTCCATCTGCACGTTTTTCGCGTCTTCGGGGTCTTTCGGCACGAGTGCAATTTTGATTTCCTCTTCGAGTTTCGGCTGCAAATCTTCGTTCGTGGCCAGTTCCTCGCGCGCCATTTCCTTCATTTCGGGGTCGCTCTCGTTGGCCAGAATGTCCTTTGCCTCGCTGATGGCGTTCAGGCAGGCGATGTATCGCTTGCGCACATCCATCAGGTCGCCGAGGTCTTTGTATTCCTTCGTCAGCTTCACGAATCGCTTCTGGTCGCTGATCACGTTGGGGTCGGTAATCAGCGTGGAAACCTCCTCGAAACGAGCTTCCAGGCCGTCGAGCTTCTGTAATATTCTATTATTCTCCATAATTAGTTGCAAATTTAGGCAAAATTCCTGAATGATTGCCAATTCCCGAAAGATTTTTTTAGTAATTTATTCGATATTACGATTTTTTTCGTACCTTTGCCAATCTAAAAGCGCAATCCACTAATTTGATTTATGAAAAAATATCATCTTGGTTTCGTGTCTGATGAGGACATTTACAATCACGTTAAGGCGACAGTGCTTCAATATCGCCGCAGCATCAATTTGAAGGAGTTCAATAAGAATATTATTGACCCTATCAAACTAACATTTGATTCTAAGATTTACGGTCAGACGATGCAGCAGACGATTGAGAGTGAATGCATCCGTCAGATTGACAAAACGAACAACAACTGTATAGGATATTTCCATCAAAACCTTTTCAAATGCGCTGGCAGCGGTTGGGAAGTGCCCGCAAATGGGACAAAGGGCGGATTCGATGTGCTGAATGATAATCTTCATATCTATGTTGAGATGAAAAACAAGCACAACACGATGAACTCTGCAAGCTCTCAAAAAACATACATCAAAATGCAGGGCAAAATCTTGGAAGATGACAAGGCGACTTGTATGTTGGTGGAAATTATTGCCAAAAAGTCGCAGAATATCAAATGGAATATAAAAGTGGATGGAAATTCACGTTCTCACAATAAAATTAGAAGAGTTTCCATTGACAAATTCTATGAAATCGTTTTTGGACAAAAAGATGCATTTTTCAAGCTTTGCAAAGTCTTGCCAGACATACTTGACGATGTTATTGCAGAAGATGAATCTGCTAAATTGAAAAATACGGTTTACGACGAATTGGACAAAATAGACTTTTACAAAAGCCTTTATTTACTCGCATTCCAAACATACGAAGGATTTGAAAATTTCTAAAAGATGCCGACATTTTTATCTGCAACGAACTTGGCCGACCTGACGGGTACATCGCTTGCTACAGCTCAAAAGTGGGGCGAAAGTGGTGTCTATCCTTACCATAAAAACGAAAAAGGTAAGGACGGCTTCTATATGGAAGATTTAGCAGAAGTCGAGCCTGTGCGCCTGATGCTTGAAACTAACTGGGATGAAGAGTTTCACGTTGCTCCACTTCGCGATTTTACATCGGTTGAATTGTTCGCGGGTGCAGGTGGTTTGGCTTTGGGTATGCATCTGGCTGGATTCCGCCATATATTTTTAAATGAGGTGGATTCGATGGCTTGTAAAACCCTGAGACGCAATCATCCCGAATGGAATGTGTTGGAAGACGACATTCGTCAAATTGACTTTACCCCATTAAACGGCAGGGTAGATTTTCTATCTGGCGGTTTCCCTTGTCAGGCTTTTTCCTATGCAGGAAAAAAGGGTGGTCTGAACGATACACGAGGCACTTTGTTTTTTGAATTAGCACGAGCTGTGCGTGAAATTCAGCCCAAAGTGTTTATGGCTGAAAACGTAAAAGGCTTGCTTTCCCACGACGATGGGCGCACGTTGGAAGTCATTCGCAATGCCATTGCGGAACTTGGTTATACACTGGTAGAACCTCGTGTCTTAAAAGCCATTATGTATCAAGTTCCCCAAAAACGTGAGCGTTTGATTCTCATAGCGATAAGAAATGACATTGTCCAAAATGTCACATTCAAATGGCCAGACCCTTATAAGCGTGTGATGACGCTTCGCGATGCCTTCTATGGTGGCGAGCTTTATGAAAATGATGTTCCCGAGTCAGCAGGCCAGCTCTATCCCGCAAAAAAGGCTCGTATTATGGCAATGGTGCCAGAGGGAGGAGATTGGCGTGACTTGCCCGTGAAAGAACAGAAGGATTATATGGGCGGCAGCTTCTATCTTGGTGGTGGAAAAACAGGTATGGCACGCCGTTTGTCGATGGACGAACCCTCGCTGACACTCACTTGCGCCCCCGCACAAAAACAGACAGAACGCTGTCATCCTACGGAAACTCGTCCGCTGACAGTCCGAGAATATGCACGAATCCAGACATTCCCCGACAATTGGGAATTTGAAGGAAGTCTTTCCGACCAATACAAGCAAATTGGCAATGCTGTTCCCGTAAATCTTGCTTACGCTATCGGGCGTTCTCTCATCCGTTTGTTCAATGAAATTGATGCTCAGAATCCAGAGGAAAGCCAGTTCGAAGAAGCTGATAGGATTGCCTACGGAATGCTTCCACCAGAACTGTTTGGGATTGACATGTTTGACATCAAGAGAGAGTATCCCGAGCAAATAGTCAAAAACTCATACAGAAAGAAAAAAAATATCAAGAATAGTGACCTGGACGATAGTAAAAGTGTGCTTGTCAGTATAGTGACAAATGAGAATATTGACCCTTATAACCAGCAAAATGCTAAAATTTATTATACAGGTAAAAAGTTTCCTTCAACTGTGAAACTGAACAAACTCTACTATTTTATGCCGTACACGAAGGGAAAAGGTATTCGAGACCTGTATTTTATAAAGGTAGCGCGTGTCGGCACCAAACACGAAATTCGTCCAGAAGCCGATGAAAACGATTTCCGATTGGTGTTTGAGATTGTATTTATCAAGCAATTATTCGATGACTACAAGCCTATTAAATTGAAAATCTGGCACAGTTATACGGATACTAACTTGAGAGCAATTCTTGCGATGTAGATTAGTGAAATTTCTAATCTAATCTAACGTGCCCTCAACTCCCAAAACGCAACGGCTGAGGCTGCTGCCACGTTGAGAGAATCGACTCCGTGGGCCATGGGAATGCGAACAACGTAGTCGGCGTGTTCGATGGTTTGCTGTGGGAGGCCGTCGCCTTCGGTACCCAAGACAATGGCCAGTCGGTTTTCTTGTTTCAGAATGGGGGAGTCGAGTGGGATGGCGTGGCTGTTCAGGGCCATGGCAAGGGTTTTGAAGCCGAGGTTACGCAACTGCGAGATGTCGCCCTCGATCCATGTCCACGGCACCAAAAACACCGACCCCATCGATACTCTCACTGCACGGCGGTTGAGCGGGTCGCACGCACTTGTGGTCAGCAACACGGCATCGATGCCCAGGGCTGCTGCCGAACGGAAAATGGCTCCTATGTTGGTGGTGTCGCTCACGCCATCGATGACGGCAATGCGACGGGCATTTTCACAGATTTCCTCGATTTTGGGAGGCGATTTCCGACGCATTGCACAGAGAACACCTCGGGTGAGCGTGTAACCAGTTAGCTGGGCCAATAGGTCTCGCGCTCCCGTGAAAACGGGGATGGTCGGACATCGACGGATGATGTCGGCGGCATCGCCATCGATGTGTTTCCGCTCGCAGAGTAGCGAAACGGGCTGAAAGCCAGCATCCAACGCCACACGAATCACCTTCGGGCTCTCCACGATGAAGATTCCCCTTTCTGGCTCCAATTGGTTGCGTAGCTGAGCCTCCGTGAGCGAACTGAACACCTCTACGCCAGCGTGGCGGAGGTCGTTGATTTCGATGATGGGCATTTCGTTAATACTCAAATGTCCCAAACTCCGATTGAATGGTCAGCGAGCGAGAACCTTCCTCGATGCGACCGACCACCTGCGCGTCAATATTGAAGCTTTTCGAGATTTCGATGACCTGCTCAGCGACTTCGGGACGCACGTAGATTTCCATGCGA
>DFHC01000183.1 GCA_002372575.1 bacterium UBA3734 | reverse complement strand
GGCAACATCATCGTTCGCCAGCGCGGCACGAAGCACAACCCCGGCAACAACGTGGGAATCGGCAAGGACGACACGCTCTTCGCGCTCGTCGATGGCACGGTGAATTTCCGCAAGACCCGCTACAACAAGAGCATTGTTTCGGTGGTTCCTGAGGTTGCCGAGGCGTAAGAGTTTTCAAACCATTTATTCCAAACAAACACTGAATCCCTGACGTTCCTCACGGAATGTTGGGGATTCTCGTTTTTAGGAAGCAGAATCGTCGTGCCTGGCGACCGCCTCCAGCAGCAATTCCACAAGTCGAGGAACGCCGTAGTTGTCGATGTTGGCCTCGGGAATCCAGATGAAGTCGTCGGGCAGAGTGGGCTTTTCGTCGCACTCCAAGAGGTAGAAATCGGCCAAAAGAATGCGATGCGTGAGGACGTGTTTGACGTTGGAGCGGAGCAACTTCGCGTTTTTCAACAAATTGTCGTTGAGGGGGCACGGTGGTTCCCAAAGTCCTTGCCAAATGTCGCCTGCGCCACGCCGATGAATGGCCGTATAGCCGTTGCAACGAATATAAACATAGGTGAGATGGCGCGTTTTCACTTGTAATTTTTTTAATTTCACGGGCAACGCCTCTACCCTGCCCTCACGAAACGCCGCGCACGACTCCATCAACGGACAATTAGCGCAACACGGCGACTGCGGCACGCACTGCACGGCACCGAAATCCATCATCGCCTGATTGAACGCCGAGGCTTCAGAAGGTGGCAGAAGTTCCTGTGCCAGAGCCTTGAAAGTCTTTTTTCCTTCGGTCGAATTGATGGGTGTGTCGATGCCGAAATGCCGCGCCAGAACGCGAAAAACATTCCCATCGACCACCGCTTCGGGCAGGTCGAAAGCAATCGAGGCGATGGCGGCAGCCGTGTAGTCGCCCACGCCCTTCAGCCTGCGGATTTCAGCCATCGTGTCGGGAAAATGTCCCAGTTCAACAATCTGCCGAGCAGCCGCATGGAGGTTTCGCGCACGACTGTAATAGCCCAGCCCCTGCCACTCACGCAGCACCTCGTCTTCCGTTGCTGCCGCAAGCGACTCGACCGACGGCCAGCGCCGCATAAAACGCTCCCAATAGGCCGTGCCTTGCTGGATTCGCGTCTGCTGAAGGATGACCTCGCTCAGCCAAATGGCGTATGGGTCGCGCGTCTCGCGCCAAGGAAGCGGACGCCGGTTTTCCTTGAACCAATCGAGCAATATCGTTGTGAAAGGGTGTGCCATTTTCATGATTTAATAGCCCAAATCCTCACCGACAAGCACCACGACATGACGGCCTTTATTTCGAGAATTTCGCAGAAAATGGACGTAACTGCAAATGCTTTCGGGCGAGTTGCAGTTGTGGCACGCGCCGTCTTTCAGGCAGGGCGTGTTGATGTTCAACCGATGCGCATTGATGGGTGAGGCCACACTTCTCGCCCTCACAAGAGCCGCCTCGACGGTCTGTGCCACCTTGTTCATTCCGATAACGAAAACAACCTTTCTGGGTCCCCAAGTGATGGCAGCCACGCGGTTTCCATTGCCGTCGATGTTCACGATGATGCCGTCTTCCGAAATGGCATTGGCACTTGTCAGATAAACATCCGCCGAGAACGACCGCAAGTAAAGTGCCCTCACCTCTTCTGGCTTGTCAAGCAGGTCGCGGTCGAGTACTTCGAGCGTTCCTCGACTCCGCAGCATTTCAGGAATCCTCAAATCGCGAATCGTCATGGAGCCGCCCCACGTCACGGAATTTCCGTCCTCTACCAGTTCTGAAACTTTTCTCACTGCCTCCTCTGCCGTTGGGCAGTAGAACGCCTCCATATTGCGGCGGTTCAGGTTTTTAATCATCTTTTCCGCCAGTCGCTCGTTTCTTCTTTCTTTCGGAGTCATATTTTTTATCTATTTCACCAACTTTGCAAAATTACTCATTTTTTCTGAAAAATAACGATTTTCACTCCGCAATCGAAAATTTTTTAGATAATTTTCTTCCTTTTTCGTCAGAAATCAAAAGAAATTTTGTACTTTTGCGGACGTGTTTCGAAAGAGACACTAGACATTGCTGGTTAAATTATAGCGTTTGCTATCGTTCGGATTCATCTGAAATGTGAGAAGTTTCTTGAAATAAACCCGAAAGAAGTTAGCAGACACCACGTATAGCGTGGGTCTGACTTTGGGTTTATGGTACTTCTCACAACCGCAGATGAAAAGTTGGGCTTCACGCTTGACTTTTTTCTGATGATAGTCAAATCAAACTCCACACATAAAGTCTGGTAAACAAAATGTACACGGAGAGAAGAAAAGGAGATTCGCACCTTTTGGCGTGGACTGCTCAATGTGTCGGGTGTACGTGGTTTACCAGAGCCTTTGTGTCCGTCCAAGATTGACAGTCCTGCCATAGGTGTTTTAATAAAACTACAACACCGAAAATATGGCTAAAGCTGCTAAGAAATACGGACGGGTATATACGCCAAATTACCTTGTTAAGGTCATTCTCGACTTTGGCAATTACACCTCTCCATCAATATTGCAAAAACACGTCATCGACAATAGCTGTGGCGACGGTGCTTTTCTTCAGGAAATTGTCAAACGATATTGTTCGTTTTTTTTTGAATTCAATAATGATTTGGACAAACTGAAGAACGAGTTGGAAACCTTCGTACATGGAATAGAACTGGATACTGACGAATGTTATTTGTGCATTCAGAACCTGAACCGTGTAGTGGCTGAATTTGGAATTGATTCCGTTCAATGGGACGTTATCAACGCCGATACGCTGACAATCGACAAGTTCAACAAAGGAATGGATTATGTTTTTGGAAATCCGCCGTATGTCCGTGTTCATAATCTCGAAAAAAACTACGACGCCGTAAAACAATTCAAATTTGCCGAAAGCGGTATGACTGACTTGTTTATTGTATTCTTTGAAATTGGTTTCAATATGCTCTCAAAAGATGGAACTATGTGTCTAATTACTCCAAGTTCGTGGTTAAGCAGTAAAGCGGGGGCAAACCTCCGAAAATATATTCAAGTTTACGACAACCTGTCGGGATTGATTGACCTTGAGCATTTTCAGCCGTTTGAAGCAACGACTTATACGCTAATTTCAAGATTTCAAAATCCAAAATCTTTTGACAAGATTGAGTATTGCACCTTTGACGAGAAAAATAACACCAAAAAGTTCTGCAATTATCTCTCTTTGAAAGAAATGAACTTTGGAAATTGCTTTTATGTGGCAGACAGCGAGAAACTGTCTGAACTTAGGGCTATCAAAACGGAACATTCATATCCTTATGTTTCCGTGAAAAATGGCTTTGCAACGCTGGCTGACAGGGTTTTTATCGGTGACTTTGACTTTAACGAGGGAACAATCGACATTCTTAAAGCCTCAACGGGAAAATGGAGCAAATGCATCTATCCGTATGACGAATCTGGGAAGCCTCTACCATTGGAAGATTTCAAGAAAAAAAAGAGGGCGTTCAGTCATCTGTTGGCTCACTGCGACAAACTCACAAAAAATCGGGACATTGAGGATGATAAATATTGGTATCTATTTGGCAGAACTCAGGCGTTGAAAGATGTATCAAGAAAGAAATACGCCATCAATACCATCATAAAAGACAAAAATAGCATCAAACTCGAAAAAGTTTCAGAAGGAAAAGGGCTATATAGCGGATTATATATTCTATCAGAAATAGAATTTGAGGAAATCCGGAAGCTGGTTATATCAAATGAATTTATTAATTATATCAAATCGCTGAAGAATTATAAAAGCGGGGGATATTACACTTTCGCATCCAAGGATTTAGAACATTATTTAAACTTTAAATTGAGTAAGAAATATGGACAATCAAGAATTTCTCACAGTAGTCGGGAACTCTTTTAGAAAGTTCCTTGAAACAGGCTCTCGCAGCAATGAAAAGCTAAAAATCCTACACGGTGCTATCGCCAATGACTTGAAAGAACGATTAGGAGAAGGTTATTCCGTTTGCTCTTTGGGAATTGGTAAAGGAAAAGAAATGAAAATCGATGGGCGATATATTGATAAGGCGGTGGACATCACTATCCTTAAAAATTACAAGCCAATCGCTGGCATCGGTGTAAAATTTGTGATGCAAAACTATTCGCAGAATTCCAATAATTACTTTGAAAATATGCTCGGCGAAACTGCGAATATCCGTTGTGCCAACATTCCATATTTTCAAATCTTTATCATTCCCGACAAACTACCATACTACAAGAAAGATGGTACTATTCAGAAATGGGAAGAATTTACGGTTCATAACTCCGAAAAATACCTGACATTGTCGAAAGACGACATACAAACATCTATTCACACTCCCACAAAAACTTTGTTATTTGTTGTTCATCTACCAGAAATAGAAAGCGAAGTTCACGATAAAAAAGAATACACCAGTTACTATGAGGAAAGTGGTAATTTTTTAGTTTGCGAATCTCGTGCCGAGTATGGTGATTTTTCATCAGCCGTTATCCATAACGACTACGAAGATTTCGCGAAAAAAGTGGTGCATTACATTCAGTTTTTATAAAGATTTCACTCGCATTACACCACCTCCCCCGCGTGCAACTGCTCAACGGGAAAAATCAAGTCCCAATTTTTGCCCCAAACAATGTTCCCGTTCTCAATGGTGAAACGGTTGAACTTGCGAGGGTCGAGGTATTTGTTGTATTGCGGATGCGGATGGCGACGGATGAAATCGCCAATATCCACCGTCTGCACAGTGTTGTCGCTGAATGTCAGGCTAACGGTCAAATTGCCTGCGTTTTCGGCTTTGATCACGAAAATCTTATCCATATCGTTTTCTCCTTACAGTTTCTTCTTGATATTCGTACTGCGAACGCTTTGCTTCAAAACGAAGAATTTCACCCACTTGTCGATGATGTTTTTGTGATATTTTCGGATGAAAGCCTCAGCGGTTCGCTTCTCCTTTTCAGACAATGATTCGGCTCCCTTCTTCTCGCGGATTTGAATTTCGACCAATTCACCGTCCATCATAATGAGGTCGAAGATGCTTTCCTTGCCTCCGTGAAGCACGTGGACGTGTATCGGCTCGTGTTCGTTGGAGAAGAAATAGAAAATGAAACCGAAATATTCAAATATTTTTGGCATATCGTTAATCATTGATTGTTTTCGCCTGCAAAAATACAAAAAGTTTTGATTTTTCGACCTCTATCTCAGTCTTTTTTTATAATTTTGTCGCCAAATTGAGAAAAAACGATATTTATGCTGACACTGAAACTGATTAACGAAGAAACCGAACGCGTGATTCGCGGTTTGGAAAAGAAAAATTTCAAGAGTGCGAAAGAGGCCATCGACGAGGTGCTGGCCGTGGACAAACGCCGGCGCGAGGCACAGCAGCAACTCGACAAGAACCTGTCGGAGGCCAAGAAAATGGCGGCGCAAATCGGTGCGCTGATGAAAGAAGGAAAACGCAACGAGGCCGAGGCCATCAAGGCGCAAGTGGCGGAAATGAAAGAGACGAACAAACGGCTGGAAGAGGCGATGAACCTGTCGCAAGAGGAGATGACGCGCCTGCTTTGCCAAATTCCCAACATTCCCTACGACGAGGTGCCCGATGGCAAGACGGCGGAGGAGAATCGCGTGGTGAAGTCGAATCTGAAGGAATGTACCGCCGCCGACACTGTTGGCAACTGGGACTGCAATCCGAGCCTCCCCCCTATTGGGGGGAATGAGGGGGGCTACCTGCAGCACTGGGAGTTGGCGAAAAAATACAACCTCATCGACTTCGACCTCGGCGTGAAAATCACGGGGGCGGGCTTTCCCGTCTATGTCGGCAAGGGCGCACAGTTGCAGCGCGCGCTCATCAATTTCTTCCTCGACGAGGCACGCAAGGCTGGCTACACGGAAATCATGCCGCCCACGGTGGTGAATGCCGCCAGCGGCTACGGCACTGGCCAGCTGCCTGACAAGGAGGGACAAATGTACCACTGCGAGCAGGACGACTTCTATCTGATTCCCACCGCCGAGGTGCCCGTGACGAACATCTATCGCGACGTGATTCTCGACGAGGTGCAGCTGCCCATCAAGAATTGCGCCTACACGCAGTGCTTCCGCCGCGAGGCAGGCTCGTATGGCAAGGACGTGCGCGGCCTGAAC
>DFHC01000078.1 GCA_002372575.1 bacterium UBA3734 | reverse complement strand
GTAAAATAACAAGGTTGTAACAAGATTGCAAAATAAATAAAACTGTACAATTATGGCACTATTAAAATTATTTGGCACAGCGTTAAAAGAGAATGCAGAGACGCTTCCTGTGCAGACGGAGAAAGCTCCAGAGGTAGAGAATGCAGAGATGTCATCTCCAGAGGAGAAGAAAGATGGGAAGAAGATTATTTCCATCACTTGGGGAACGGGAATGCCCATTGATGTCATCTTCAACTTCATCCACAAGAACTTCGAGGAAGAGGGATTCCAGGACGCACTGGTGAATTGCGACATTACTTATCGGGACGCGAAGGAGAAGATTATTCGTAATGATTTGGAGATGCTGTTTAAGCGCATTGTCCTAAAATATAAAAGTGACATTAGGATGGTGAATGTGAAAATCGATAATGCTCAGAAGGCATTGGCTCTCGCAGCAGCTTCTGATATGGAAGCGCTCAGGGAGACATACGAAGAACATTTAAGCGAGATTAAAGAAATGCAACAGCAACTTGAAGCGAACGACCCTAAAATGACTACAATGATAGAATCGTATCGCAGAGGGTTCCTTAAGGGTATTGCCGCTAACGCAGTTAATTTTATCAACAACAAGTAAAAAGCTACAATTATGAAGAAATTACGAAATATAGGATGTTTCCTTATCGGATGGGATAAGAACATTTTAAATGAGTGCGGCGAGGCCAGTTTCCGGCAGTATCGCAAACTTCTATCAGCCATCAGCATTATGATGGTGCTGTGGGGAACTATTGGCTACTGCTTTGCAGACCGGTATATTAACATCGACTCGTGTGGGTTCAAGATTTGTGTGGCGATTGCTTTTATGTTCATTGTCCTCTGCGTGGAGCGAGTCATTATATTGACAGTTGGAAAGGCGCGACTGATGAGTGTAATGAGAGTATTGCTTGCTCTATGTATGGCGTTATTAGGCTCGTGTATCTTCGACCAGATTATTTTCCGCAATGATATTCAGCAAGCCATTCAGGAACATCGTGAAGATGTGATAGGCACTACGATTACCAAGCGACTGGCTATCTACGACGGCGATATACAACGCATTACACAAGAGATGGACTCGCTGAGTAAGGCTACTATCGCACTCAACGAAGAGTTGCAGAAACGCCCCGTGATTAAAGGTACTAATGTGTCAACCCAAGAACAGGTCGTGGGCGTGGATGAAAACGGAAGACCACAGAAGGTAAGAACACAGACAGTTAATACGGTGACATTGGCGAACCCATTGGCAGAACAGCTAAAAGCGAATAACGACCAGATACAAATCTACTCTGGGCAGTTGGAGCAGCTTCGACTGGATAAGAAGGAAGTAGCGGAGAAGGTGAGAGAAGAAATGAGCCAACGCGCTCCCGGTTTTATAGAAGAACTGGAAGCCACATTGAAAGTGGTGTCGAAAAGCACAATTTCATTGGCATTCTACATTGTGTTGTTCTGCTTCCTGACTTTCCTCGAACTATTTGTATTGACGATAAAGATAGGCGAGAATAAATGTGACTATGAACTGGTTGTTGAGAACCAACTTTTACTGAAGAAGAGCCTGATGGAGCAGACCGCACAGAGTATGTTAGCAAAAAAATAATTAGTGATAACAACCCCCAAAACAAGAAATTATGGAAAATTATGGTTACACCCCTTACGAAGGGTACGATGACTCCTACGAGGAGTACGACGATTGCGAGCGTGATAGCTACGATGAAAGTGGCTATGAGTGGACGGAAGAAGATTCCTGGGACGCACTGACTGACGGGATGTATGGCGATATGCCAAGCGATCCGAGAATGTACGATGCGATGATGGATGCTATGGGATTCTAAACGGTAGGTGTCATGGAAAATCAAGTACAATGGAAGTTTTCAAAAGAATTGGAGCAGTTCCATTGCTCCATTCTTTTGGACGAGGTGAAGGAAAAAGTGCGCAAGCTCAAGGCATACGGTGTGGATGAAACTGAGATTGTAGCAGTGATGAACGAAGAGGAGTTGTTCCCGCAGTTGGTGGTGACAGAGGATTATAAGGTCGTATTGGATAATGGTGCGAACACGGAAGTAAAGATGGAGCCGCTGGTGAAAGCTGTCTATTTGCTCTTTCTGTCGCATCCCGAGGGAATTGTGCTTAAGCATCTGCCTGACTACCAGAGCGAATTGACGGCATTATACCTTCTGCTGAGACCCTACGGATTGACAAATAGGGTCAGGAAGAGTATCGAAGATGTGATGAATCCAACGCTGAATTCCATCAACGAGAAGTGCGCCAGAATCAGAAAGGTGTTTTCCGATTTGCTTCCCAAAAGTGTCGCAAGGTACTACTCCATTTCCGGCAAGCGTGGTGAGGCGAAGAAGATAGATTTGGTGCGTGCCAACGTGGTTTGGAAGTGCAAATTGCCATGTCCGCAAGGCTTGTGAGCGGAAAATATTTGGTAGGACGATGGTAATAATGTAATTTTGCAGAGTAAGTAATACGGAGTCGACAATGATATGGACATCCTTTACAATAGTGAAAAAATATGAATACGGACAACAGGAAAAGAAAACACAATGCCCCGATTGCATCGGTTATCAAGGATTACCAGAACAAGAAAAGCGGTCGGGTGGTGGCTTCGCGTAAGGAAATCGTTAGGCGTTTTGATGGGTTGGACTGGGAATATCAGAGACAGATTTTATTCGCATTCCTCGAATCGGGGAGTATGGATAGGGCATGGGCATATAGTCAATTGTTCGCTCACTGGGACGATTGTTTTATTCCTGTGATTCAGGAGCTGTGGGAGAAGAGTCAGGAAGAAACCTTGACGCGGTTAATTATCCGACATTTTCCCGTTAGCTTCCTGCGGGAAAATATAGAGCGACTCGGTGAAAAGCGAAACTATGCTTTTTTGTGCCAACGTCTGCATGGTGAGGTAGGTTTTATCGTGGACGAAACGCGACTTAACGAGCTTGATTTGCTCAAAATGAGGGTCAGAAGCGGCAGGCGTGTTACTTGCGATGACGCCAGAGATATGTTTTTCCTGCTCATCTATAAATTTTGCAAAGGAGTTTATGGGTATAGGGCATGGGGCTCGAACTGGGAAGGCATGGACGATACGATGGAGATGCTAAAAAGGCCTATCGTGAAGAATATGCTGTCTGAAATCATGTATTTGGGAATGGGATGGGGCCACGAACTAAATCAGGAATTGCATGAATGGATACGGAATGTCTCGGCTGATTTTAAGAAAAAAAGCTCGGTGTCGTGCAAAGAATCCTGGGTTACCGATGAAGAAGAGGCGGCTTTGAGAGAAGCGGAAAAAAGTCATTGTCATGAGCATATTCCTTCTAGATATACTTCCATCTGGGACACCTATGATTGTAATATGCAGCGCCTGTTCCTCAACGACTTAGAGATTCGGCACGAGATGCGTGATGTGTTCTCGGTTGATGACAGGAAGAAAGACATTTCATTTGGGAAAACCATGGAGCAATTCTGATAAATCATAAATGACAATGAGAAAAATTATATTTGGTGCGATAGCTGTCGCCATTGTCCTGCCTATAGCAATTCTATGGTCGGACAAAACGAAAGATGAAGAAGTTCGGGACGTGGCCGAGCCTGCGAGGTCGGACGACTCCGAAAGATTGGCTTATCGGCTTCCAGAGCAGGATTCCTTGACCGAAAAAGTCCAGCCCGGCGTCCGTCTGTCGATGTACAAAAAGGCGGATAGGGAATTGTATATCGAGCGCGACACGTCGTGGACAACGCATTGCTATGCCGTTGAAAAAGGCGAAAAACGCAGGATTGAGCTGGGTGACAATTCTTTTTTCAGCCTGACGTATTTTGCCTACGACAGATACCTGTATTTGGTCGGCGACACGAATCCCAACAGCAATGGCTGGACCTGCCGATATTCGCTTTACAGGATAGATTTGCGCGATTTCTCCTTGAAACATATCTGCGACGGGGCGGCCATCTGTTTTCGTCCTCGGGAAATCGTGGTGGCCGATGCGAGGCTGACCAATCCTGACGCAGGCTGCACCGCCGATGAAATCTGGGTGATGCACGATGTCCACTTCGATGTGAAGGGCAACAAAATCCGCGAGGATAAGCGAGAATATGATTACGCAGAAATGGAACGCCGATACGGCGAGACACTCATCAATACGAAAGGCATTGCCGATTAGATTTTGTGAAAAAAAGTGTTATTTTTGCAAGCAAAAACTGGTATCTGACAATGAGAAAATTCATATTTGGTGCGATAGCTGTCGCCATTGTCCTGTCCATCGTAATTCTGAGGTCGGGCGAAGTGAAAGAAGTAGAAATCCGTGACGAAGCCAAGCCGGCGAGGTCGGACAATGTGAAAAGTGAAGAAGGCCGACAAGCCGAAGCCAAGCCGGCGAGGTCGGACGACCCCGAAAGATTGGCTTATTGGCTTCCGGAAAAGGATTCCGTCAACCACGGGCTGGTTCTCGCGGCAGAGCACCTGTGGATGTTTGGGCGGGAAAGCGACAGTGTGGACACCTACGATTTCGACTATCAGATGCGCTGGTGGCAGGGCTGTGAGCGGGCCGTGGTGGCTTGTTTCGACTCGATTTATCCCAGTTCGAGGCTGTCGAGGTTTGAAAAGGCAGACTCGATGGTCAATGTCATCAGCAGGTTTTTTGATGAAGATGCCGACGGCACAACGATGGGGATGATTATTAACCTCGATTTGGAAAACAGCTTCTTGACTTTCAAGATAGCTGCGCTGTCAAAAGAGGTCATCAAACGCGACAAATCTTTCGACAAGGAATGCCGGAAATGGAACGAACTTCATCAGCGGATGAATGATTTCTGCTGTGGTGTGGTGGGGCTTGACTGGTTCGGCGGTAGCGGAGCCGGGCCAGCCATTTCGTGGATGATGAATGACATTTGCCGCGACAGGATTGCTGACCTGCAGAACATCCTTCGTTATTACAAGGATGGCGCGGTGCCTCCCGCAACGCGTTCAGACCTTGCCCTTGATGAACTCGGCAAGAGCCTGAGTGCGACGGCCAAAAAAGTAACGAGCACGGAAGAGGCAGACTGGCTTGATGATGAGGAAAGAAGGGCGACTTACGATAGGCTCTACCATGAAATGTTGGATGCCAGACCAGCTCTTTTGACGACGGCCAAAGAGTGGATTGGGCTGCGTAAGAACCTGGTGCGCAAGCCGTCGTTTGACGCAGTCACGGCTGATATGCTGAAAAGAATGGCAGAAACCGTGTCGAAGTCGTCGAGCGAGTGGTGAACTAAAATCCCCTCGCAAGCCTTGCGGGGATTTGCAAGTTTTCGGGGAAAATGCTACCTTTGCAAGCAAATTATCATTGGAGGCGAATATGACGAATAAAAACAATAGGCCCGTCATCGATTTCGGACCGATTGAAGACAAGATGAAAGGCATCATCAAGGTGATTGGTGTCGGTGGAGGCGGATGTAACGCCGTGCGGAATATGTATTTCGAGAAAATCGAGGGTGTGACGCTGGCGGTCTGCAACACAGACAGCAAGTCGCTGGTGCCGTCGCCCGTGCCCGTCAAGCTAATGCTGGGCGAAGGACTCGGCGCTGGCGGAAAGCCTGAAAAAGGGCGTTCTGAGGCGGAGAAAAACATTGACGACATCAAAAAACTCCTGAGCGACGGCACGAAGATGGTTTTCGTGACGGCGAGCATGGGAGGCGGAACGGGCACGGGCGCGGCACCCGTCGTGGCCAGTGTGGCCAAGAAAATGGGACTCCTGACCATTGGCGTGGTCACGATTCCGTTCTATTTCGAGAAGAAGCAGAAAATCATCAAGGCGCTCAAGGGGGTCGATGAACTTAAAAAACATGTCGATGCGCTGCTCATCATCAACAACGAGCGGCTTTGCGACATTTATGCCGACACTCCCATCCCCGTCAAGGAGTCATTCGAAAGGGCCGACAACATCCTGAAAGATGCCGTGAAGGGCATTTCCGAACTCATCACACTCTACAGCGAGGGTGGTATTGCACTTGATTTCCGCGATGTGGAAACCACGATGCGCGACGGCGGCGGAGCCATCATGGCCATGGGACGGGCGAGCGGCGAAAAACGCGTGGAGCGTGCCATCCTGAATGCGCTCGACTCTCCCTTGCTCTACGGCAACGACATCGGCAAGTCGAAACGCATACTGTTCAACATCTATTCGAGCGACGAAAAGCCGATTATGGTGCCAGAAATGCAGGAAATCGACGACTTTTTCGACCATCTGAATCCAAATATCGACGTCATTTTCGGCCTTTCCACCGACCAGTCGCTGGGCGAAGATGCCAAGGTGACCATTCTCGCGACTGGCATGGATGGCGAACACGCGGAAGACGAGGGCATAAAAGATGACAGCTACTATGCCGACCTGATTCCCAAGCTCTATAAACCTGTCGTCAAGCACGTGGAAGCGCCCGTAGAGCCGCCCACAGTCATAATCAACAATCCCGTGGAGCCGGAACCCGCCATCGAACCAGAGGAAGAAGATCCAAAGGAAGAAAAAGAACCCACGATTCTCGAAAAATGGAAAAGTTGGCTCAACTCCTTTCTTCAAGATACCGACGAGGAATGATGGAAGAACTGCTGCAACTGACATCCGAGGAAATCGCCGACCGTCTGAAGGCACTTTCAGACGAGTTGATGCACAGGGAACGCAACGACTTGCTGTTGCGAGCCTTGGGCGTTTCAACCCTCGAAAAACTTAGGCTCGAGGCAGCAAAAGGACGTTTGAGCCGCCTGCTCATCACGAAAGACTATCGTTTCATCTTGCCCGACTACGAAAACAAGGAAGTGGAGCTGCAGCCTGTCCACAAAGCCGTCTATCTGCTCTTTCTGGCCCATCCCGAGGGCATCGAGTTCAAGCAACTTTCAGACTATCGCGAGGAACTGTTGGGCTACTACCTGAAGATGTCGCAAAGCATCGACAAACAGAAAGTCGAGGAGAGCATCGACCGTTTGGTAAACCCGCTTGACAATGCCATCAACGAGAAATGCTCTCGCATCAAGAACGTTTTCCTCTCGCTGATGGACGAATATTCGGCCAGCTACTACATCGTCAGCAGCCACGTCCGGCAGCCCATCGCCTCCTCGCCCCGCATCTGGTATCGTCGCTTGAAAAACATCGCGCTGCCCCGCAACCTGGTCGTCTGGGAGAGCGAGTGATTTTCTTCCACATTGGAAAATCCTCTGATGAACCCTCTGGAAAAACTTTCGGAAAACTTTTCGGAAAAACTTTTGAAAAACGGTGGAAAATGACTATTTTTGCATCTGAAAACAGCAAAAAAGAATATGGAAATCGTTTTATACATCTTGATAGGCCTCGCTGTGGGGGCGCTGGTGACGTTTCTGCTGATGAACATGCGGCGGAAAAGTGCGGAAATCGTGCTGATGAAAGCGCATCAGGAGCAGCTCACCGACCTGCGACTGCAGCTCACCACGAGCGAAACAAGGCTGGAGTCGCTCCGACAGCAGAGCGAAAAGGAGGCCGAGGCACAGCGCACGCGCTTCGACGAGCAGCTGCAGACCTCGCGCGAGCAGTTTCAGGAGCAGTTGCGCACGGTGCAGGAGCAGTT
>DFHC01000002.1 GCA_002372575.1 bacterium UBA3734 | reverse complement strand
TGTTGGGCTTGTGGCCGATGGCGAGGAAAAAGCCGTCGATGGGCAGGTCGTAGCGCTCTTCGTCGGGCTCGCCCATGCGCTTCACCACGTGGGCACCCTCCACGCCGCCCTCGCCGTAGAGGCCGACGGTGTTGTGCTCGAACAGCACCTCGATTTTCTCGTTCTCAAACACGCGCTTCTGCATCACTTCGCTGGCGCGCAGATAGGGTTTTCTTACAATCAGATAGACCTTTTGGCAGAGTTGGGCCAAGTAGATGGCCTCTTCGCAGGCTGTGTCGCCGCCGCCCACCACGGCCACGGTCTTCTTCCGATAGAAAAAGCCGTCGCACGTGGCACAGGCCGACACGCCCATGCCGTTGTATTTCTTTTCGTCGTCCAGTCCGAGGTACTTCGCCGAGGCTCCTGTGGCAATAATCACCGTGTCGGCCTCGATTTCCTCGCCGCGGTCGGTGGTGAGTACGTAGGGGCGTTTCGAGAAATCAGCTTTTTCGATGACTCCGTCGCGCAAATCGGCACCGAAGCGGCCTGCCTGCTGGCGCAGCTGCATCATCATTTCGTTGCCGTCGATGCCGTCGGGATAGCCCGGGAAATTCTCAACTGTGGTGGTTTGCGTGAGCTGGCCGCCCATCTGCAGGCCGCAATAAAGCACGGGCGAGAGGTTGGCGCGTCCGGCATAGATGGCAGCCGTGTAGCCCGCCGGGCCGCTGCCAATAATGAGGCACTTTGTCTTCATAGCAACGCTTTGATTTGCTCTTCAATCTTCTCGGCACCTGCCGTGGGCTCAAAGCGCGCCACAACCTGGCCTTTCTTGTTGATGAGGAACTTCGTGAAATTCCACTTGATGTCTGATTTCTCCTTGTAGTCGGGGTCTTCTTTCGAGAGCATATCGTCGAGAATGTGGGCGATAGGGTGCTCCATGTCCCAGCCGGCGAAGCCCTTCTGCTCCTTCAGGAACTTGAAAAGCGGGTCGGCATCGTCGCCGTTCACCTTCACCTTCTTGAAGCGCGGAAAATCGGTGCCAAACGTGAGCTTGCAGAACTCGTGAATCGACTCGTCGGTGCCGGGAGCCTGCTGTCCGAACTGGTTGCATGGGAAATCGAGCACTTCGAAACCCTGCGCATGGTATTTCTTGTAAAGCGCCTCCAGCTCGTCGTATTGCGGCGTGAATCCGCACTTCGTAGCGGTATTGACGATGAGAAGGACCTCGTTTTGATACTCTTTCAACGACACATCCTTGCCTTTCCTATCCTTGACGGAAAAATCATAAACTGTTCTCATGATTAACTTTTTAGCTATTAAATCAATGTATTGGATAAAATTTCGTGGCAAAAGTAATCATTTTCCATAAAAACTCATACAAAGAAAAGAGTTTTTACCCGTTTTTAAAGATTATTAGGGAAATTCACATCTTCTGTAGGGATTTTCCTACGAAAGAATATGGAAAAGCATTTTGCACCCTCGGAAGGAAATCGTAATTTTGCAGCAGAGATTCAAGAAACGAATTGTATAACCCTTTAACGAATAGGAGACTAAAATGATGAAGAAGTTTTACACCCTTTGGACCATCGCACTGCTGGCAGTGCTGTCCCTGTCGTTTGCGAGCTGCAACTTCCTCTGGAACGACGACGACGAAATCGCCTACACGCTCGAAGGAACCTGGCGCGGAAACATGTATGTGTCGATGGAATGGGACGGACGCGTCTATGACGCCATCTACTCCGAAGTCTGCTTCCTGCGCGACCCCTATCGCTACAGCAGCGGCGACGGCTACTGGGTCGATTACTACAGAAACGCCGGATGGGGCCGCAACTACGTGGCCAACCACATTCGCTGGACGGTGGATTTTCGCACCATCAAGGTTGATTTCATCGAAGAAGGCACCACCATCTGGATTGAAGACTATGGCCTCGACAATAATTTCTTCAGCGGCATTATCCGCGACGGCAGAAACCGCGTAGAATTCGAGCTCTACCACGTTTCCTCGCCGAACTGGTACGACTACGAATGGGGCTGGGACTATTACTACGCGAAGCCTTCCGACCTGACGCGCGCCGCTTCCGGCGATGCTGAAAACCACGAAGTGATGCCCAAGCGCTTCATTCGCACGGAGAAATAGGATTTTCTTCAACACAAAAAAATAGCTGGATTCGCTTGAATCCAGCTATTTTCGTTTCGTAGCAAAAAAATCTTGCATCAGTTCTCGACATTCCTCCTCGAGGATGCCGCACGTCACCTTGCAGCGCGGATGCAATGCCTGCGGCGCAAAGCGTTGGTAGCCGCGCTTCTCGTCGGCTGCACCATAGACCACGCGCCCAATTTGCGCCCATCCGATGGCACCGCCGCACATCACGCAGGGCTCCACCGTCACGTAGAGCGTGCAGTCCGCGAGATACTTCCCGCCCAATTCGTTGGCCGCCGCCGTAATGGCCTGCATCTCGGCGTGGGCCGTCACGTCGGTGAGCGTTTCCGTGAGGTTGTGGGCACGCGCAATCACGCGGTCGCGACACACCACCGCCGCCCCGATGGGAATTTCTCCCGCTCGGCGCGCCGCCTCGGCCTCGGCCAGGGCCATCCGCATGAAGCGCTCGTCTTGTTTTCGTTGTTCTTCGGGGGTCATAACTGCTGTTTTTGGGTGCAAATTTACGATTTTTTGCCGACTTCGAGATAATTTTTCAAGGTTTTCACATAATCGTCGAAAGCTTTGAGGCCCGTCGGCGTGACGCGGCAAATCGTACACGGCTTCTTGCCCTTGAACGTCTTTTCCACCTCGATGTAGCCT
>DFHC01000045.1 GCA_002372575.1 bacterium UBA3734 | reverse complement strand
AGCGCGCTCATCTCGTCGCGACTCATGCATTCCTTGTTGGGATTCCAAATCATAATCTTGTTCGTTTTTTGTGTGATGCTCCTATTGAATAATGGCGGTGTTTGCTTGGCTGTGGGCACGCCAGCCCGCTTATTAATCGGCAAAATTAAGAAAAAACGTGGTAATACGGACGCCTGCGATTGTTAAAAATCAATAAATATAAGAAAGACTGCGTTCCTGACGGACAGAAACGCAGTCTTTCTTGCATGTTTATGTAATCCGAGAGATTACTTCTGTGCCTCGCGTCCCAGGGCCAAGGCCTTGATGTTAGCCTCGACGACGGCGTCGCCCTTGCGTCCGAAGACGCGGCGGATGGCGTTTTCAAGCTTTTCGTACTCCAGTCCGAGGGCTTTCTGCGCTGCTCCGAGCAGAATCACGTTGCCCGAGCGGGGCACGCCGCCGTCTTTCGCCAGTTGCTCGAGGTCGAGCGTGACGACGTGGGGCAGCTTCGCCAAATCGCCCATGATGACGTCCATGTCGGGGTAGTTCGGGATGTTTTTGAAGGGGTTGCTCGAGGTGATGACCCAACCGTCTTTCGCGAGCCACGGCAGGTAGCGCAGGGCTTCCATCGGCTCCATGGAGATGATGACGTTGGCCGAGCCGCGTGCGATGAGGTCGCTGTGGATGGGGTCGCTCGAAATGCGCAGGTTCGACTGCACGTCGCCGCCTCGCTGCGACATTCCGTGTACCTCGGCCTGCTTGATGTATAGGTTTTCGTTCATGGCGGCCTCGCCGATGATGGTGGCGATGGAGAGGATGCCTTGTCCGCCCACGCCGCAAAGGATGATATCGGATTTCATATACGTTAAAGTGTTAAGGTGTTAAAGTGTTAAAGTGTTGTTTTTTTTACTGCTATTGATGATTTTTACTAATGTGCCGATGATTCTCTTGATATCATCGTCCAGAGATTCGTAGGTTTTTTGATCGATTAGTTCTGACTTGTACAATAGGGCTATCCAGAATTCGGATTCGCTGGCTTCCTTTAGGGCGATACTCATTTTATTGATGAAATCTGCACGACTTTGGGCATAGACTCCTTCGCTGACATTGGCGCCAATGCTTGTCCCTGACCGAAGAAGTTGTTTTGAGATGATGAAAACCTTTTTTTCTTCCGTAAGGAATTTGTAGAACTCCACGATGCGTATCGCAAAATTCATACTGAGGTTCCCAATGATACTTTCTGCCATAAGCCAGTCCCCTTAACCTTTTAACCCTTTAACTCTTTAACCCTTTAACCTCCTTCAAGTGACGTTGTAGGGTTTGAATGCACTCGCGACGCGGAATGATGACGCTCGTGCCCTTGTAGTTGATTTCACGACGCAAGATTTCGGTGATTTCAGGCATGTTTTTCGGCAGCGGAACGACCACATGCAGGTGCTCGTCGCTCAGGCCGAGTCCGCGGCAGATGGCCTCGAACTTGTTGGTGCCCGCCGAGTCTTGTCCGCCCGTCATGCCCGTCGTGAGGTTGTCGCTGATGATGACGGTGATGTTCGAGTCTTCGTTGATGGCGTCGAGCAGGCCCGTCATGCCCGAATGGGTGAAGGTGGAGTCGCCAATGATGGCCACCGACGGCCACTGTCCGGCATCGGCAGCACCTTTCGCCATCGTAATCGACGCACCCATATCCACACACGAGTGGATGGCCTTGTAGGGCGGCAGGAAGCCGAGCGTGTAGCAGCCGATGTCGCCGAAGACACGCGGATTTTCGTACTCCTTGAGCACCTCATTCAGGGCGGTATAGACATCGCGGTGGCCGCAGCCCTGGCAGAGTGCCGGCGGACGCGGAACGACGTTTTCGTTGGGCGAAAACTCGGGTGACGAATGTTGGGTGATGGGTGACAGCAGGGCTAATGCCTTTTTCACGGCGTCGGGCGTGAGTTCGCCGGTTCGGGGCAGCGTGCCGTCGAGTCTGCCGAGGATGTTCGGGCTTTCGCTTACGCCGCGCACGATGTCTTCGATGAAGGGCTGTCCTTCCTCGGCAATCAGCACTTTTTCGCACGATTCGAGCATCCGTCGCACCAGCCGTTTCGGCAGCGGATATTGCGAGATTTTCAGGACGGGAAGCGCGGTGCTATTGTCACCAAGTGCTTCCATGACATAGTTATACGCGATGCCGCTGGCGATGATGCCGAGTGGGTGTGGGGTGATGGGTGATGGGTGTTGGGTGTTGGGTGATAGGTGTTGGAGGCCTGAAAGGCTGTTGTAGGCTGAATTTTCCGCATCCTCTTCGAGCACCGCCTGCTGTGCCGTCACCTTGTCGTTGCGGCGACGTGCATTCGCGGGCAACAGCACCCAACTCGACGCCTCGGCATCGTAGTTCAGCGCGTTTTCCTTGCGCGGCTCGTCGCTCACCACAACCACGGCACGCGAGTGCGCCATGCGAGTCGTCACGCGCATCAGCACGGGCAGTTTCTGCCTCTCGCTGTAGTCGAAGGCCACAGCCATCATGTCGTAGGCCTCTTGCTGCGAACTCGGCTCAAAGGTGGGCATCATCGCGAATTTTCCGTAGAAGCGCGAGTCTTGCTCGTCTTGCGAGGAGTGCATCGACGGGTCGTCGGCCACGAGCACAATAAGACCGCCATTGACCCCCGTCATGGCGGAATTGACAAACGGGTCGGCACAGACATTCAGGCCGACATGCTTCATGCACACCAGCGCGCGCTTGCCCATGAACGACATGCCCAGCGCGGCTTCCATCGCCGTCTTTTCGTTGCTGGCCCAACGGCTGTGGATGCCTCGCTCCTTGGCCAGCGGCGAGGCTTGAATAAACTCGGTGATTTCCGTCGAGGGAGTGCCCGGATAGGCATAAACACCGCTTAGTCCGGCATCTATGGCTCCCTGCGCGATGGCTTCATCGCCTAAAAGAAGTTTTTTCATGTTCTTAGTTGATTGCTTTTGTTAGTATTCGTTGGCAAAGATACGATTTTTTCTCTTTAATTCCAAATTTTTTCCCTGATGCTTTCGCCGTTGTCATGATTTTTTATACTTTTGCAGTGCCGAAATGTTTTCCAGAATGCGAAATAGCATACAAAATGTTGAAAATTCTATACCGACAAATCGGAAAATACAAGTGGGCGGCACTGCTCACCCCCGTTTTCACCGCTCTTGAAGTGGTGATGGACGTGCTCATTCCGTGGGTGACGGCGCGGCTCATCGACCACGGCGTCAATGCGGGCGATTTGCAGGCTGTGTATCGCTACGGCGCACTGATGGTGGGAATGGCCTTGCTGAGCCTGTTTTTCGGCATCATGGCGGGGCGCTTCTCGGCGACGGCTTCGACGGGTTTCGCAGCAAATCTGCGTTCGGCGATGTATCGGAACATCCAGAATTTTTCGTTTTCAAACATCGACAAATACTCCACTGCCGGCCTTGTGACGCGCATGACGACCGACGTGCAGAACCTGCAGCAGGCATTTCAGCAGATTCTGCGAATCACGGTGCGCGCACCGTTCCGATTGCTGCTCTCCATCGTGATGTGTCTGCTCATCGATGCTCGGCTGAGCCTGATTTTCATTGTGGCGATGCTGGTGTTGAGCGTGTCGCTATGGCAGATTATTTCGCGTGTGTCGCGGCTGTTTCAGCAGGTTTTCGAGCGATACGACGCGCTGAACCAGAGCGTGGGCGAGAACATTTCGGCCATTCGCGTGGTGAAGGCTTTCGTGCGCGAAAAATATGAAAACGAGAAGTTTGCCCGTGCCGCCGAGGCGCTCTACAAGCTGTATGTGCGTGCCGAGAGCCTGATGACGCTCAACCATCCCGTGATGAACCTTGTGGTGTATGGCTGCATGATTGCGCTGTCGTGGTGGGGCGCCCATTTCATCGTGGGCGGCACGCTCACCACGGGCGAATTGACCTCGCTTTTCACCTATGTGATGTCGATTTTGCAGGCACTGATGATGCTGTCGATGATTTTTGTGATGCTCACGCAAAGTGCGGCCTCGGCGAAGCGCGTCACGGAGGTCATTGGCGAAAAGTCGGACATCGTGTCACCTGAAAACGCCCTGACGGAAGTGGCCGATGGCAGTGTGGAGTTTCAGAATGTCAGATTCGACTATAAGGCTCCCATTACAGCCTCCGATGGGGATGCAAATATCCAGAGAAGTAACGAAGCCCGTCCCGCAACTGTAGGGAAAAGCACTTCCCGCCGCTCTGCGCTTTATAACGTCTCGTTCCGCATCGAGTCGGGACAGACCATCGGCGTGATTGGCGGCACGGGCTCGGGAAAATCCACGCTCGTGAGTCTCATCAGTCGGCTCTACGACGTGGGGCAGGGTGCCGTTTGGGTGGGCGGGCACGACGTGCGAGCCTACGACCTGACGGCCTTGTGCAGCGAGGTGGCGGTGGTGTTGCAGCAGAACACGCTTTTCACCGGTTCAATTCTCGACAACCTGCGCTGGGGGCGCGAGTCGGCCACACTCGAGGAGTGTCGTGAGGCGTGTCGGATGGCACAGGCCGACGACTTCGTGATGGAAATGCCCGCGCAGTACGAAACGCGCATCGAGCAAGGTGGAACCAACGTCTCGGGCGGTCAGAAACAGCGACTTTGTATCGCCCGCGCCCTCTTGCGAAGGCCGAAAATCCTGATTCTCGACGACTCGACCTCGGCCTGCGACACCGCCACCGACGCGAAAATCCAGCGTGCCTTCCGCGAGCAACTGCCCGAGATGACGAAAATCATCATCGCGCAGCGCATTTCCACCGTGCGCCACTGCCACCGCATCCTCGTGATGGAGGGCGGAAGGGTGACGGGCTTCGATACCCACGAACGCCTGCTCGAAACCAACCAATTCTATCGCGAAATCAACGAAATACAGAGCCACGGAACGGGAGATTTTGATGGATATTCTCCCTGAAAAAGATTCGGGGGTGCGGAGGTACGGAGGTTCGAGAATACTATCCTCGTACCATCGGCCTCGAAGAGGCTGCTCCCGCGCCATCGTACCACCGAAAAAAAAGAAAAAAAATGCGACAACCGAATTTCAACCGTAACCAGGGACCACGCGGCGGACAAAACCTGTCGGCCACGTTCGACGCAGCGAAGAAATCGACGCTCTTGCGCCTGTTTCGGCTGGTGATGAAACACTATCGGTGGATGGTGTTGGCGGTGCTCGTGTGCATTGCCATCTCGTCGGTCACCTCGCTCGCCTCGACGCTTTTCACCCGCACGCTCATCGACGACTATATCGTGCCGCTCACGCAGGCCGACAACCCGGAATACCATTCGCTGATGCAGGCCCTTTTCCGCCTCGGGCTCGTGTTGCTGTTGGGCGTGGTCTGCTCCTATGGCTACAACCGACTGATGATCTACGTTTCGCAGGGCACGCAACTACGCCTGCGCAAACAGCTTTTCGAGCATATGCAGCGCCTCCCGCTACGCCATTTCGACTCCCACTCCCACGGCGAAATGATGTCCACCTACACCAACGACATCGATTCGCTCCGACAGGTGATTTCCACGAGCATGGCACAGGTGTTCAACTCGCTCATCACCATCGTCGTCACCTTCACTTCCATGATTGTCTTGAGCATTCCGCTCACGCTCGTCAGCATCTTCATCGCCGTGCTGATGGCTCTTTCGACGACGCGCCTCGGAAAGTGGTCGCGTGGCTATTTCCGTACCCAACAGGAGTCGCTCGCCCGTGTGAACGGCTTCATCGAGGAAATGATGACGGGGCAGAAGGTCGTGAAGACGTTTTGCCACGAGCAACAGGCCATTCGCGACTTCGAGCAAATCAACGAGCAGCTGCGCGCTTCGGCCTGCAACGCGAATAAAATCGCCAGCATCGTGATGCCCGTCAATGGAAACCTCGGCAACATGGGCTACGTGCTCATCGCCATCGTCGGCGCCACCATCGCTTTAAGAGATTTCTCACTTTTTACTTTTCACTTCTCACTCTCCCTCGGAACCATCGTCGCCTTCCTGCAACTCAACAAGAGTTTCACGCAGCCCATCAGCCACGTCTCGCAGCAAATCAATTCGGTGCTGAACGCCTCGGTGGGTGCCGAGCGCGTCTTCCAGATGCTCGATGCTGAACCCGAAAAGGACGAGGGAAAATGGGTGATGGACGATGCGAAGGGCGATGTCGATTTTCAACACGTAGATTTTGGCTATGTGCCTGAAAAACAGGTGCTTTTCGATATCAATATCAATACCTCCCCAGGGCAGAAAATCGCTTTTGTGGGCGGTACGGGAGCAGGAAAAACAACGATTATCAACCTCATCAGTCGTTTCTATGACGTCACGGCTGGCGACAATGCCGAAAAACCCAACGGGCGCATCCTCTACGACGGCATCCCCATCAACGACATCACGAAGGAGTCGCTGCGCCGTTCGATGAGCGTTGTGCTGCAAGAGACACGCCTGTTCACGGCCTCCGTGCTCGACAACATCCGCTATGGCCGCCTTGATGCCACCGACGAGGAGTGTCGTGAGGCTGCGCGACTCGTGGGAGCCGACGACTTCATCCTGCGCCTTTCCGAGGGCTACGACACCGTGCTTAGCGGCGACGGTGGTAACCTCTCGCAGGGAGAGCGGCAGCTTTTGGCCATCGCCCGTGCTGCCGTGGCCAATCCGCCTGTGCTCATCCTTGACGAGGCCACTTCGAGCATCGACACCCACACCGAGCGACTCGTGCAGCGCGGCATGGACTCCATCATGCGGGGGCGCACCACCTTCGTCATTGCCCATCGCCTTTCTACCGTGCGCAATGCCGACCAAATCATCGTACTCGACCACGGGCGCATCATCGAACACGGCTCTCACGACGAACTGCTCCGACTGCGCGGAAAATACTACCAACTTTACACGGGCGACACCTCGTTGCTCTCGTAACTGGGTTTAAAAATCGATTATCAAATAAAAGAAAAAAATGAATATTCGTGACAAGGAAATTATGCATCTGGCCATCCCGTCAATCGTGACGAACGTGACGATTCCGCTCCTCGGACTCGTCGATCTGGCCATTGTAGGACACGTGGGCAATGCCACGCTCATCGGCGCAATAGCCGTGGGCTCGATGATTTTCAACGTGATGTATTGGCTGATGGGCTTTTTGCGCATGGGCACCAGCGGCATGACCGCACAAGCCTATGGCGTTTATCTCAGTACCCAGAAATCGTCGCTGAGTTCTATTTTGCGGGGCAACCTGCGCATGGCACTGCTCATTGCACTGGGCTTTCTGGTGCTGCAGTTGCCTTTGCGGTGGCTGTCGCTGTGGCTGATGGAGCCGTCGGGCGAGGTGGCCGCACTCGTGCGCGTCTATTTCAACATCTGCATCTGGGGGGCGCCGGCAGTGCTCAGTCTCTACGTGATGACGGGTTGGTTCATCGGTATGCAGAACACGCGCACGCCGATGGTCGTCTCCATTGCGCAAAACCTCATCAACATTGTCGCATCGGCCATTTTGGTATTCGGCTTCGGCATGAAAATCGAAGGAGTCGCCCTCGGAACGCTCATCGCGCAGTGGAGTGGGGCGGCAATGGCCTTCTACGGCACACTGCGGGAGCGCAGGAAGGTCGCTGAAACGGCTGAACACACACAGCTTCCTTCGTTCCGCTCGTCTTTCTCAAAGGTGAACGCCGACCTTTTCCTCCGCACGCTCTTTATGGTGGCCGTCAATCTCTTTTTCACGTCCGTCGGTGCGCGACAGGGCGACGTGTTGCTCTCCGTAAACACGCTGCTGATGACGTTTTTCATGGTGTTTTCCTACGTCATGGACGGCTTCGCCTATGCCGGTGAGGCCCTTTGTGGAAAATCGTTCGGTGCGAAGGACTGGATGCTTTTCCGCGCCACAAATCGTCGGCTGTTCCTTTGGGGGGCGGTGATGGTTGTCGTGTTCACGGCGGTCTATGCCTTCGGCGGACGTGCTTTTCTCAGCCTGTTGACCAGCGACGAAATGGTGATAGAGGCCGCTCAACCCTATCTGCCGTGGATTCTGCTGATTCCCGTGACGGGAGTAGCCGCGTTCCTGTTCGACGGCATCTTCGTGGGAATGCTCGCCACGCGTGGGATGCTGGTGTCGTGTGCCGTGGCCACGATAGTCTTCTTCGCCGTCTATTACAATCTGTTTCCGCAATGGGGAAACCATGCCCTGTGGCTCGCGCTGATGGTCTATTTGGCCTTGCGCGGCGTTGTTCAGTGGCTCTGGATGATGAATTTGGAGAAGGCTGCGTCGTAGTCGGGCGAGGCGCTCAGCCGTCCGTTCACGAGACACACGAGCTCGATGTCGCCGTGGAAGCAGAGGCGGCCATCCGACTTTCGGAAGATGTCCTGATGAAAAATGTACTTGATGCCTGCCTTCGACAGCGCGATCTTCGAGATGATCACGTCGTCGCAGCGCAGCGGAGCCGAGAATTTCAGGTTCATCCGCGCCACCACGGCGTCGGTTCCCTGTTCGTGTAGCTTGGCAAAGCTCACGCCCAGGCTGCGCAGGAAAAGGTGTCGCGTGTGCTCGGCGTAGTGCAGGTAGTTCGCGTTGTTGACGATGCCCTCGATGTCGCACTCATAGTCGCGCACCTCCAT
>DFHC01000047.1:7062-7209 GCA_002372575.1 bacterium UBA3734 | reverse complement strand
TGGGCCAGATGGAACCAGATGGCGGCAAACCAGATGAGATAGAGCACCACGAACACGGGATTCGAGAACGTCTCCTGAATCCATGCGAAGCCGTCGGTGGGGCCGTGTTTCATTTCCATGCCCACGATTTCGGCAAACATCATGTTG
>DFHC01000047.1:1496-6991 GCA_002372575.1 bacterium UBA3734 | reverse complement strand
GTACCAGAAATCCTTCAGGTGCATGATCAAGCCGAAGAGGATGATGAGGCCCAGCACGAGCATATTGCTCGAGGCCCAGCCCTCGGCCACGTCGAGGAGGCCGTTCTTGTTGACTGCCGTCGATACCTCATAGCGGTTTGCGCCGCGTGCCTTGCGGTTTTGCGCCGTCAGGATGAAGGCAAAGACGATGTGAACGAGCGCGAGGGTGGCCAAGCCCAGGGTAGCCGCGATGGCATACCAGTTGGCTCCCAGCATCTCGCAAATCATGTTGTAGGCCTCTCCGGAGAAGAGGGCCACGACGTTCATACAGCAGTGGAACGTCAGAAAGAGGAGAAGTGCCAAGCCCGTGACGGACATGATCACTTTCCTGCCGATAGATGAATTAAGTAACCACATAAATTGTTGATTTTAAATATTTTAGAATGATATTATCACTTGTTTTGAGTAGAATGTCGCTTTTTAGACTGCAAAGGTACTCATTTTTAATGAGAAAACCAATAAAAAAACGTAAAAAATAGGTTTTCTACTCCCCTGATGACTTTTATCGGACAAAAACAATGGTGGCGCAGCCTCGTTTGAGGTCAGCGCCACCAATTTCATGCGGAAAAAGAATCTTTTGCGTCAGCGAACCACGAATTTCCGCCCGTTCTGCACGTAGATTCCCTTCTGCGAGGGCATTTTGGCGAGTGGTATGCCCTGCAGCGTATAGACTGTTTCAGCGCCATTTGTCGCCGGGCGCAATGGAAAAAAATCGATGTCGGAGGTTTTTCCGCTGATAGCCTCATACCACTTGATGATTTGTTCCTGCGTGATGGTGACATAGTTGATGGCGTAGCCGTTTCCGGCACTGTACGACTCGTCTTCATAGAGCAGAGCTACATCGCCGTTGGGCAGCGCAACCATTGTCGAATAACACGAGCCGTTGGGCTGGATGTTATAGGCACTTTTCCACGATTTTCCGCCGTCGATGCTCATCGACAGTTGCAGGCTTTCGCGACCGCTCGAGTTGATATACGAGTGGAGCATGATGTTGTCCTTTCCTTCCGTCGAGCGAGAGTAGTAGATGATGTCGGCGTTGCAGGCGTTGCCCCAGATGTCGGCAGTGCGCTTCTGCGTGCCCCAGTTGAAAGTCACCGTTCCGTCGGCATTTTTCACGTAGGTGGCGGTGTTCCAGCCTCGGTTTCCGCTCTGGCGTACGCTGAGCAGGAGCGAACCGTCGTTCAATTGTTCGAGTTTCGACTCGTCGGTACCCGAATAGGCCACTTTGTTGCTCAGTCGCCACGTTTCGCCATTGTCTGTGGAATAGAGAATGTAATTGTAATACGTGCTCGAACGCGATTCGCAGCAGTTGGTGGTGAACATGATAACACCGTCGTTGGTGGTCAGGCCCTTGCCCGACGAGGTGAAGAGATTGTTCACGCTGAGTTTTCCGTTGCCGCTGTTCTCGTCGTAGAATTTCGTGGAGGAGAAGAGATTTCTCGTCAGCGTCCACGACTTGCCGTTGTCGGTGCTCTTGGCGAAGCCCGCCGTGTTCATTCCGTAGCCCCATGTCTTGTCTCCTGAAGCCATGATGCAGACGAGGTCGCCGTTAGCTGCGCGGGCCAATGCAGCGTCGCCATAGCCGAAGTAGGCAGCAGACTGACCGTCGCCGATGGCCACCGTAGCCTTGTCTGTCCATGTGCGTCCGCCGTCTTCGCTACGCATCGAGATGACGTCGATTTTGTGGTTTCCGAGGTCGGCATTGCTGTTGTATCGCTTGTCGATGGCCACCACGATGTTTCCGTCGGCATCGAGCGTCATTGCGGGAATGCGATAGAAGCGGCAGTTGTCGGTGGTCGGCTTGAACAGGAAGTTCTGCTGGGCAAACACCTTCACGCCCTGTCGCGACGGGTTGCCGACATTTGTCAGGTCGAGTGCCTGCTCGCTGCCATTGCATGAGTAGGAGAACTCCTTCAAGGCCGTTGTGAGTATGGCTTCCAATTCGGCATCTTCCTTGATGGTGGCACAGATCCAGAAGTGGTGAGAGCCGGCGGCCACGTTGCCGATGTTGATGGTGGCGGTGTTGCTGATTTCGCTTGTGGAGCCAAGTGTGGATGAAGGGATGTTGGCCAGAAACTCTGTCGATGTTGTCTTATAGGCGTAGAGGCTGCTGATACTGGCTTGTGCAGGGTTATTCAGTTTCACGGTGAACGCTGCGTCGCTGACGTTTTGGGAAATGTCCATATCGACACGGAGAAGCAGCGTGTTTTCGTTGCCGCGACCGCAGGTCTGATAGCCTCGCGTCACCTTTACGTCGCCTTCGAAAACGGCGATACTCGGATCGATGTCCTCAAGCGTGACGGGATAGAAGGCCCAGTCGTTGTTGCCGCCGGTGGTTGTCGGAACAGTCGTGTTCCATCCCACCACCGTTGCATCGCCGCTGCCCACGTCGTTGGCATCGAGGACAACATTCGTCGTGCTGCTTTGGATGTAGAAGTGCCCGTCGCTACCAGCAATTTTCTCAATCACCTGTGCTTCTTCCGGCAGGGCCGTCACTGGCACGTTCACCTTGTGGCTGATGGCACCGAAATAGTTGCCGAAACCCGTCTGCACATAATATTTTCCGTCTCCGGCATCCGACAGACGCACCAGAAAACGGGCGGCAGCAGTGGCCAGACCGCTCGGCACGGTCGCCGTGTTGTAGAGCGTGTGCGACGAAACATCCTCGTAGAGGTAGCCGTGATTCTTCGGTTGCGTTCCGCGGTCGAACATCACATACCACTGATTGGTTGTCAAATCATTTGCGGGATTGGCTGCTACGCTAATGACTTTTCCCGTCAGTTCTTCCAAGGCGACACTCGAAATCGGCTTTCCGCTCAACTCGTAGATTTTCACCTGCTTCGTGCGGCCTGTGCCTGTCGTGTAGCCCCACAAGTGCTGGCTCGAACGGTCGAGTCCGCGCACGACTCCATCGGCATCGGGGGCGGTGGGGTAGGCGATTCCCGAATTGAAGTTCAGCGACCACGCTCCGGCTGAAAGCTCGGAAGAGGGAACCAAATCTTGTCCGTGGATGGGCACACCCCAGTATTTTCCCGTGTAGGCACTTTTGATTTTCCACGTACCATCACCGTTGCTAATAAGCTGATACACAGAGGCTTCCGTGGCGGTATTTCCGCTGTTAGGCAGTGAGTAGTAGGTTCCGGCATCGACGATGTAGGGATTACCAGATGCCTGCGACTGCAAAATGTAGCTTTTCCCACTTTCGACGGCACTTTCCGAGGTCACCTGCGCACCCACGCCGACCTCAGACTGCGAAAATGCTCCTCCCACCCAAATCAAGGACAGGAGAAGCGTCATGAATCGATTTTTCATATTTTTTCCGATGATTATTTGAGTCCTAACCAGCCTTTCAGCTTACCGAAGAAATTGCTATTCTTCATTTCCTGGGCAGCCTGCTCAATGGTCTCGCTGACTTTTTCCTTGGCGGCTTGCACGGTTTCGTTCTTGCTGAGGTCGTCGAGCACGTCGCCGACTTTCTCTTTCACGCTGTCCACGGCCTCGCCAATCTTTTCTTTGGCTTCTTGCACGGTCTCGTTCTTGTTGAGGTCTTCAATCACGTTGCCGACCTTCTCTTTCACGCTGTCCACGGCTTCGCCAATCTTTTCCTTGGCTTCCTGCACGGTCTCGTTCTTGTTGAGGTCTTCAATCACGTTGCCGACTTTCTCTTTCACGCTGTCCACGGCCTCGCCAATCTTCTCCTTGGCCTCTTCAACCTTCTCGGCCATAGCATCTTTGGTTTCCTCGACCTTCACTTCAGCGGTTTCGCAGGTTTCGGCCACGGCTTCTTTCACGTCTTCAACCTTGGTTTCTACGGCTTCAGCAGCCTGGGCCACGGTTTCCTGAGCGTTTTCAACGGTTTCGTTCACGTTTTCTTCCATGTTTTTGATTTCTTCCGTATTCATAATCCTTCAAAATTTATGGATGTTGCCTACTCCCTTTCAAGCGTTTCGGCGGTTTCTATTTTTCTTCAGCGCCCCAAAGATAAGTATTTTTTTGGAAATGACAAAAGTTTGGGCCGAAATATTGACAAATTGAATGAATATTTAGAAAAATAATCGTAATTTTGTGGCCAAAAACTGAATTTTTATAAAAAAACAGACCATGAATTACATCGGCGAGATGATTTCCATCGGCGTGGCGTTTTCCTGGACAGCGACGGCGCTCTTGAGCGAATTTGGCAGCAAGCGATTGGGCAACTTGGTGCTGAACGTGTTGCGAATGGCGCTTGCGCTGCTGTTTTCGTTTGCGATGTTCTGGGTGCTGACGGGTTCGCCGCTGCCTGCGGGGGGAACAATGCCGGCCTATGGATGGCTGTTGCTGTCGGGACTCGTGGGCTATGTCATCGGCGATTACTGTCTTTTCCAATGCTATATCATCATTGGCTCGCGCTACGGGCAACTCTTCATGACGCTGGCTCCGCTTGCGGCGGCACTGATGGCGTGGATTACGCTGGGCCAGCAGATGAGTGCGACGAGCCTCGTGGCCATGTTGGTGACGCTGACGGGCATCGGCATTTCCGTCTTAGGACGGGGCGAACACCACAAGGTGTCGCTGAAACTACCGCTGAATGGTGTGCTTTTTGCCGTCGGGGCGGCACTTTGTCAGGGTGTGGGACTCGTGTTGAGCAAAATCGGCATGGACAGCTATCAAACAGCCGTGGAACCAGCGTGGCTGCTGCCATTTTTCGCGAATTTCTTCCGATGTGTGGCTGGCGTGGTTGGTTTTTTGCTTCTGCTCTATTACCGAGAGGGATTTCGCCCGTTGCGCGAGGCCATGCACGACTGCAAGGGGCTGTCGGCAGCCACGGCCACAACCATTTTTGGCCCCTTTGCCGGCGTGGGATTTTCGCTCATGGCCGTGCAATATACCAGTGCGGGTATCGCTTCCACGCTGATGGCGCTCACGCCCATCATCATCATTCTTCCCTCCTATTGGCTTTTCCACCAGAAAATCACGTGGAAAGCTGTGCTTGGAGCCCTGATTTCCGTCGTGGGCGTGAGTTTGTTTTTTCTTCAGTAGCCATGAAAGAGGTTGAGCGCAAATACATCGCCATCGACCTGAAGTCGTTCTACGCCTCGGTCGAGTGTGTGGACAGGGGACTCGACCCGCTGACCACGAATCTCGTTGTGGCCGACGCCTCGCGCACGGAGAAAACCATTTGTCTGGCGGTGTCGCCGTCGCTGAAGCAATACGGAATTGGCGGCAGGGCCCGGCTTTTCGAGGTGGTGCAGCGCGTGCGCGAGGTGAACCTTGAACGCCTCAACCAGTCGCCGCAGCGCCGGCTGAACGGGAAATCGGTCTATGACGGGGAGCTGTGCGAGCATCCTGACTGGGCCGTGGACTACCTGACGGCTCCGCCGCGCATGGCGCACTATGTCGAGGTGAGCCACAAAATCTACCAGATCTATCTGAAATATGTTGCGCCGGAAGATATCCACGTCTATAGCATCGACGAG
>DFHC01000047.1:331-1437 GCA_002372575.1 bacterium UBA3734 | reverse complement strand
CGACGAGGTGTTTATGGACGTGACGGCCTATCTCGGCAGCTACAAAATGACGGCCCACGAGCTGGCGCTGAAAATCATCCGCGACGTGCTCGCCGAAACGGGCATCACGGCCACCGCTGGCATTGGCACGAACATGTATCTGGCGAAGGTGGCGATGGACATCATGGCCAAGAAATCGCCTGCCGACAAAGACGGTGTGCGCATCGCTGAGCTCGATGAAATGTCGTACAGGCGGCAGCTGTGGAACTATCGTCCGCTGACGAAATTCTGGCGCGTGGGCCACGGAATCGCCCAGAAACTCGCGCTCTACGGCATCGACACAATGGGAAAACTGGCGCGACAGTCGGTGCAGAACGAGGAACTGCTCTACAGGCTCTTCGGCGTGAATGCCGAGCTGCTCATCGACCACGCATGGGGCTGGGAACCCTGCACGATGGACATGGTGAAAGCCTATAAGCCCGAGAGCAACTCCCACGGCCACGGTCAGGTGCTGCAAACGCCCTACGACTGGCGGAAAGCGCGCGTGGTGGTGAAGGAAATGGCCGACAACATCGCGCTCGAACTCGTGGGGATGCAAAGGGTGACCGACCAAATCGTGCTCACCGTGAGCTACGACCGCGAAAGCCTCGAAAATCCTGAAATCCGCGCGAAATACCACGGTGAAATCACCACCGATTACTACGGGCGACAAGTGCCGAAACACGCCCACGGCACGGCCTCGCTCGAACGGCACACGTCCTCGACGAAGCTCATCACCGATGCCGTCGTGGAAATCTACGAGCGCATCGTGGATAAAAACCTGCTGATAAGGCGGCTCAACCTGACGGCCTGCCACGTCATCGACGAGCACAGCCTCGCGCTGGCCTCTGCGCCCGAACAGCTCGACCTCTTCACCGACTACGAGGCCGTCAATCGGCAGAAAGCGGCTCTCGCCAAGGAGCGTCGCATCCAAGAGGCGCAGCTGAAAATCAAGCAGCGATACGGCAAAAACGCCATTCTCCGAGGGCTGAACTTCGACGAGGGTGCCACGGCCAAAGAGCGAAACCAGCAAATCGGAGGGCACAAGGCTTGAACAATTAACAATTTACAATTAACAATTAACAATT
>DFHC01000047.1:0-178 GCA_002372575.1 bacterium UBA3734 | reverse complement strand
CACGTGTCGAAACGCCATCCGCAGATGTCGATGCTCAGTCGCGCGGCACAGTTTGCACCGTTCGCCGCCGTGCAGGGCTACGATGCGTCGCGGCGCAAATAAGTCAAAGTCAGATGTTGCGCGGATGGTGCCGCAGAATGGCCTCGCGCAGGGCGGTGGTGTCGATGTGGGTGTAGAT
>DFHC01000079.1:15764-19903 GCA_002372575.1 bacterium UBA3734 | reverse complement strand
CGGTCGGCAATGCCACGCTCGGCAGCGAGATAAATCATCTGCTCCATCATGTCGCCCGAGCCTGCGAAGCAGAAGCGCACGTTGCGCGTGCGATGGAGCACCATATTGGCGGCCTCGACGAAATATTCGGGACCTTTCTGCATCGTGATGCGCCCGAGGAAGGTCACCACCTTCTCCTTGCCCGTGTGGTCGGGGCGCGGAATGTCTTGCAGCTCCTGCGCGAGCGGATAGACGGCGTTGTGCACTGTGAAACACTTGCGCGGATCCTGATGATACTGGTGGATGACGGTCTGGCGCGTGAGTTCGCTGACGCACATGATGCAGTCGGCGTTGTCCATGCCGTTTTTCTCGATGCTATACACCGTGGGGTTCACCTTTCCGCGCGAGCGGTCGAAATCTGTGGCATGCACGTGGATGCAGAGCGGCTTTCCGCTGACCTGCTTGGCGTGGATGCCTGCTGGATAGGTGAGCCAGTCGTGGGCGTGGATGATGTCGAACTGCTCCGTTCGCGCCACCACGCCGGCGATAATCGAGTAGTTGTTGATTTCCTCGTGCAGGTTTCCCGGATAGCCTCCGGCAAACTCCATTGCGCCGAGGTCGTTGACGTACATATAGTTGAAATCGGCATAGATATGGTCGCGATAGCGGAAGTAGTCCTCCGGCGACATGATTGAGCCCACGCGCTGCTGCACATACTCGTAGCTCACGTCGCGCCACGCAATGGGCACGGCGTTCATCGCCACGATTTTACAGGCCGAGCGGTCTTCGTCGCCAAAGGGCTTGGGCAGGCAGAGCACGGTTTCGATGTCGCCCTGCGCGTGCAGCCCCTGCGAAATGCCGTAGTTGGCCGTTGCAAGTCCGCCGAAAACGTGTGGAGGATACTCCCATCCGAACATTAGTACTTTCATCTTTCGTTCCTCCTTTCTTAGTATTTATAGCGTTCGAGCAGTTCGAGCGTACGCAGAATCTCGGCCACGTTCATGGCGAACGACATGGCTCCGCGACCGTGGAACGGCGGGTTGCCGTCGAAAAGCTCGGAAATGGAGCCGAGGCAGTGATAAGCCATTTCGTCTTCGTAGCCCACCATCTGACGCTCGATGAAGCTCAGACGGCTGCGCTTGTAGAGTTTCAGGCAGGCTTCCATGTAGAAACCGCCGAGCCAGGGCCACGCCGTGCCCTGATGATAGGCATAGTCGCGCTGCGTCTGCGGTCCCACGTAGATCGGGTTGTATCCGCCGCTTTTCGGCGACAGCGAGCGCAGTCCCTTCGGCGTGAGCAACTCGCGCGTGCAGACGTCGAGCACGCTCTTCATCTGCTGCTGGTTGAGCGGCGAATAGTCGAGTGCCACAGCGAAAATCATGTTCGGGCGCACGCTCCAGTCCATCAGGTTGCCGTCCACGTAGTCGAGCAGATAGCCGTATTCGTTCAGGAACGTATCCACGAACGACTGCTTGCACTTTTCGGCCAGGGCTTCGCAGTGCTCGGCCTGCCGTCCGAATGACTCGCGCTCGGCATCGTTGGTGGCGAGCTCCTGATCGTCGCGGGCGAGCGAGGCGGCGAAGCGCAAGGCGTTGTACCACAGCGCGTTGAACTCCACGATGTAGCCCGTGCGCGGTACTACCGGCTTGCCGTTGGCCGTGGAGTTCATCCACGTCATGGCCACGTCGCGCCCCTCGGTGTGCAGGAGTCCGTTTTCTTCGAGCGTGAGGTTCGGGTGCTTGTTTCCCTCGATGAACGCGATGATGTCGCGCAGCAAGTCCTTGTAGCGTTCCTTGCAACGCGCTTTTCCGAGCTTTTTCGCGTATTGCTGAATGGCCCAGACGGCCCAGAGCGGCACGTCGGGCTTCTCAATCTCGTAGATTTTCACCGTGAGCGGCTTTTCTTCCATGAATTCGCGCAGTCCGCGAGCCGCCGTGTCCATCACGAGCTCGAAATATTCGTCTTCGCCGATGGAAAGCGTCAGTCCGGGCAGTGCGATGAACGTGTCGCGGGCGCGCGCCTTGAACCACGGATAGCCGGCCAGCAGATAGCGGTCGTCGTGGGAATAATAGACCTTCGACGGATGCTGCGACGACGACCATACCTCGCGCTCGCCGTCTTCGCGCTTCACGCGCATGTGGAACTGGTGGGCGGCGTTCACAAGGCAATGGTAGAAATTGTCGCGCGGCGGGCGGTAGCTCACCTCTTCGTCGAAGAGTTTCTTCAGTCGCGTGGTCTTGATTTCGCTTGTCGAGGCGGCGAAAACGATGCTCTCGCCCTTCTTGATGGGCATTTCGAAGTAGCCCGGCACGTAGAGGTCCTCGTTCGAGGCATAGCCGCGCTCCTGCTCCTTCGGATATTCCACGCCGCGATACCAGTCGGGCTGGAAAATGAAGGCGTTTTTCTTTGAAAACTGCATGTAGAGGTCGGGATAGCCGGCATACATACAGGTTTTGATGCCGTTATCGACGGGGAAATACTCGCGCGAGGCCACGCTGTTCTCGTGGGTGAACTGGCGCACGCTGCGGAAGGCCAGAAACGGGCGGAAGCGCAGCGTCGTGGGCGAGTGGGCATCCTCGAGCGTGTAGCGAATCAGAATGCGGTCTTCGTAGTTCTGGAACAGGAATTCCTTCTTCAGGATGACGCCTCCCACGCGATAGACGGTGGTGGGAATCTTGTCGCAGTCGAACTCGCGGATGTATTTATGCCCCTTCGGGCTGTAGTTGTTGCCTTGATACTTGTGCAGGCCGAGGTTGAACTCTGCGCCGTGTTGCACCACCGTGCAGTCGAGCGAGGAGAGCAGCACGTGGTTCTCGTCGTCGAGCTCTGGCACGGGCACCACGAGCAGTCCGTGATACTTGCGGATGTTGCAATCGACGATGGTGGAGCACGAGTAGGCTCCCGAGCGGTTCGTGCGCAGCAGTTCCTTGGGCAGCGAATCTTGCAGGTTGGTCATCAAGGCCTTTTCAAATCGCAGATAACTCATAGGCTCTATAAATTGTTTTTTTAGATGACTTTCCGTCAGAATATTTGTTTCCACTTGCAAAGATATAAAATCTTATTCATTCGGAAAAGTTTTTTTCATTTTTTTACAACGAAAAAAAATGGCATCAAAAGCGGGCAATTAGGATTACAATGTCCAGTTCCCGGAACCGCTTCCGCTGCGCCTCTGATTCTCCACTCCCCTTTCGGGAAGGGGTTGGCTGAGACTAAAATACTCGATTATCGCTTGACAAAAATCATTTTTTGCCTGTCACGAATATAAACGCCCTTCGACGATGGTCGAAGGGCGGTTTTGCGACCTGTGAGGTCGTAGGTAGAGTGGTTTTGGGCATCTGAATCGGCGCTCGCAGGCAACAGGATGCCGTCGGACTCGCTGTTCAAGAAGCGTTGAAGCTCGTCGAGCGCAGGCAGGGCGCGCCCCGTCTCGTTGTCCCACAGCGAGGCGTTGTACCAGTTGTCGGTGACGCGCTTCGTGGCCCAGTCGAGGCCGTATTCGTTGGCCTCGGGCCACCACCAATAGAAGCCATCGACGCTCTTGTGGCGGTTGAGCATTTCGATGAGGTCGGCAGTGAACTTGCGCTGTCCCTCGTCGGTGGCGGGCCAGGTCTGCGTGGTGTTGTAGTCGGCATTCTCGGGATACCATTTGTGGAAATAGCCCGCCTCGACAATCTGGATGGACTTCTCGGGATAGGCCGTCTCCAGATTTCGGATAATGCCTTCGAGCGTGGCTAGAGAGCCGTGGAAATGGGGGTAGTAGGACAGTCCGATGACGTCGTAATCGACGGTATAGGTGGAGAGTGTCTTGAAGAAACTGGCCACGTTCTGCCACGTGCTCAGCTCGGCCTGAATGACGATTTTCGCCTCGGGACAGGTCTCGCGACAGCCTCGGATGCCGGCTTTCAGATAGCGGGCGAAGTTGGCAAAGGTGCCGCCGTTGTAGTTGCTGCCGTTGGGATAGCAGTGGCCTGTGGGCCAGAGCATTCCGTAGGTGATTTCGTTGCCGGGCTGAATGAAGTCGGGCTCGGCTCCGGCAGCCTTCAGTGCGTTGAGCGAGCTGACGGTGTAGTCGTAGAGCATCTGTTCGAGCACGGCGGGGTCGCTGCTGTTCCAGGCCGAGGGCGTGGTGTGCTGTGCGGGGTCGGTCCAGGTGTCGCTAT
>DFHC01000079.1:5755-15719 GCA_002372575.1 bacterium UBA3734 | reverse complement strand
GTCCAGGTGTCGCTATAGTGGAAGTCGAGCATGAATTTCAGTCCGGCCTGCTTGATGCGCTGTCCGAGCTTGATGACGTAGTCGAGGTCTTGGCAAACGCCCTCGCCCTTGTCGTCTTCAGGGGCTTTCGAGGGATCGACGAACAGCCGCACGCGCATGCTGTTCCAGCCCTTCGAGCGGAAAAACGTGAGCAGGTCGTCGATAGGTTGCCCGTCGGCGGTCAGATACTTGGCTCCGTGTTCTTCGTACTTGCTGAGCAGCGAGATGTCGCCGCCGAGGAATTTCTGTCCCTGCGCAGCCGAAGAGAGGGGCGAGAAAAGGAGCGTGAGGAGGATGCCCCAGACCAGAATTTTACGATGATTTTTCATAGTGATTCTTTATTTGATAACGATTTTTTTGCCATTGACGATGTAAATTCCCTTTTGGGGAGTGGGGAGCAAGGAGTGAGGAGCGATTTTGCGGCCTTGCAGGTCGAAAATGCCCGTTTTTCCCGTTTCGACGGGGTCGATGCTGATGTTTTCGACGCTCGTGACGTCATCGACCAAGTGTTTGCCGCCCTGCTGCGTCGTGGAAATCTCGAAGAACGTGTCGGCGGAGACGTTGTTGATGTCAACGGTCTGCGGCGAGCCCGTGCCCGTGGAAAACACGAAATTAACGTAGTCGTCGGGCGAGTTGATGGTGTAGGTCTTGGCAAACCACTGACGGCCATCGACGGTGGTCTTCGTTGCGACGCGGTCGCCGGGCCACGTGCTGTTCGTGGGCGCATGGCTGCCGTCGCCGCCCCACGTCCAGAAATTCACGCTCGTCCAGCCCACGTGGTCGGTGTTCACATAGACGGTGATTTCGTGAGGCTCGAACGTGCTCACCTCATACTGCCGCGTGACGGTTTTCGTCACCGCACCGCCCACGAGCAGTCCAACGCTGAGCGTGGTCGTGCCCACAGGAATGCTGATGCTGGTACCGCTACTGACGCGTGTGCCGTTCGAGGCTGTCGGCGTGGTGCCGTCGGTGGTATAGACGAGTTGCGCACCCTGCGAGGCGCTGACTGCGGTGATCACGGCCTGCTGCGCGCCGTTGTAAGTGCCCGATGGCAGGTCGATCCACGGCGTTTCCATCGACGGGCGGAGGTAGTAGGCGAAATGATAGCCCGACAGCACCTTCACCCACTCGGTTTCGGCGGGTTCGTAGTCTTTCAGATTGCCCACGACGACGAGCAGCGAGCCGTCGGTTCCCTGCGTCTCGTAGGCCGCTACGGAGCTGATGGCCGCATTGGGAATGCGGTTTTCGTAAGTGCTTTCGTTGTGGATACCCACGAACTTGCGCACGTCGATCATCGACTTCAGCTGTTGCTTGTAGGCCTGCCAGTGCGTGAGGAAGATGCAGGGCGTTCCGGGCATCGCGAGCAGGTAGGCATTGGCGGCGAGCGTGTCTTTCCGGAGCGGGTCCTGCTCGGCGTTGGCGCGTCGCTCGGTGTCGTGATTCTCGACGAAGGTCACGGCCAGACGTCGGTAGTCGCCATTCTGGTAGTTGCTCGACACGAGCGGCCAGTTGTTGTCGTTGCGCTGTGCCAGACGGTTCCACTGGCCGTTGTTGGCGGCGTTGCGCACGGTGTAGCGGAACTGGAAGTCGAAGGCTGCCGAGGTTTTTCCCGTGGCATCTATCCAGTTGCGGATGGTCTGCGTTCCGTCCCAGCACTCGCCCACGCTGAACTGCGGGCTTGCCGACTCGTTGTAGAGCTTCGTGTAGGAGCCATTGTAGCCCTTCACCATGTCGTAGCGGAAGCCGACGTAGCCGAAATCCTCGAGCAGCATTTTCAGGTAGGCCTTCACCGTGTTTTGCACGTTTTGGCTTGTGTGGTCGAGGTCGGGCATTCCGTTCCAGTTTTCGCCCGTGTCGGCACCACCAGTGCCACCGTCGGCCTTCACCACGTCGGCAGCGCCCATCGAGTAGGTCACGCCCTCGTAGGTCTCAGCGGGAAAGTCGAAATTCTTGCCCGTCAGCGTCTTGCGATGGTTCACAACCACGTCGGCGATGGTGCCGATGCCGTTGTCGCGAAACGCCTTGATGAGCGAGCGCAGTTCCTGCTCGGTGCCAAACGAGGAATTGTAGTTCGAGAACCAATAGAGGTCGTCGTAGCCCATCGACAATCCGCCGCAATTCGCGCTCTGCGGCAGCCATACGAGGTCGAAATACTGGCCGAGTTCGGGAGCTTGCTTCTGCAGGTTTGTCCATTTTGTGGCGTCGAACGAGTCCCAGTAGAAGCCTTGCAACATCACGCCCTTATATTTTGAGGGCCATCCGTCGGCGGCGAAGACCCACCCTGCCCCTCCCCAAAGAGGGAGGGAAAGGACGAGGGCGCAAATTCCTCTTTTCAGGATTGATAAACGTGTCGATTTCGACAAAAATTCGGGAAAATTCATCTTTTTCATCATTCTATTGCTTCATCTCCCCTCCCTTCGGACAGGCTGGAGATGTTTTTTACTTTATTGAAGTTTCGGATATTTCACATCCTCAACGAATCGGTGGTACGAGGGTGCGAAGGTCAGCCTCTTCGAGGCCGAGGGTGCGAGAATGGTTTTTGTGATTTGAACGCTCTGTTACAGAGGGTATTCTCGTACCCACGTACCTCCGTACCTCCGAAGCTTAAGTTACTTTAAAATATAATAAGCAAACGGAGCCAGCTCCACCGAATCGCGCAGCGCAAAGGAGAGGTTCGAGCTCAGGTCCACGGTCTCTTTGTTGAGCCAGAACTCGGGCGCGGGGATTTTGACGGCGGAGTCGCGCAGGTTCACGAGCACGAGCAGGCTGTCGTTGTTCAGCTTGCGCTCGACGGCCAGCACCTCGTTGTACATGAAGGGAATGACCTTGCCTCGGCGAATTTCGGGATTTTTGTTGTAGATGCCGATGAGCCGCTGGTATTCCTTGTAGATTTGCGGGTTGGCCGACCAATCGACGGGCACGTACTGGAAGAAGTTGATGGGTTCGGGATGAGCCACTTCCTGCGAGCCGTAGATGAGTGCGCCACCATGCAGGAACGTCGTGGCCACGTATGCCGCCATCGAGCCACGCAGCGACTTGAATTGCACGGGCGGCGTGAGCTTCGTGGACTCGTCGTGGTTGGTGGTGAAGCGCAGTTTTACCTTGCCGGCGGGCAGGCTGTCGTATTCGGCCTTGTCAACGTCGTAGAGCGATGCAGCGGAAGCGCCCTCGTCGAACACCTTCAGCATCTGGTCTTTGAAGTCCCAGGCATAGTTCATGTCGAAGCCGCCCACGGTGAAGTTATCGACGTTCTTGCCCTCGGCGAGCATCAGAATCTGGCGGTCGCCGGCGGCTTGGCGCAGTGTGTCGATGGCCTCTTTCCAGAAGTCGGCAGGCACGCCGTCGGCCACGTCGCAGCGGAATCCGTCGATGCCTACGTCGGCAATCCAGTATTTCATCGCGTCGATCATCGCCGCGCGCATCTCCTTGTTGTCATAGTTCAGGTCGGCCACGTCGAGCCAGTCCCACGGACGCGGATGGATGATGGTGTCGGTCTCGGCGTCGTGGGTGTACCAGTCGGGATGCTCTTTCACCCAAGGATGGTCCCAGGCCGTGTGGTTGGCCACCCAGTCGAGAATCAGCCCCATTCCGTGCTCGTGGCAGACGCGCACGAGGTGTTTGAAATCGTCGAGCGTGCCAAATTCGGGCGCAATGGCCTTGTAGTCGCTGATGCAATAGGGCGAATTCTTGCCCTTCTCGATGCCGATGGGATAGATGGGCATCACCCACATCATGTTCACGCCGAGCGCACTGATGGAATCGATGCGGTCGGCCACGGCGCGAAGCGAATTTTCGGGGGCAAACACGCGCGGGTTCACCTGATACATCACCACGTCTTCGACGGCGGGCATCTGCTTCAGGGGAGCCACGGGACCTTCAGGCTCCTGCGATTTCGGCTGGCAGGCGACGAACAGCACTGCCAGGCTGAGGAATAAAATAGACTTTTTCATTGCTTTGTCAATTTATAATCAGGCGGGCACTTTTCCATAGTGTCCGCCTGATTGGGTGATGAGGTTTTAAAATCAGTTCGCTGGAATGATTTCGCAATAGGATTTCGTGTCGCAGCGCGGGAAGAACTTGATGAGCACCTTGCCCGTGACATCGACGGCGATGTTGTCGTTGGAGCCGTTGATGATGTTGTCCATCGTGCCGCCCCAGTTGCCGTCGTGCGTGTCCCAAGTGCCGTTGCCCTTGAACTTGATGACGCCCTCGTTCAGCGTGAGCTCAGCCTTCCAGCAGAGTTCGTCGAAGTCGTAGGTCATCTCCACGCCCGTGTCCCAGTCGTTGTTCACGGCGCTTCCCACCACGAACACGCTGTTGATGGGCGTGAGCGTGTAGGTCTTGTTGGCCAGATCGACATCGACACGGTAGAATCCGGGCTTGGCGAAGAGGTTGTCGCCGTTGTCGGCCAGCGTGCCGCCCTCGTCGGTGAAGGTTCCGGCACCCCAGTTACCGTTGTCCCAGTTGTCTTTGGCACCACGGAACTTGAAGGCTCCGCGACCCTCGGTCCACGAGTCTTCCTTGGCATAGAAGAAGCCGGTGTAGGTTCCGTTGCCGTCGGCGCAGTAGAGCGGTTGTTCGATACCGCCCCAGCCGTTGTTCACGCCGGCCTCGTAGATATAGGATTCGAACTTCACGGCAACGTAGCTCCACGTGAGGTCGAGCATGTTGAAGGTGAGGTCGTAGAACAGTGCGCCCTCGACAGCCTTGATGGTGAAGTCGCCACCGGCATTGTTATAGAGGAATGTTCCTTCCTCGGCACCAGTTCCCAGACAGCCGCTCCAGTCGCCGCCGAGTCCCGACTCGGGCGTCATCTTGAACTTGATGTCGGAGCCGTCCTCAGAAGCGGGAATGCGACAGGTGAAAGTCGGGTTTTCATACGGGTCGGAGCCGTCGTTGGTGAGTTTGTAGCTCGTGTCGCTGTTGTTCCAACCGTTGAGCGTGCCCGTGAAATAATAGGCTTTCTCCACGTTGGGAGCAGCGGGAATCACCTTGATGTTGAAGGGTTGCGAAACGGCCACGATGCTCTGTCCGCCAGCGTTGTAATAGGCGCGGACAACAGCCTCCAGCGTGCGCTCTTCGGGGCGTTTTCCGAAGGCTTCCTCCACGATGGCATTGAGTTCTGCCGTCGAAATGAAGCCGTTGGGCGAGATTTCGAAGGTCTGACCGTTGATGGTGATGACGTAGTTCGAGAACTTGGCATTGGCGTCGGTCACGGTGGGAGCCTGAATCTGGCATACCTTCACGGTGTCGTCGGCCTCGTCGGCCAAATTGATGGTAGCCACTTCAGTGATGGCACCACTGCCGAAGGCCACGGTCTGCGCCGTTTCGTCGTCCGAGGTAAGCGGTCCGGCGATGCCGTCGTTGAAGTCCTGGTCGCACGATGTGAGTGCGAACACGGAAATCAGGGCAAATGCTGCAAAAAATATCTTTTTCATATTCTTTTCTTTTAGCAAATGATACATGTTCATGACTTAGAGTTTGGTGAGAACGGCCCTGTGGGCACCTTCGTAGGTGACGAAGAGCTGAATCTTGTAGTTTCCGGCTGCATCCACCATGATGTTGGCACCGTCTTGCGTAAGGTTGTCGAGAGAGCCGCCCCAGTTGATGTCCCAAGCGTCGTTGGCGCGGAACTTCATTTCGTCGGCAGCGAGCGTCATTTCGCCCTCCCAAGCGCCCGTTTCAGGGTTATAGGTGAGGTCGGTGTCGCCATCCCAGCCACCAGCCTGGGCCGGACCTACGACACCAATCGAGGCAATCGGGGTGAGCTTGTAGGTAAGCTCTTCCATATTCACTTCCATCTTGTAGAAGGCGGGCTTGGGAACGGTGATGTTGCCAGCCTGGGCCTCGAGTTTGCCTTCTTCACCGCCATAGCCCCAGTCGGGAGCATCCCACGAGTCTTGGTGGCTGCGGAACTTGAACTCGGTGTTCAGATAGGTGAAGCCCGTGTAGATGCCGTTGAACACATCGTCCACGACGGCACTGCGCAGCGGATGGGCAATCGACCAGCCTTCGCTGTCGTCGCCAATCTGATAGATGAACTCAGCGAAGGAAGTCGATACCTTGAAGCTCGGCACGACGTTGATTTTCACCACGTTGGAATAGACCGCCGGCACATTGTTGTCGGCCAGCACTGCCTTGCAGCGCAGATAGACGGGCATCGAGGCCGGCACTTCGCTCTCTTCCTGCCATCCGGCGAGGCCCACGATGGCACGGTTGATGGCCGAAGCTCCGATGCCTCCGCTCACGGTGACGAAACTGCCCGAGAGGTCGGCATAGTTGGCAGGCGTGGTCTCATTGCCCTCAGCATCGATGACGGCATCCTTGAAGTCCTCGCTCAGCGCGAGCTGGAAAGAGTAGATGGTGGCCAGCGTCATGCCGTAGTTGGGCTGGCTCCACGTGAAATTCACGGTGTTGCTCGTGGCCAGGTCGATGAGCTGGTTGGCGTAGGCCGGCGTGTTGAGCTTGAACTCCGTGGTCATATTGCTTGTGTCGAGTATGGGGTTGTCGTCGCGGTCGCTGTCGCACGAGGTCATCGTCATGGCGGCAACTGCGATGAACAAGCTACTCAGAAAATATTTCAGTTTCATAATCTTCAATTTTCAATGTTCAATATTCAATGTTCAATGTTCAATTAATAACCCGGATTCTGCGTCAGGTTGGAGTTCGACATCACATCGCTCGAAGCCAGCGGGAACAGGTTGTACTTGCTATCGACGGCGTGGGCCGTGCCGATGTTGCTGTTCATGCCCTTGTAGGCCCAGATGTAGTCGGACGTGGTGAGCAGGTTGAAGCGCACGAGGTCGCTGCGGCGGTGGCACTCCCATGCCAGTTCGCGTCCGCGCTCGTCGATGATGTCTTGCTTCGTGGGCGAGCTGATGGAGCTGATGCCGGCACGGTTGCGCAGCTGATTGAACAGCCCGATGCCGTCGATGCCGCTCACGCCGCCCACCACCTGACACTCAGCCAGCATCAGATAGACGTCGGCGAGGCGGAACATCGGGAAGTCGGTGTCGGGGAAGGAGTTTACGCCGTTCAGCAGCTCTGCGAGCTTCGCGGCAGACTCCTTGTCGGTGGGGTCGGCAGCCACGGCCTCGGCCACGGGACGCACGTCGCTCAGCTTCGAGCCGTTGATGAGGTTGCCGTCGGCCTTCAGGTTGGTGAACTTCATGAAGGCGTAGCCGCTCTGGAAGCTGCCGATGTCTTCGATTTCCTTCGTCTGGCCGTCGGTGTAGAACACGGCGCGACGGTCGGCAGCCGAGAACTTATCGACGAACTCCGGCGTCAGGCGGATTCCGCCCCAGCCGTTGCCGCCGAGTCCCATGTCGTAGTAGGCCATCGTGCCACCCGTGGCAGCGTTCACGATGAACGTGGTGCCGCCGTAGCCCTGCGTGTGGATGTGGTCTTGATAGACGCTGAAGATGATTTCGTGGCCCGTGCCGAGGAACTGGTCGTTGTCGGCGCAGAACATCTTGAAATAGTCGTCGCGCGACTCAAGTTTGTAGCCGAGGTCGATGATTTTCTGGCAATATTCGGCACACTTGGCGTAGTTGGCCGTGCCCGTATAGACTTGCGCGTTCAGGTAGAGCTTGGCCAGAATCATGTAGGCCATACCCTTTCCGGCGCGGTATTTCTCGGGATTGGCGGGCAGCTGCTCGGCACACTCTTCCATGTCCTTTGCGAGCCAGTTGAATAGGTCGGCGCGGCTCATCTGCTGCGGATTGGCACCGCCCACCTCCGAATTATGGTCGGTGAAGGGCACGTTGCCGAACATGTCGATGGCGTGCAGATAGCTCAGTCCGCGCAGGGCGCGAGCCTCGGCATAATACTGCTGCATCGTGGCGTCGCTGGCGTTGGGAGCCTTGGCAATCTGGCGCATCACCTCGTTGCAGAGCGAAATCTGGTAGAACAGGCGGCTGTACATGGCCGATACGAACACGTCGCTCGAAGTCCACTGCAATCCGTGCAAGTCGGCCACGGTCTGGTCGTTCCAGCCGATGACACACTCGTCGGTGGGCAGTTCCTGCATGTAGAAATACGCGCGCAGATACTGTCCGAAGCCACCGTCGATGCCCGAGATGTCGGGGTCGCCACTTTCGCCGTCGGGCGAGCTCACGGACAGGGCCGAATAGCACTTGGCCAGCAGCTGGTTGTATGCCTCGGTGCTGGTGAGCACGTTCTCAGGCGTGTCGAGGTTCGGGTCGATGGGCGTCACGTCGAGGTCGCCCGTACACGATGTGAACGACACCGCCACGGCAAAGGCAAAACTGAAAATTCCGGTTTTCTTTATGTTGAATTTCATATTCTTGTCCTCCTTATTGATTAAAAGTTAAAGCTTGCACCTACGAGGAAGTTGCGCGAACGCGGATACATGTTGTTGTCGATACCGTATTTGCCGTCAAAGCCATAGACTTCGGGGTCAACACCCTTGTAGTTGGTGATGGTGAAGACGTTCTGCACGGTGAAGTGAACGCGGGCCCAGTCGCAGATGTTGTAGGCCAGCGTCACCTTGTCGAGTTTCAGGAACGAGGCGTTCTGCACGTAGTAGTCGCTGCGGTATTGCGCCGCCGAGAAGTTGCTGAAGGGAGCCGTGCTCACGCGGTTGGCGATGAACGAGTTGGTCCACATGTCGGCCTTCATCTCGGCATCGGACGCCACATTATTATATACGTAGTTGCCCAGACTGGAGCGCAGCGAGGCCGCCAGCGTCCATTTCTTGTATTGCAGCTCGGTGTTCAGGCCGATGTTCACGTCGGCATCGGGCTTGTAGTAGATGTAGCGGTCGTCTTCGGTAATCTGGCCGTCGCCGTTGCGATCGACATAGACCCTTTCGAGCGGCTTGCCATTCTGGTCATACACCTGCTGGTACACATAGAACGAGTTGAGCGGATTGCCCACTTTCTGAATCTGGATGGTGTTGCCCACACCGCCCGAGATGCCGCCCGTTGCCACACCCGGATAGGTGGGGTCGTCGCTGGCCGTCAGCTTGGTGATTTCGTTCTTGTTGTAGGCCACGTTCACGCCGATTTCCCAGCGCAGGTCTTTCTTCTCGAAGGGCACCACGTTCAGCGCCACCTCGATACCCTTGTTCTCCATGTCGCCCACGTTCTGCAACAGATAGTTCGTCAGGTTCGTTCCTGCCGACACGGGCACGAAGTTCAAGAGGTCGTTGGTCTTGCGCTTATAGACATCGACGCTACCGTTGATGCGGTTGTTCAGGAAACCGAAGTCGAGGCCGATGTTATAGGTCGTGGTCTCTTCCCACTTGATTTGCGCGGCATAGCCAATCGGCGTGATGGGAATGATGACGTTGTTGCCGAACATATAGTTCGAGCCCTGGTTGTAGTGATAGGTCGGAATAGAGGGATAGTCGCCCTGTCCGATGTTCTGCTGACCGGTGACACCGTAGCCCAGGCGCAGTTTCAGGTTCGACAGCCAATCGGCATTGCGCAGGAACGGCTCCTCGCTGATGCGCCAAGCCAGAGCCAGCGACGGGAACAGGCCCCACTTGTTGTTTTGGAAGCGCGACGTTCCGTCGTTACGCAGCGTGAAGGTGAGCAGATAGCGGTCCATGAACGCGTAGTTCAGACGGCCATAGAACGAAATGAGATAGCTTTCGGTTTTGAAGATCGGCTTGTTGGTGTTATATTCCGTGCCGCTACCGTCGTTGGCGAACTTCTTGTTAGTGGTTTCCTCGTAGAAATGCTGCCACGAGTAACCAGCCATCACGTCGAAGCGGCTGCTGATTTGCGACAATTCGCGGGCGTAGGCCAGATAGAACTCCAAGGTCTTGTCCTTGCGCTTCTGGGTGTATTTCTCCCAGAGGCCGGAGCCGTTCTGTGTCTTGTCGTGATAGGAAATTTCGCTGAACTGCTCGGTGACGTTCCAGCCCGATGTGGTCGAATAGTCGAGACCGAGGTTCAGG
>DFHC01000079.1:2607-5708 GCA_002372575.1 bacterium UBA3734 | reverse complement strand
GAGACCGAGGTTCAGGTTGGCGCGAAGTCCTTCGAGGAACTTGAACTTGTAGTCGAACTGCGCATTGCCCACGAAGCGGCGAATGTAGGAGTCCTTGTTCTGCTGCTCGAGCTGAGCCACAGGGTTCAGGCCGGCCATCGTGTTGGGCACGCCATTGCTCATCCAGTAGTGGAACGTGCCGTCTTCGTTATAGACGGGCTTCAGCGGGTTGTACTTCACGGCCGAGCCGATGGCACCCTCGTCGGCAAACGAGTTGTGCGTGAACACGCCCTTTCCGTTCAGGTTGATGACGAGGCGGTCGTTGAGCAGCGTCGGCGTGAGGTTCAGGCCCACGGTTCCACGGCGCATGTTGGTGGTTTTCAGCGTACCGTCGTTGTTCAGGAAGCCTGCGCTCACGCGATAGGGCATCTTGAAGCTGGCGCTCTTGGCCACGTAGCCGCCCGTCACGCTGGCGTTGATTTCCTCGGCGAAGGCCGTGCGATAGATTTCATCCTGCCATTTCGTGTTGTAGTAAGTGCCGTTCACGCCCAGCGCAGCCACGGCGTCTTCATTGTCGCCGTAGTTTGCGAGGAAGAACTCCTTGAAGGCGTCGGCACCGAGCACATCCACCTTCTTGGCCACGGTTTTCACCGTTGCCGACATGTCGATGCTCACGCGCGGCTTCTGTCCGGCCACACCCTTCTTCGTGGTGATGAGAATCACACCGTTCGAGGCGCGGCTACCGTAGATGGCCGTGGCCGAAGCGTCTTTCAGGATGGAGAACGACTCGATGTCGTTCGGGTTGATGGTGTTCAGCACGTCGCCACCCGAGATGCCCGTCGAGCTGATGGGCAGTCCGTCGATGACGATGAGCGGGTCGTTAGAGGCCGAAAGCGACGAGCCGCCACGAATGCGAATCGTGCTTCCTGCACCCGGCGCACCGCTGTTGGTGGTGATTTGCACACCCGGAGTCTTGCCTTGCAGCAAGTCGGCGGGCGAAGTGGCCACACCCTTGTTCAGCTGGTCGGCCTCGACCGACATCACCGAACCCGTGGCGTCGCTTTTCCTCACCGTTCCGTAGCCGATGACCACCACGTCTTTCAGCAGTTGGGCATCGTCTTCGAGCACGATGTTCACACGCGGAGCGGCGGCCACCTGTGCGTCTTGGTAACCCACGAAACTCACCGTGATGGTGGCACCGCTGTTAGCTTGAATCTGGAAGTTACCGTCGTAATCGGTAATCACGCCGCCCTGTTGCCCTGCAACACGCACGGTGGCACCGATAATGGGTTCGCCGGTAGCATCCTTCACATTGCCGTTCACAGTAATCTGCTGTGCAAAGGCAGTAAGCGAGAGCAATAGCCCACATAGCAATGCGAGCACTCTCTGAGGCATCATTTTTACCTGCTTCATTATCATTTAGTTTAGTTAGTTGAATAAAAATTTCTTACCAGTTTTTAGTGCGACTGCAAGCGCAGTTCACGCTGCAAAGGTAGATTTCTTTACACAAAGATGCGCAGAATTTAAATAAATTTGATAATTTTGCACGCGCAAACGATTGCGCATAACATTTTACACTCACGGCAGGGTGATTCTTCCACGATTCGGATGTTTTCCCTACCTTTGCCCGTGATATACCGACCTAAACCGCAAAAACAAACAAAGATGGAAGCCAAAACACCGATTACGATGAAGGATATTGCCCGCGAACTGGGCGTATCGGTGGCAACGGTGTCGCGCGCACTGAAAGACTCGCCGCGCATCAGCCCGACGCAGCGACAGCGCATCAAGACATACGCCGAGCAGCATCAATACACGCCGAACTACGTGGCCGAGACGCTGCGCAAGTCGCGCGTGCGCCCGCAGAAGATTATCGGTGTCATCGTGCCGCAGTTTGCACACTTCTATTTCGCATCCATCCTGAGCGGCATCGAGCAGGAGGCCGCCTCGCACGGCTATGCCATCATGGTGGCGCAGAGTGACGAGCAATACGACCGCGAAGTGCGCATCTGCAAGGCGTTCTACGAGCAGAAAGTGTGCGGAATCATTGTTTCGCAGGCGAAAGACACGCGCAAATACGACCATTTCCAGAAACTCATCGACCTGGGCGTGCCCTTGGTGTTCTACGACCGCATTTGCACGGGCGTGGAGGCCTCGCGCGTGGTGGTCGATGACTACATGGGCGCGTTCAACGCCGTCACGCACCTGTTCAACACGGGCTGCCGGCGCATCGCCTACTTCGGCTCGCCGATGACGCTCGAAATCTCGAAGAATCGCTACAACGGCTATCGCGACGCACTCTTAAAACAGGGGCTGAAGCCGCGCGAGGAGTGGATGCGCTTCTGCGACAACCGTGCCGACGCCGAGGCCATCACGCCCGAAATCCTGCAACAGGAGGAGATTCCCGATGCGTTCTTCGCCGTGAACGACGACACGGCCATCGGCATTCTCTACACGGCCAAGCGCATGGGCTATCGCGTGCCCGACGACATCTCCATCTGCGGTTTTACGAACGAGCAGCGTGCCGTGTCGTGCGACCCGATGCTCACCACCGTCGAGCAGCGCGGCGTGAACGTGGGCGAGGAGGCGGCCAACATCCTGATTTCGCACGTGGAAGGGCGGCTGCCGCTAAACCATGTGGAGCGGCGCGTCGTGCGCACGCGACTCATCATCCGAGGAACAACAAGATAAACAAAAAAACATAAGACAATGAAGCAAAAACCTAATTTGAATTTCTGGGCACTATGGAATCTGTCGTTTGGATTCTTCGGCGTACAGATTGCCTACGCCCTGCAGAGTGGTAACATTTCGCGTATTTTCCGCACGCTCGGTGCCGACCCTCACGACCTGAGCTATTTCTGGATTCTGCCCCCGCTGATGGGCATGGTGGTGCAACCTATCGTGGGCTCGCTCAGCGACCGCACGTGGACACGCCTCGGACGGCGCATCCCCTATCTGCTCGTGGGCGCAGCCGTGGCCGTGGCCGTGATGTGCCTGCTGCCCAACGCCGGTTCGCTGGGATTGGCGGTGTCGGCAGTGATGATTTTCGGCTTGGTGATGCTGATGCTGCTCGACACCTCACTCAACATGGCGATGCAGCCGTTCAAGATGCTCGTGGGCGA
>DFHC01000079.1:0-2497 GCA_002372575.1 bacterium UBA3734 | reverse complement strand
CCAGTCGTTCCTCTGCAACGCCGGATCGGTGGTCGGATTCCTGTTTCCCTACATCTTTGCTGCCGTGGGCATTGCCAACGTGGCCGCGCCGGGCATCGTGCCGCCGTCGGTGGTGTGGTCGTTCTACATCGGTGCTGCCATCCTCGTCATCTGCGTGATTTACACCGTGCTGAAGGTGAAGGAGTGGCCACCGAGGGAATATGAAGAGTATAACGGGAAAGCCGAAGACTCTGGAAAATCCGAAAAATCAGACTGGTTCACCCTGCTACGCCATGCACCCGCCACGTTCTGGAAGGTGGGACTCGTGCAGTTCTTCTGCTGGGCAGCCCTGCTCTACATGTGGACCTACGTTGTCGATGCCGTGGCCGAAACGGTATGGCAGTCAGTCGATTCCAGCTCTGAGGAGTATCAGGTGGCCGGCAACTGGACGGGCGTGCTCTACGCCATTCAGGCCATGGGCTCTGTGGTGTGGGCCACGCTGCTGCCGCGCTTCAAGAACACGAAGATGGCCTACGCCGTGAGCCTCTTGCTCGGCGGCATCGGCTTTGCGCTGATTCCCTTCATCCCCGACCAGTATGGGCAAATCGTTCCGTTCCTGCTCATCGGCTGCGCTTGGGCTGCCATGCTCGCCATGCCGTTCACATTTGTCACCAATGCCCTGCAGGGTTACGGTCACATGGGTGCCTATCTCGGCTTGTTCAACGGTACCATCTGTGTGCCGCAGATTGTTGCAGCACTTGTTGGTGGCCTTATTCTGCATGCCGTAGGCAGTCATCAGTACTCCATGATGATAGTGGCAGGCGTGCTCTTGCTCGTCGGCTCGGCTTGTGTCTTCATTATCCGCGACAAGCAGAAGTAATCCGTACCACGTACCACGTACCTCGTACCTCGAACTATATATAATAAGGTAAAGGATGCAAACGTTTGCATCCTTTCTTTTTTAATAAATTCAAAGTTAGGGTGTAACGGATTGAATAATTTTGTAATTTTGACGGCAGAACTAAAACTCTATTCCTATGAAGTTACAATTTAACCTTTCCTACCAGACCGTTTTTGGTGAAAACCTGGTGTTGAACATTCTCTCGAATGGTGAGAACGGTAAAGCTGATCAGCATAACATGATTACGCTCGACGGCTTGCATTGGACGCTCGACATGAACATACCGGTTAAGTCCGGAACGTTTATTGATTATTACTATAGTGTGGTGCGTGGCGAAGATGAAGTGCGCCACGAGTGGCTCATGGAGCCCCACCGCCTGGAGTTTGCTGCCGTAAAGGGTGCCCGCTATACGGTCTATGACCATTGGATTGATATTCCCGAGGACTCCTTTATGTACAGCTCTGCCTTCACCGACTGCGTTCGGGCTCGTGAGCGCCACTTGAGCACGCCCACCGAGTTTGCCCATACCGTACGTCTGAAGGTGCGTGCCCCGCAGTTGCGTTCCGACGAGCGCCTGGCCGTTGTGGGTGAGCCTGACTGCATAGGCGGCTGGGACCCCAAGCGTGCCGTAGAGATGAAGGAGCACGAATGTAACGAGTGGGCCATCAGCCTCGATGCCTCGCTGCTGCCCGACCGCTTCGAGTTTAAGTTCATCGTGGTTGATAGCGAACAGGACTTCACACCTATTTGGGAAACGGGCGAGAACCGCAGCATCCAGCTGACCGAAATAGCAACGGGCGAGGTGGTGGTCTATGAACTGTCGCAGGCCTGGTTCCCCATTCACGCCTGGAAGGGTGCCGGAACCGTTATCCCCATTTTCTCTTTGCGTAGTGAAGGAAGCTTCGGCGTGGGCGACTTCGGCGACCTGAAGCTGATGATTGACTGGGCCGACAAGACCTGCCAGCGTGTGCTGCAGGTGCTGCCCATTAACGATACCAACATTACCCATACCTGGCAGGACTCCTATCCCTATAACTCCATCAGCATCTTTGCACTTCATCCGCAATACACCGACCTGCGCCAGCTGCCTGAGCTGAAAGACGAAGCGCTGAAGACTAAGTACGAGGAGCTGCGCAAGGAGCTGAATGCCCTGACGCAGATTGACTATGAGCGTGTCAATGAGGCCAAGATGGCTTATCTGCATGACCTCTTCAAGCAGGAGTGGGCTTCGGTGAAGCGCAAGAAAGCCTATAAGGACTTCTATGCCGATAACAAGGAGTGGCTCGAGCCATACGCTGAGTTCAGCTATTATCGCGACCTCTATGGTACGGCGGTCTTCTCAGAGTGGCCGAAGAAACTGCCCAAGCCCGACCAGAAGGTTGTTGACTTCTGGTGCTATGTGCAGTTCAATCTGGATGCCCAGATGCGTGGCGCCCACGAATATGCCCGTCAGCACCGTGTTATCCTGAAGGGTGACATACCCATCGGCATCTCGCGTGACGGTGTTGAGGCCTGGGTGGAACCTAAGTACTTCAACCTGAACGGCCAGGCAGGTGCGCCGCCCGATGCTTTCTCAGTAAACGGTCAGAACTGGGGCTTCCCCACCTACAACTGGGA
>DFHC01000061.1:5523-5923 GCA_002372575.1 bacterium UBA3734 | reverse complement strand
AAGGAGGAAGACCGCATGAAGCACGTGCGCGTGAACAATGCCAACATCGAGCCCGTGTTCTTTGCCTATCCCGACAATGCCGTGCTCGACAAGCTCATCATGCGCTACGCCGCCACCGAGCCTGAGTACGATTTCATTGCGCCCATCGACGGATTCGGCCACAAATTCTGGGTGATTTCCGACGCACAAGACATCGCGACCATCACCGAGGAATTCCGCAAGATGCCTGCGCTCTACATCGCCGACGGACACCATCGCTCTGCCGCCGCTGCGCTCGTTGGAGCCGAGAAGGCCAAGCAGAATCCGAACCATCGTGGCGACGAGGAGTACAACTATTTCATGGCCGTGGCGTTCCAGGCTTCGCAACTCACCGTGCTTGACTACAACCGCGTGGTGAAAG
>DFHC01000061.1:0-5471 GCA_002372575.1 bacterium UBA3734 | reverse complement strand
AACCGCGTGGTGAAAGACCTGAACGGACTGACCACCAAGCAGTTCCTTGAGGCACTGCAGAAGAATTTCATCGTGGAATGCAAGTGCGACTGCACGAAAGACGGCGGCACCTGCAACTGCGAGCTGCCCTGCACCTGCAAGTGCTCCACGAACTACAAGCCGAACAAACTGCACAATTTCGCGCTCTACGTGGATGGCGTGTGGTATTCGCTCACGGCGAAGCCCGGCACCTTCGACGACAACGACCCCATCGGCGTGCTCGACGTGGATATCTCGAGCCGTCTGATTCTCGACGAAATCCTCGAAATCGGCGACCTGCGCTCCTCGAAGCGCATCGACTTCGTGGGCGGCCTGCGTGGTCTCGACGAACTGAAGCGTCGCGTTGACAGTGGCGAAATGCGTGCCGCGCTGGCACTCTATCCCGTGTCGATGCAGCAGATTATGGACATCGCCGACAGCGGAAAAATCATGCCGCCGAAGGCCACGTGGTTCGAGCCGAAACTGCGCTCAGGACTCGTCATCCACAAGCTGTCGTAGTCGATGGACGGCCTGAAAACGCTTTGTCGCACGTGGTGCGGCGCGGAACCGAACCATGTGGAACGACTGGCAGGAGCCGGCAGCAATCGGGAATATTACCGGCTGTCGGCTCCCGTCGGCTCGACCATGCCTGCGACGGTAATCGGCTGCGTGGGTACGAGTTGTGAGGAAAACCACGCGTTCATCACGCTCGCGCGGCATTTTGCAGAGAAGAGCCTGCCCGTGCCCGAGATTTTGGCCGTGAGCGACGACGAACTGCGCTACTTGCAGACCGACCTTGGCTCGGTGTCGCTCTTCGATGCCCTGCAAAAGGGTAGGGCGGAGGGCTATAGCGACGATGACGCGCACCTGCTGGAAGAAACGATTCGCCTGCTTCCGCGTCTGCAAATCGTTGGTGCCGAGGAACTTGACTGGAGCGTTTGCTATCCGCAGCCGTCGTTCGACGAGCAGAACGTGATGTTCGACCTCAACTATTTCAAGTATTGCTTCCTGAAACCGTCGGGGCTCGACTTCCACGAGCTGAAACTCGAGGCCGACTTCCGCCGAATGGCTGCCGACTTGACAGCTTCCGAGGCCACGGGCTTTATGTATCGTGATTTCCAGGCGCGAAACATCATGTTGTATCCATCACCCAATGCAAAGGAATCCCCTTCACTCCCCCTTCACTCCTCTTTGACTTCCTTTTCTACCCCTTATTTTATTGATTTTCAAGGCGGTCGCCGTGGTCCGTTAGAGTATGACTTGGCCTCGTTTCTCTGGCAGGCATCGGCGCACTATCCCGACACCCTGCGCCAGCATCTGATAGATATTTATTTCGACGAGTTGCAGAAGTACGCGAAAGCTCCTGTGCGCGAGGAATTCAACCGCCGCCTGCGTCTTTTTGTGCTTTTCCGCACACTTCAGGTGCTCGGTGCCTATGGCTATCGCGGCTATTTCGAGCGAAAAAAACACTTCATCGACAGCATTCCGCCCGCCATCGACAATCTGCGCTGCCATCTTTCGACCGACTATCCATACCTGCACGACGTTTTGCAGCAGCTGGTGGCTTTACCGAAGTTCCAGAAGCCCGTTTCCGTCGATTTAAATGACGGAAAACTCGTGGTTCGGGTCTTTAGTTTTTCCTATAAAAAGGGCATTCCCGAGGACGAGAGCGGCAACGGTGGCGGCTACGTTTTCGATTGTCGCTCGACCCACAACCCAGGCCGTTACGAACCCTACAAACAGCTCACTGGACTCGACGAACCCGTGATTCGCTTCCTCGAGGACGACTGTGAAATCACGACCTTCCTCGACAGCGTTTACAAACTCGCCGATGCCCACGTGGAACGCTATCTGGAGCGTGGTTTTACTTCGCTGATGTTCTCGTTCGGCTGCACGGGCGGACAGCATCGTTCCGTGTATTCGGCGCAGCACTTGGCCGAACATCTCCACAGGAAATATGGCATCGAAGTGCGGCTTTGCCATCGCGAGCAAGGAATTTCTACAACCTACAAATAGATCATTTGACACAAGAATTTCAACTCCGACTCCTCCCCGAACAAGCGGCCTCAGAGCAGGCCATTGCCGACTATATCAGTCGCGAAAACGGGATTGACAGCGCGCAAATCACGCATGTGCGCGTGCTGAAGCGCAGCATCGACGCGCGACATCGCACGATTTACGTGAACCTCACCGTGCGCGTTTATCTGAACGAGATGCCGACGGATGATGTCTTTCAGCGCACGGATTATCGCGATGTTTCCACTTGTCCGCAGGTGATTGTCGTCGGGGCAGGGCCAGGCGGACTTTTTGCTGCGCTGAAACTCATCGAATTGGGGCTTCGGCCCGTGGTTTTGGAGCGTGGAAAGGACGTTCACGCCCGCAAGTGCGACCTCGCTCTCATCACCAAGTCGCAACAAATCGACCCCGAAAGCAACTATTGCTTCGGCGAGGGTGGGGCGGGCGCCTATTCCGACGGAAAGCTCTACACACGCTCGAAAAAACGCGGTTCGGTGGAGAAGATTTTGAATGTTTTTTGCCAGCACGGTGCTTCGACAAGCATTCTGAGCGATGCCCATCCGCACATCGGCACCGACAAGTTGCCGCAGGTCATTGAAGCGATGCGCCAAACCATTCTGAAATGCGGTGGCGAGGTGCATTTCCAAACGAAAATGACGCGCCTCATTCTCGATTCAGCATCGCGAAAGGTGCTTGGCGTAGAGGCCGTTTCAAACGCTTCGGACGCCCCGCAGGAAATGGAATTTCGCGGTTCTGTGATTCTCGCCACGGGCCATTCGGCACGCGATGTCTATCGCTATCTGGCCGAGGCTCGCATTGAAATCGAGGCGAAGGGCATCGCCGTGGGCGTGCGTTTGGAGCATCCTTCGCAACTCATCGACCAGATTCAGTATCATCGTCGCGAGGGGCGCGGAGCGTATCTTCCCGCCGCAGAATATTCCTTCGTGCAGCAGGTTGAGGGTCGCGGCGTGTATTCGTTTTGTATGTGTCCGGGCGGTTTCGTGATTCCCGCCGCCACGGACAAGGAGCAAATCGTGGTCAATGGGATGTCGCCCGCAAATCGCGGCACGCAGTGGAGCAACAGCGGTATGGTGGTGGAGATTCGTCCCGAGGACATCCCGGAAATCATGTCGGAAAATTCGGATTCAGAAACGGACAACGCCCTGAAAATGATGGATTTTCAAGCGCATTTGGAGCGCGATTGTTGGCAGCAAGGCAACCGCCGACAAACCGCTCCGGCGCAGCGTATGGCCGACTTTGTGAACAAGCGCCTATCGTTCGACCTGCCGAAGAGTTCTTACGCGCCTGGCCTCATCAGCAGTCCGCTGCACTTTTGGATGCCGCCGTTCATTGCCAAGCGTTTGCAAGAGGGCTTCAAGGCATTTGGCAGAAAAAGTCACGGGTTTCTCACGAATGAGGCTGTGCTCATTGGCGTGGAAACCCGTACAAGCAGTCCCGTGCGCATCGTTCGCTCGCCTGAAACGCTTCAGCACGTCGCCATTGAGGGGCTTTTCCCTTGCGGTGAGGGTGCCGGCTATGCCGGTGGAATCGTTTCGGCTGGTATCGACGGCGAGCGCTGCGCCGAGATGTGTGCCCGTTATCTTACTTCGTAGAGAATCTGTAGATGGTGTGGCCCGTGTAGGTCTCGCCAGGCTTCAGATTGGTTTTCGGAGCGTCTTTCTTGGATGAAATCGGAATTTTCTGTCCCGCGAGGCTCACGCTGACGTGCTTCGGATAAGTCGTGCCGTTCTTGCCCGTGACGTTGGCCACGTCGTTGGCCGTGTAGAGATGCAGCGTAGGTTCGTTGGTGAACATTTCGAGGAAGATGCCCGTGTTTTCGGCATAGAGGCTGGCGGCAATCATCTGCTCGTTGCCCTTGCCGTCCTTGTAGGAGTTGAGCAGGTAGTTGTGGTTGAAGCCGTCGGCAATCTTGATTTGGTGCTCGGTGGTGTCGCCAATCAGCTCGAAGAGTGCACGACCCTTGCTGAAGTCCATCGACGAGCCATAGCAGTCGCGCGTGTCGCCCGTCGTCGTAAACGTGGTGTCGATGGGCAGGAACTTGTCGGCATAGACGCGCAGCACCATATTCGTTCCAGCCTGCGAGGGGTCGCCCGTGAGCGTGAAATAGGTGGCGTTGCTCATGTTTACGACGGTTTCTTGGTCTGTGGTGGCCTCATACGTGCAGTCGAGGGCATTGTCGTCGGTGAGTTTGTAGATGGCCGAGGCTTTCACGCCGTCAGCCGATGCGAGCGTGAGTTTCAGCGTCTGCTTGTCGATTTGTTCAGCGTCGAACACCTCGTTTTGCCACGTGTCGCCAGCCATACGGCCCATGATTGCACCGAAATTGCACTTCTTGGAGGTGTCGGCATACTGCGCGATGTTGTCGAAGCCCAGAACCACGTCCACAAAGGCGCCATTGCGGTCTTTCGCCATCAGCGAAACGATGCGTCCGCCATAGTTCGTAATGCAAACCTCCATGTTGTTTTGGTTGGTCAGCGTGTAGAGTTTCACGGGTTTCTCGTTGATAACCGTGTCAAACTTCACAGGATCAAGTCCCGAAAGCGTCTGTCCGCCGTTGCCGCACGAGGCGAGCAAGAGAGCCGTCGTAGCAGCTCCGAAAAGCAAAAATCTTAATTTCTTCATAATCATATTTTTTGAGGGTTAATCTGCTTCGAAAAAAAAATCGTGATTCTTAATTCTTAATTTTTAATTCTTAATTCAAGAAGTTTTTCCATCGCTTGCTGCATTTCGCGCGCCTTGTTGCCCGCCATTTCAGCGAAATCCTCATCGCCGGAGGCGTAGATGATGCCGCGCGACGAGTTCACGAGCAGGCCGCAGTCCGAGGTCATTCCATATTGACAGACCTCTTCGAGGCTACCGCCCTGCGCACCCACGCCCGGCACGAGCAGAAAGTGGTGCGGAGCCACGCGGCGCACGTCCTTGAACATTTCGCCGCGCGTAGCACCCACGACAAACATCATATTCTGCGGCGTGCCCCATTCCTGCGCCTTGCGCATCACTTTTTCAAAGAGTCGCTCGCCGTTTTCATCTTTCGTGAGCTGGAAATCGAGGCTTCCCTTGTTGCTCGTGAGCGCCAGCAGAGCCACCCATTTCCCGTCGTATTCGAGGAAGGGCGTCACGCTGTCTTCGCCCATGTAGGGAGCCACGGTGAGCATATCGACCTTGTATTCGTCGAAAAACGTGCGGGCATACATTTTCGAGGTGTTGCCGATGTCGCCACGCTTCGCATCGGCGATGATGAAGTGGTGCGGATGGCGTTCGCGAATGTATTCGACGGTCTTTTTGAAGGCAATCATGCCGTGGGTGCCATGCGCCTCGTAGAAGGCGAGATTGGGCTTGTAGGCCACGCAGTAGGGTGCCGTGGCATCGATGATGGCTTTGTTGAACTCCACGATGGGGTCGTGCAGGTCGAGCAG
>DFHC01000162.1:4069-4279 GCA_002372575.1 bacterium UBA3734 | reverse complement strand
CCAGGGCATGATTCTCTCGGCCGTAGATGCCGACGGGTCGCTGGCCGTCACCTCGCTCCTGCGCAATGTAAAACCCGGCTCGCAAGTGGGATAGCCTCTCCCCCTTACCCCCCTCTCCAAAAAAGAGAGGAGGAATCATAATTATCGAAAAATAAAAATAGAAAAATGGGATATTTATTCACATCAGAATCCGTTTCCGAGGGCCATCCC
>DFHC01000162.1:3501-3910 GCA_002372575.1 bacterium UBA3734 | reverse complement strand
AGGCCAGGTCGTCATCATGGGCGAAGTCCGCTCCGAGGCTTACATCGACCTGCAGACGATGGCGCGACGCACCATCAACAAAATCGGCTACACGAAGTCGGAATACCAGTTCGACGGCAATTCCTGCGGCGTGCTCACCGCCATCCACGAGCAGAGCGACGACATCAGCCGAGGAGTAGAGGGAGCCGACCAAGGCGCCGGCGACCAAGGAATGATGTTTGGCTACGCCTGTAACGAAACGGAAAACCTGATGCCCGTGTCGCTCCATCTGGCCCACCTGCTGATGAGCACACTGGCCGACATCCGTCGCGAAGGCCGCGAAATGCCCTATCTGCGCCCCGACTCAAAGAGTCAGGTGACCATCGAATACAGCGACGAGGGCGTTCCGCAGCGCATCGACACCATCGTC
>DFHC01000162.1:0-3426 GCA_002372575.1 bacterium UBA3734 | reverse complement strand
ACGACGAGTTCGACACCGACGAGCAGATGCTCGCCCGCATCAAGAGCGACGTCATCAACATCCTGATTCCGCGCGTGAAGGCACAGTGCGAGGAAAAAGTGCTCGCACTCTTCAACGACCGCATCAAATACCACGTGAACCCGACGGGCAAGTTCGTCATTGGCGGGCCGCACGGCGACACGGGGCTCACGGGCCGCAAAATCATCGTCGATACCTACGGCGGCAAGGGTGCCCACGGCGGTGGAGCCTTCTCGGGCAAAGACTCCTCGAAAGTCGATCGCTCGGCAGCCTACGCCGCACGCTGGATTGCGAAAAACATGGTGGCCGCCGGCGTGAGCGACGAAATGCTCGTGCAGGTGAGCTATGCCATCGGCGTGGCCGAGCCCGTGAGCATCTACGTGAACACCTACGGACGCTCGCACGTGACGATGAGCGACAGCGAGATTGCACGGAAAATCGGCGAAATGTTCGACCTGCGCCCGAAAGCCATCGAGCAGCAGCTGAAACTGCGCCAACCGATGTATCTCGAAACGGCGGCCTACGGCCACATGGGCAGAAAGAACGAAATCGTGCGCAAAACCTTCACCAGCCACTATCACGAAACGCGCGAAATCGACGTGGAGCTGTTCACGTGGGAGAAACTCGACCGCATCGGGGAAATACGCCGCGCCTTCGGCCTGGCCTAAGACACCACGGAATGAATGCAACAAGACTCGACGATAGTAAGCTTCGCCACCATCAGTGCCGACAGTTTGGAAAAAGTCCAAGAAGCCGGTCTGCCGCTGTATTATCGCGAGTCGTTCTTTTCTGAAAGCCCCTATTTCCACACAGAAGTCGGCACCGACAACCAGGGCGTGGCAGGCGACCCTGTGCCCTACTCCATCGCCGGCGACAACCTTGTGACGGCCCTGCTGCTGGGCTGTTTCGTGCTGTCTGTCGTCTATTTCGCCCGTCTGAAAGACTTCATCTTCCGGCAGTTGCACAACCTCTTCCGCCTGCCCCACGGCAATGTGCAAGAATTCTCGGAAACCTCGGGCGAGCTGTTGATGCAGCTGTTTCTCATTGTGCAAACCTGCCTGCTCTTCGCACTGCTCTACTTCTTCCATGCCAACACAGACGGCAACGATGCCTTCCTTTTCGACCAATATCTCATCATCGGCATCTATGCCGGCATTTTCCTGCTCTATTTCCTGCTGAAAATGCTCCTATACCAAGGCGTGGGATGGGTGTTCTTCAACCCGAAAAAAAACGGACAATGGATTCGCTTTTTCCTTTTCCTCGTTTCCTTCGAGGGCATCTTGATTTTTCCCCTCGTATTGCTCCAGTCGTTTTTCAGTTTATCCACGAAAACCGTCGCTATCTACGTCGCTTCGGTCGTCATTTTCGTTAAAATTCTGTCGTTTTACAGGACTTATATTATCTTTTTCAACCAGAAAAGTGCATTTATTAAAAATATTTTGTACCTTTGTGCGCTCGAAATCGTACCCTTGTTTTATCTATGGGGAATTTTGACACTGATGAGTGAATCACTGAAAGTAAATTTTTAGGACAAAATGATAAAGAAAATATTAGTTTCACAACCGAAGCCGTCGAGTGAGAAGTCGCCCTACTACGACATCGCGAAAGAGTCGGATGTAGAACTTGTTTTCCGCCCGTTCATCAAGGTGGAGGGGCTCACGGCAAAAGAATTTCGTCAGCAAAAAATCAATCTTCTCGACCACACGGCCGTGGTGTTCACCTCGCGCCATGCCATCGACCACTACTTCCGCCTGGCCAAGGAGATGCGCGTTACAATTCCCGAAGACATGAAGTATTTCTGCGTGACAGAAGCCATTGCGCTCTACATTCAGAAATACGTGCAATACAGGAAAAGAAAGGTGTTTTTCGGAACGACAGGCAAGATGCAAGATCTCGTGCCAACGATGGTGAAGCACAAGAGCGAGAAATACCTCGTGCCGCTGAGCGACGTCCACAACGACGACGTGAAAAACCAGCTCGACGAGAAGAAGCTGCAACACACCGAGTGCCATATGTATCGCACCGTGTCGAACGATTTCACGAAGGAAGAAGTGAAAAATTTCGACTACGACATGCTCATCTTCTTCAGCCCGACCGGCATCGAAGCCCTCACGAAGAATTTCCCGAAATTCAAGCAGGGCGACATCCGCATCGCCACCTTCGGCCCCTCCACGGCAAAGGCCGTCGAAGACAAAGGCCTGCGCCTCGACCTGCAGGCTCCGTCGGAAGAATATCCTTCGATGACCAGCGCCCTAAAAGCCTATTTGAAAGCCAACAACAAGAAGGGAAAGAAATGAAACTGGGAAAAGAGGAGCGCATCTGCAGCCGCATGCTGATAGAGAAACTCTTCAAGGGCGAGAACGCCCGCTCCTTGATGTCGTTTCCGCTGCGTGCCGTGTTCATGACCGAACCGCGCACGGAAGACGGGAATGTGCCCTTCGTGCGCATTCTGGTGAGCGTGCCGAAGCGCAATTTTAAGCATGCCGTCGATCGAAACCGCATCAAGCGGCAGGTGCGCGAGGCATACCGCAAAAACAAGGCCGTTCTCACCAATTTTCTGGCCAAGAAAAACGAGAAAAGCGTAGCTGTGGCCTTCGTCTGGACCGACTCCAAACACCGCAAGAGTGCCGAAATAGACCACCGCGTAAGGGGACTGCTGCAACGCATCGCGGAAAAAATTCAGGAAAAACCATGAAAAAGGCCGTTCGCTACATTTCCAAGGCGCTCGTGTGGCTCCTGCTGCTGCCAATTCGCTTCTATCAAGTGGCCATCTCGCCCTATACGCCGCCCTCGTGCCGCTTCACGCCCACTTGCTCGGAATATGCCCGTCAGGCGCTGCTCAAGCATGGTCCCGTGAAAGGACTCTGGCTCGCCGCGTGGCGAATTTTAAGGTGTAATCCGTGGGGTGGAAGCGGCTATGATCCAGTGCCGTGACCCGAAATGACGTTAGATTAATCCTTAAAGACTTATGGCAAACTGGATAGTTACAGAAATAGAATTGACTGGAGATAGACCTTTTTTAGAGAGATTAGAGAAAATCATCAACGATTGCAATGACGGGCCTATGCCAGAGGACTGGTCAGAAAACAATTGGGTTAAGCACATATTCAGTGCTTTAGGAATCAACGCAAAAAAATGGAGTGAGCGTGCTTTTTGGTCTTATGCTCATTTCAATAAATATGGCCATCTTGTATTCAAAGAGGAGAGCGCATGGAAAAGGAGTAACTGCGCAGAAGTGCTTAAACAACACTTCTCACAAGAAATATCAGGTGTGAATTATAAATATATAGGATGGCATTAAAGCCAGATAGCTGAAAAATAAAAACTGAAAAGGAGTTAGATTTCTCTAACTCCTTGAGTTTCAATGCGCTTCAGGGTGGGCTTGAACCAACGACCCCCTGATTAACA
>DFHC01000027.1 GCA_002372575.1 bacterium UBA3734 | reverse complement strand
CAGGTCGGGCTTGTCGGAGCCGAAACGACGCATGGCCTCGTGCCACGTCATCTGTTGCAGTTTCTCGGGCAGCGCCACGCCAAGCGTTTCCTTGAACACGTAACGCACCATGTCCTCGAAAATCTCGAGCACGTCTTCCTGGTCGGCAAACGACATTTCGCAGTCGATTTGCGTGAACTCAGGCTGGCGGTCGGCTCGCAGGTCTTCGTCGCGGAAGCATTTTGCAATCTGGAAATAGCGGTCGAAGCCGCTGACCATGAGCAACTGCTTCAGCGTCTGCGGCGACTGCGGCAGGGCGTAGAACTGGCCGGGATTCATGCGCGAGGGCACCACGAAGTCGCGGGCTCCTTCGGGCGTAGAACCAATCAGAATCGGCGTTTCCACCTCGATGAAATCGCGCGAGTCGAGGAAATTGCGGATGAGAATCGTCATCTTGTGGCGCAGCTCCAGATTCCTGCGCACGCAGGCGCGCCGCAGGTCGAGATAGCGGTATTTCATGCGCAGCTCGTCGCCGCCGTCGGTCTGGTCCTCGATGGTAAACGGGGGCGTGTCGCTCTCGCTCAGCACGTTGAGCTGCGAGGTCAGGATTTCGATGTCGCCCGTCGGCATTTTCGGATTCTTCGACTGCCGCTCGCTGACAGTTCCCTGCACCTGCACACACCATTCGCGTCCGAGCTTGTTGGCCTGCTCACACAGCGCGGCATCTTTCGACTCGTCGAAAACCAGCTGCGTCAGGCCGTAGCGGTCGCGCAAATCCACGAAGGTCATTCCACCCATTTTCCGAGTGCGTTGCACCCATCCGGCCAGCGTCACTTGCTTGCCGGCATCCGAGAGCCGCAGCTCTCCACAAGTATTTGTTCTATACATAATTTGATTTGACAATTTGACGATTTTACAATTTCACACTCCTCGCTCCTCACTTCACGAATTGGTCTGCAAAATTACGACTTTTCCCCGAACCGACAAAAAAATCGCTCCTCATTCTGTTATTATCTCTTAAAAATTTGGATTTTCCAACCCGTTTTTAAACAAAAATCGTATCTTTGCGTCGAAAACAACGAAAAATATCATCGAATTCAACAACAAATACGAAGAAAATATGAAAAAAATGCTACTCACGGCCATGCTCATCGTAGCGTGCACCGCCGCTTTCGCACAAGAGAAACAAGCGCAAATCAAGTTCAACAAGACCACCCACGACCTCGGAAAATTCTCTGAGGCTCAGCCCGTGCAGGAATGTATCTTCACGTTTACCAACGCAGGCACTGCCCCACTGGTCATCAATCAAGCCGTGGCCTCGTGCGGATGCACCGTGCCCGCCTATACCAAAGAGCCCGTGGCTCCTGGTAAGACGGGACAGATTAAGGTGACCTACAACGGCAAGGGCAAATTCCCTGGCCACTTCAAGAAGAGCATCACCGTGCGCACCAACGGCAAGCCCGAAATGACGCGCCTCTACATCGAGGGCACCATGGAGGAGGCGAAGTAAAAACTACACCTCCCAACCCACGGCACTCGCACCGAGCACGGCGGCACTGGAGCCTTCCAAGCCGCTGACAAGGAATTGTGCCTTGTCTTTGTAAATCTTCAGCACGTTTTCGTCGTAAGCCTTTTTGATGGGTTTCATGATGAGGTCGCCTGCTTTCGTCATGCCTCCGAAGAAGATGAACGCCTCGGGCGAGGAGAATGCTGCGAAATCGGAACAGGCCTCACCCAGGATGCGTCCCGTGAACTCGTAGATGTCGTTGGCCAGCTTATCGCCCTTCTCGGCAGCGATAGCCACGTCAAGACTGGTGATTTCATCGGGATTCAACTCGCGGAGCGACGAAGGCTGGTCGGTTGAGCTGAGCAACTCGCGAGCCGTGCGAGCCACACCCGTGGCTGAGCAATACGTTTCCAGACAGCCTTTTCTTCCACAGCCGCATGGGCGACCGTCGCGGCGCACAATCACGTGGCCGAGTTCACCGGCGAAGCCGTCGCTGCCATACACCAGTTGCCCGTTCACCACGATGCCCGAGCCCACGCCTGTGCCCAGCGTAATCATAATGAAATTCTTCATGCCTCGCGCCACGCCGTAAATCATCTCGCCGATGGCAGCAGCGTTGGCATCGTTCGTCAGCGCCACGGGAATGCCCAGCCGCTGCTTGAACATATCGGCCAACGGCACGATGCCGTCGTGACCCCACGACAAGTTCGGTGCAAACTCGATGGTGCCGTTGTAGTAGTTGCCATTCGGCGCCCCAATGCCCATCGCCTTAATCTGTCCGATGCCGCCCACTTGCTCAATGACTGGCTCGAGCGCATTTACGCAGGCATCCACATAGTCTTCCACGTTGTCGTAGCCCTGCGTCTTAATGGCTGTCGTTGCCTTGATTTCGCCACGGCTATCAACGATTCCAAACACGGAGTTCGTGCCTCCGAGATCCAACCCAATCACATAGGGTTTCAAAACTTGCTGTTCGTTCATAATTACACCTTATTATATTAGTTGATGATATCAGTCATGGTGCAAAGGTACAAAAAAATTTTGATAGTTCCAAAAAATAATGTACCTTTGCAGCCGCTATGCCATTTCAATTACCAATAAGTATATTAGATTTTATCGTCAAGGGCATGCTCATTGGCATGATTGCCTCAGCTCCGATGGGTCCCGTGGGGGTGCTCTGTGTGCAGCGTACGCTGAAGAAGGGCCGCTGGTACGGCTTTGTAACTGGCGTGGGTGCTGCCATTAGCGATATTTTCTATGCCGCCATCACGGGCTATGGCATGTCGTTCGTGATGGACTTCGTGTACAACGCCCAAACCCGATTCTACCTGCAGATTGCGGGCAGTTTGATGCTGATGGCCTTTGGATGGATTACCTATCGCACCGACCCGACGAGGAAAATCCACCAGTCGGGCAATGACAAGGGAACACTCACCTACAATGCCTTCACGGCCTTCCTCGTTACGTTTTCCAACCCCCTCATCGTGTTTCTCTTCATGGCGCTCTTCGCCCAGTTTGCCTTCGTACTGCCTGAATTTTCGGTGGAGATGATCGTTGGCTTCGCCAGCATTGTGGGCGGCGCACTGCTGTGGTGGTGGGGACTGACGTGGCTTGTCGATAAAATCCGCTCTAAGTTCGACGAAGACGGCATTCGCATCATCAACCAAGTCATTGGCGTAACGGTGATTATCGGCAGCGTCATCATCCTGCTGGGCACCGTCACCGACCTGTATAGGTTTTTCTGAGGAACGTGAAGTGTTGAGTGAGTTAATTTTAAATTTGAATTTGAAACCATGATAGTTTCACGAGATTTACGCAAGAAAAACATTGCTGAATACCTGCTCTACATGTGGCAGGTCGAGGACATCATCCGCGCCTACGACTGTTCGCTGACGCGCCTACGCCGCGAATACATCAGTCGTTTCGACTACGACGAGGAGCAACTCGACGAACTGACCGACTGGTATGGCAACCTCGTGACAATGATGAACCAAGAGGGCAAGCGCGAAAGCGGCCACCTACAAATCAACCAAGTGGTGCTGCAGCAGCTTACGGAACTCAACGCGCAGCTGCTCGCCAGTACAAAATTCCCGTTCTACACGGCACAATATTACAAGGTGTTGCCCTTTATCGTGGAACTGCGCAACCGTGGCGACAAAGAGCAGGGTGAAATCGAAACCTGCCTCAATGCGCTCTATGGCACGATGATGCTACGGCTTCAGAATCGCGAGATTTCGCCCGATACGAAACATGCCATCAACGAAATCACCACGTTCATCGGAATGCTTTCAGACTACTATCAGAAAGATAAGGAAGAGGGGCTGGAATTTGAGTAAAAACGAAAAAATGTCAAATCACAAAATATGACTATACTGATTACTGGCTGCAACGGCCAACTGGGCAACGAAATGCAGCTTTTGGAGAAAAATTTTCCGCAACACACATGGCTGAACACCGACGTGGCCGAACTCGACATCACCGATGCGGACGCCGTGGAACAGTTCGTGCGTGAAAACCATGTAGATGGCATCGTGAACTGCGCGGCCTACACGGCTGTGGACAAAGCCGAAAGCGACGAGGATTTCTGCCGGAAACTCAACGCCGAGGCTCCAGCCATTTTGGCGAAGGCCATCGAGCGGCGCAGCGGATGGATGATTCAGATTTCCACGGACTACGTGTTCGACGGCACCAACCACAAGCCTTATCGCGAAGACGAGGCCACATGCCCGAACAGCGTATATGGACGGACGAAGCTCGAAGGCGAGCAAAAGGTGCTGAGCCTGTGCCAACGGGCGATGGTGATTCGCACAGCATGGCTCTACAGCACGTTTGGCAACAATTTCGTGAAGACGATGCTCCGCCTTGGACGCGAGAAAACGGAACTCGGCGTGATTTTCGACCAAATCGGCACACCGACCTACGCCCGCGACCTCGCCAAAGCCATCATGACGGTCATCGACAAGGGAATCGAGCCTGGAATCTATCATTTTTCCAATGAAGGTGTCGCCTCGTGGTACGATTTCACGCTCGCCATCCATCGCTTGGCAGGTATCGAGTCGTGTCGCGTCCGCCCGATTCACACCACCGACTACCCCACTCCCGCCACTCGTCCGCACTATTCTGTGCTCGACAAGTCGAAAATCAAGGAAACTTTCGGCATCGAAATTCCGCATTGGGAAACGTCGCTCGCCGAATGTATTGACCTCTTAAATTAAAAAAATAACTGAAGAAAATGGAAAAAATAGTTTTCATAACAGGTGCCAACAAAGGCATTGGATTTGGCATCGCAAAACATCTCGGCCTCAGCGGTTGGAAAATAATTCTTGGCGCACGACATCAGGAACGTGCTGAAAAGGCCATCGAAGAATTGAAACGACTTGGCATCGACGTGCTGGGCTGGGTGAACATCGAATTGCGCGATTTCAATGGCATTGAACAAGCTGCCAAGGTAATTCAAGAGAAATATTCGGGACTGACGCTGTTGGTGAACAACGCTGGCATTCCGGGCGATATGAGCGTGGATAGCGAGCACACCGAACTGAGCGACATCAAGGAAACGCTCGACGTGAATTTCACGGGAACATTCCTGCTCACAAAGGCGCTGATGCCCTTGTTGGCACGCAACAACGGACGAATTATCAATGTGACCGTTCCCTCGGAAATCAGTCCTTACTGGCATCCGTTGGCCTATGTGACGAGCAAGGCGGCGCAAAACGCGATGATGGGCGTGATGGCGATGGAATTTCAGCAGAACAACACCCCGTTGGAAATTTTCTCGGTGCATCCGGGCCCCACAACGACCGATTTGAACGGAAATATGAGCCAGCCGGGCTTCCACGACATTGAAACGATTGGCCAGAAAATGGCAGAACTCATCAACGACGGCAAACGCCATCAGGGAGAGTTCATCGAATTATATCCAATAGTTGAAGAATAAAAAATGAACCCAGAAATAGAACGCAGGCGAACCTTCGCCATCATCAGCCATCCCGACGCCGGAAAAACCACGCTGACGGAGAAATTCCTGCTCTTCGGCGGCCAGATTCAGGTGGCTGGAGCCGTGAAAAGCAATAAAATCAGGAAAACAGCCACGTCGGACTGGATGGACATCGAGAAACAGCGCGGTATCTCGGTTTCAACGTCGGTGATGGAGTTTGACTACGGCGACTACAAGGTGAACATCCTCGACACGCCCGGTCACCAAGACTTCGCCGAAGACACCTATCGCACGCTGACCGCCGTGGATTCGGCCATTATCGTGGTCGATGGCGCGAAAGGTGTCGAAACGCAGACGCGCAAACTGATGGAGGTTTGTCGAATGAGAAATACGCCTGTCATCATTTTCATCAACAAAATGGACCGCGAGGGTCGCGACCCTTTCGACCTGCTCGACGAACTCGAAGAAGAGCTGAAAATCAAGGTGCGACCGCTGTCGTGGCCCATCAACCAAGGGGCGAAATTCAAGGGCGTCTATAATATCTATGAGCAAAAACTCGATCTTTTCACGCCTGACAAACAGCGAATTACGGAAAAAATCGAAATCGACATCGCCAGCGACGAATTGGACGCGAGAGTCGGCGAACAAGATGCGGCGCAACTGCGCAACGACCTTGAACTCATCGACGGCGTCTATCCCGAATTCGACGTTGAGACCTATCGCTCTGCCGAGGTCGCGCCCGTGTTTTTCGGTTCGGCACTCAACAACTTCGGTGTTCAGGAGCTGTTGAACTGCTTCGTGGAGATTGCGCCGTCGCCACGCGCCACGCAGGCCGATGAGCGCGAAGTGAAGCCCGAAGAACCGAAATTCACTGGGTTCATCTTCAAAATCACCGCCAACATCGACCCGAACCATCGCTCGTGCATCGCTTTTTGCAAGGTCTGCTCGGGAAAATTCGTGCGCAACCAGCCCTATCTGCACGTCAGACAGGGCAAAACGATGCGCTTCACCTCGCCCACGCAGTTCATGGCACAGCGCAAATCCACCATCGACGAGGCTTGGGCCGGCGACATCGTTGGACTGCCCGACTCTGGCGGAGTATTCAAGATTGGCGACACGCTCACCGAGGGCGAGCAGCTGCATTTCCGCGGGCTGCCGTCGTTCTCGCCCGAAATGTTCAAATACATCGAAAACGACGACCCGATGCGCTCGAAACAGCTGGAAAAGGGCATCGCGCAACTCATGGACGAGGGCGTGGCACAGCTGTTCGTCAACCAGTTCAACGGCAGAAAAATCATTGGAACGGTCGGGCAACTGCAATTCGAGGTGATTCAGTATCGCCTGGAAAACGAATACAACGCGAAATGCCGCTGGGAACCCGTGCATTTGTACAAAGCCTGCTGGATTTCGAGCGACGACGACCGCGAACTCGAAGCCTTCAAAAAGCGAAAATATCAGTATATGGCGAAGGACAAAGAGGGTCGCGACGTATTTTTAGCCGATTCGGGCTATGTGTTGTCGATGGCGCAGCAAGATTTTGAGAACATCCGCTTCCATTTCACGAGCGAATACTAAGTTTTCAAGCGAAAATCAACCTTCCATTGGCACGCAACACCAGCGCGAAACCTTCAGCATCACGCCCAATCCAGGCACTTCCTTGAGCAAATAGTATTTCTTGTTCGAGCGCACGAGCTTGCCCGTAAGTCCCTTCAGCGGGCCGAACTTCACTAAAACGGGCGCACCAACCTTCATCTTCGCCTCCGATTCGCTCAGGTATTTGCGCATTTCCACCTCGGGGTTGCACATCGTCTTGAACTCCTCCATCTGGCGAGCCGGAATCTCGTACCACTCGCGATTTTCGCGGCTTTTCGTGATGACCGACATCTTAAACGGAGCCTCCGACAGCAATTTTCCCAGCTCCTTCTTCCCCGATGTTTTCTTCAGAAAAACCAGATTTGAAACCACCGGACGGAGCACATGCTTGACGCGACCATCTTTCTCGATATCGACGTACTGCATCGGCACGAAATACTCCAGTTGCTGGTTGTCGAGCCATTCGCTCACCACCTTATAGCGTGCAAAATATAGTCTGAGAGCATACCAGGGAATGGTGTCCACAGGCTGAATGAGTTCTATTGATTCGTTCTCCATGTCGGGTATATTTTTCTAAAAAAACGACTCGTCAGCCTCGCAAAGTGGCTACAAAACGGCGAATCGCGTCGATATCCTTCACGCCGGGCGCTGTTTCAAACCGCGAACTGACGCTCACGCCGGCAAACTGCGGATGGCGGAAACCGAGAATGCGCTTCGCATCGTCGGGCGAGATGCCGCCGCCCAGCAAGAATGGCGTCTGGCCGTCGTAGGCATCCAAAATTTGCCAATCCAGATGCTCTTCAATCGATTTCGGCACGAAGAGCAGCATGTCGGCCACGCCCTCGTATTCCTTGTATTGTTCAATGTCTTCAGGACTGATGATGGTGAGCGTCTTGATGATGCGCACGCCCTGTCGGATGTCGGGCTCGAGCGTGCGCTTCAGGTTCTCAATCATCACCCTGCCCTCGCTGCCGTTGAGCTGCACGCCGTCCAACTGATAGTTGTACACACGCGTGACGATGCTCTGCGGCATGTCGTCGGCAAAAACGCCGATTTTCATCGGAGTAGCCGAGGGGGAAGCCGTTGGAACAGAGGCGTTTCGCGTAATCTGCTCCTCGCTGTAGTCGGGAATCGTGCCGGCGAGCGAGCTCACCATGCGCACAAAGCGGGGACTCTCGGGTCTGAAATCGAAACCCAGCATATCCACGCCAAGTTCCGACACCGCGCGAATATTGTCGGCATCGCGCATACCGCAAATTTTGATGATCATTTCTCGACAGTTTTCAGACCGCAAAGGTAAAGGTTTTTTCCGAAATCAGCAACCATTTTGACGATTTTCGAGGCTTTTCGTGCCAAATAAACTAAAAAAAACGCACAGAAAGCACGCGGTTTCCCAGAATTTTACTATTTTTGCACGATTTATCAGAGAGAAAGAAACCATTTTATGAATCAAGAGAGAATAAACCCGTTTTTTCAGTCGTACGACACGCCGCACAACACCATTCCCTTCGACCGAATCCAGTTTGAAGACTACGAAGAGGCCTTTCTGGAGGGCATCCGACGCGACAATGAGGAGATTGAGAAAACCATCAACGACCCCGAAAAACCCACTTTCGAGAATACTATTGCGCGCGTGGACACGAGCAAGGGCGAACACTATTACGACCTGCTCGACCGCGTATCGACCGTGTTCTCGAACATGCTCAGCGCCGAAACCAACGACCAGCTCGACGAGCTCGCGCAGAAACTGACTCCCATCCTCACGCAACACGAAAACGACGTGATGCTCAACAAGCCGCTTTTCGAGCGCATCAAGAGGGTTTATGACGATTATTTCGGGAGTGAACCGAAGGCCGATGGCCGAGAGTTGAACCCCGAAACGCTGACGACCGAACAGGAAATGCTGCTGCGCAACTGCTACGACGGTTTTGTGCGAAGTGGCGCGCTGCTCAGTGACGAAGACAAGCAACGCCTGCGCCAACTCACCGAGGAGGCCAGCCTGCTCGCGCTGCAATTCTCGCAGAACATGCTGAAGGAAAACAAGGCTTTCGAACTGCACATCACCGATGAGAAACAGCTCGACGGACTGCCCGAAACGGCACGCCAAGCTGCTGCGCAAACGGCCAGGGAACAGGGCAAGGACGGCTGGATTTTCACGCTCGACTCGCCCTCCTACTCGCCCTTCATGACCTACTCCACGCAGCGCGAGCTGCGCCGGCAGATGTATATGGCGAAAAACACGGTCTGCCTGCACGACAACGCCGAAAACAACCTCGACATCTGCCGTCGGCTCATCAATCTGCGGCGCGAAATGGCACAGCTGCTGGGCTACGACACGTACGCCGACTACGTGATGCTGCACCGCATGGCCGGCAGTGCAAAAAACGTCTATCAGCTGCTCGACGAACTACTCGACGCCTATAAGCCCACAGCCATCGAGGAGGTGAAGGAAGTAGAGAAAATCTTCCAAAAAGACCTCGAAAAAACAGCATCTGAAGCTCCATCAGAAGGAAAACTATCAAATTCTCCCCTCTCTACTTGGAGAGGGGCCGGGGGAGAGGCTGATATGCAGCCCTGGGACTTCTCGTTCTACTCGCACAAGCTGCAAATGGAGCGCTACAACCTCGATTCCGAGATGCTCCGCCCCTATTTCCAACTCGAAAAAGTCATCGACGGCGTATTCGGGCTGGCCAACCGCCTCTACGGCATCACGTTCAAGGAAAACAAGGCGATTCCCGTCTATCATCCCGACGTGAAAGCCTATGAAGTGTTCGACAAGGACGGTTCGTTCCTGGCCGTCTTCTATGCCGACTTCCACCCGCGCAAGGGCAAGCAGGGCGGCGCCTGGATGACGGAATACCAAGGGCAGTACATCGACCGGAAGGGCGAGAACATACGGCCGCACGTCTCGGTGGTGATGAACCTCACCAAGCCCACCGAGGACAAGCCCGCCCTGCTGACGCTCGGCGAGGTGGAGACCTTCCTCCACGAGTTTGGCCACTCGCTCCACGGCATGTTCTCCAACTGCCGCTTCGAAAGTCTGAGCGGCACCAACGTGTGGTGGGACTTCGTCGAACTGCCCTCGCAGTTCATGGAGAACTTCGCCATCGAGAAGGAGTTCCTGCGCACCTTCGCCTTCCAC
>DFHC01000150.1 GCA_002372575.1 bacterium UBA3734 | reverse complement strand
GAAGCAGACCACCTCGCGCAAGAAAATGCTTGAAAAGCTCAGCGTGGAGGAAATCCGTCCGTCGAGCCGCAAATATCCGGGCATCATCTTCACGATGGACCGCGACCCGGGCAACCAGATTCTCGAAGTAGAGGGCCTGAAGGCCGTGGATACCGACGGAACGGTGCTGTTCGACAACGTGTCGTTCAACATCGAGAAAGGCCAGAAAACCGTCTTTCTCAGCCACAATCCGAAGGCAATGACGGCACTTTTTGAAATCATCAATGGCAATCGCGAGGCCGACGCCGGCACCTACAAATGGGGCATCACCATCACCACGGCCTACCTGCCGCTCGACAACACCGAGTTCTTCCAGAGCGACCTGAACCTCGTCGATTGGCTCTCGCAATACGGCCCGGGCAACGAGGTGGTGATGAAGGGATTCCTCGGACGAATGCTCTTCAAGCAGGAAGAGGTGGAGAAGAAAGTGAGAGTGCTTTCCGGCGGCGAGAAAATGCGCTGTATGATTGCGCGAATGCAGCTGAAAAACGCCAACTGCCTCATCCTCGACACTCCCACGAACCACCTCGACTTGGAATCGATTCAGGCCTTCAACAACAACCTCATCCAGTTCAAGGGCAACATCCTCTTCGCCTCGCACGACCACGAATTCATCCAGACCGTGGCCAACCGCATCATCGAGCTCACCCCGAGCGGCACCATCGACAAACTGATGGACTACGACGACTACATCTACGACGAGCAAATCAAAGAGCAGAAGAGTAGGATGTACGAAGGATGAGGGATGAAGTGATTGGCACGATTTTTGTTAAGAAAAGTCGTGTAAACCCTTTTAAAGCACAAAAAAATGGACAACGAAAAGAATATTCCCATTGAAGACGGCAACGAGGAGCTTCACGACGAGGCTCAGGCCGCCGAAACCACCGACGAAGAGGTGCTGAACGAAGAAAAATCGGAGAAAAACGACGAAACCACTGAAAATAGCGACGAGGAGCGCGAACCGCTCGACGTGGCACTCGACGAAATCGCCAAGCTCAAAGACCAGCTGTTGCGCACCGTCGCCGAGTTTGAAAACTACAAGAAACGCACGCTCAAGGAGAAGGCCGAGCTGATTCTGAACGGCGGCGAGAAAACCGTGACGGCCATCTTGCCCGTGCTCGACGACTTCGAGCGCGCCCTGGCCGACACCCACACCGACGACCCGCAGGCCATCAAAGACGGTATGGACCTGATTTTCAAGAAGTTTCAGAAGACACTCGAGGGACTCGGCGTTCGCAAAATCGAAACCGACGGACAGGATTTCGACGTCGATTTCCACGAAGCCGTGGCGATGGTGCCAGGGATGGGCGACGAGAAGAAGGGCAAAGTCATCGACTGCGTTCAGACGGGCTACACGCTCAACGACAAGGTGATTCGCCACGCAAAAGTAGCAGTCGGACAGTAAATTCCCCTAATATGAAAAGAGACTACTACGAGGTTTTAGGCGTCGGCAAGCAAGCCTCTGAAGACGAAATCAAGAAGGCGTATCGCAAGATTGCCATCAAATATCATCCCGACCGCAATCCCGACGACAAAGACGCCGAGGAGAAGTTCAAGGAGGCCGCCGAGGCATACAGCGTGCTCAGCGACGCGCAGAAGCGTCAGCAATACGACCAGTTCGGCTTCGACGGCCTGAACGGAATGGGCGGATTCGGCGGCTTTGGCGCTGGCGGATTCTCGATGGACGACATTTTCTCGATGTTTGGCGACGTGTTTGGCGGACGTGGTGGATTCGGCGGATTCGGCGGCTTTGGAGGCGGAAGGCAGCGCACGCAGTATCGCGGTTCCGACTTGCGGCTGAAGGTGCGCCTCACGCTGCAGGAAGTGGCCACGGGCGTCACGAAGAAATTCAAGCTGAAGAAAGACGTCACCTGTCCGCACTGCCACGGCAGCGGTGCCGAAAACGGCAGCAGCAGCGAGACTTGTCCCACCTGCGGCGGCCAGGGCTACACCGTGCGCACCGTGCGGTCGATTCTCGGCATGATGCAGACACAGAGCGAGTGTCCGACCTGTCACGGCGAGGGCACAATCATCAAGAATAAATGTAAGGAATGTCGCGGTACGGGCATCGTGAAAGGCGAGGAAGTGGTGGAAATCAACATTCCGGCAGGCGTTTCCGAGGGAATGGTGGTGAACGTGCCCGGAAAGGGCAATGCCGGCCAACACAACGGCATCAACGGCAACATCCAAGTCTTCGTCGAAGAGGAGGAAAACGACACTTTCATCCGCGACGGCCAAAACCTGCTCTACGACCTCTTGCTCGACTTCCCCACGGCGGCACTCGGCGGCGAGGTGGAGATTCCTACGCTCGGCGAGAAAAAGCGGAAAATCAAGATTGAGTCGGGCACGCAGCCGGGCAAGACCATCCGTCTGGAAGACGAAGGACTGCCCGCCGTGCAGGGCTACGGTCGCGGCAAGGGCGACATCATCGTGAACATCAGCGTCTATGTGCCGAAAACGCTCAGTCGCGAGGAGAAGGAAACGCTCGAACAACTGCGAGGAAGCGAGAATTTCCAAGGCGACGCGAATGCGAAACGGTCGGTTTTCGATAGAGTCAAAGACTATTTTTCGTGAATTACAGAGAAACCTGCGAATACCTGTTCAACCAGCTCCCGATGTTTGAAAAGCAGGGAGCCAGCGGCTACAAACCCGGACTTCAGACCACCGAAGCCCTCGACGCCCACTACGGCCATCCGCATCGGCAGTACAAGACGATTCACGTGGCCGGCACCAACGGAAAAGGCTCGGTTTCGCACGCGTTGGCGCGAATTTTGCAAGACGCCGGCCTGCGCGTCGGTCTCTACACCTCGCCCCACCTCGTCGATTTCCGCGAGCGCATCCGCGTCGATGGAGAATACATCTCGGAGCAGTACGTCGTCGATTTTGTGGAAAGCCTCACCCCCAACCCCTCTCCAAAGGGAGAGGGGAGCCTTCATCCTTCATTTTTCGAACTCACCACCGCGATGGCATTCAAATATTTCGCCGACGAGAAGGTAGATGTGGCCGTCATCGAAGTGGGACTCGGCGGACGACTCGACTCCACGAACATCATTACGCCCATCCTCTCCGTCATCACCAACATCGCCCTCGACCACACGCAGTTTCTGGGCAACACGCTTGCTGAAATCGCCTCGGAAAAGGCTGGAATCATCAAGCAGGGCGTGCCCGTCGTCATCGGTGAGGCCACGCCCGAAACGCGACCCGTTTTCGAGCAGAAAGCCCGCGAAATGAACGCCCCGATTTTCTTCGCCGAAGAATTTGAGATGCCCTCTCCCCTACCCGATTTCGAGTTGAAAGGCGCCTATCAAGAGAAAAATCTCCGCACCATCCTGTGCGCTGTCGCACAAATCAAGAATTTACAATTAAAAATTAAAAAATCTATTTCCCAACCGAACATTCTCCCCTCTCTACTTGGAGAGGGGGCGGGGGAGAGGCCCTCAATTCAGAATCTCGGCCTGATGGGGCGCTGGCAGACGCTGCAAAAGCAACCGCTCGTGATTTGCGACACGGGCCACAACCCCGCCGCGTGGCAGTATCTCGCGCCGCAAATCAAGGCGCAACCTTGCCGCCAACTGCGCATCGTCTTCGGCATGGTAGATGACAAAGACATCGACACCGTGCTGGCCATGCTGCCGAAAAATGCCATTTTCTATTTCACGCAGGCCGCCTCGCACCGTGCCATTCCAGCCGAGAAAGTGGCCGAGAAAGCCGCTGTCCACCACCTTCACGGCAGCATCCACCAGAGCGTTGTCGAAGCCTATCAAAAGGCTCTCGCCGAGGCCCACGACGACGATTTCATCTTCATCGGCGGCAGCAGCTACGTCGTGGCCGACCTGCTGAGCGAAATTTTTGCCTTTTCGCTGTAACAAATTTGCGGAAACCCTCGTTTACGTGAATAGAAGGGCTTTCATCGATGGAAATTACCCGATACAGAAATTACAAATCACTAAAAATATCAATGTTTATGAAAAGAACTATTTTATTGATGGCGATGGCACTCACAGTGAGCGTTGCTTTCGGCCAAACCGCAGAAAAACTGATAAAGAAGTACAAGAGAGTCAGCGGAATGGAGTATCAGAATCTCACCAAGAAAATAAAAAAAATCAAGGAGGAAGACGACCCCGAAAATTACAGGGCTTCGCGCGACATCTCACTGGCAGAAGTTGTGAGCGGAGTGCTTCCCGAAAGAAAGATTGAGCAACTGCAAAAAGACTTGGACGCCCTACAAGACTTCAAACGTATCTATTACGAGAAACACAACAGCAACGACGATTGGCTCAGTATGTTCAAGGGGACTTTCAAACTATTCAACAACGTCCAATTTTATGCTGTGGAAGACGGAGAATACTTCAACGACTTCATTGTCAGAGTCGATGCCGACACAAATAACGGAAATATTGTGACACTGATACGTCTGAAAGGAAAAATCAAGCCAGAGGATGTGCCGACTATCATTCAGATGGAAGAAAACGATGGCGTGGATATGAGGAAAGAGGTGAAAGACAATGTCCTCATTGTCATTGAAGGGAAAGAATATCCCGACCTTCACTCAGCAGAGGAAGCAGCCGAATATATGAAGGCAAATAATATTAGCTGGAACACACAAAAGAGGTTAATTGGGAAAGATTTGGTAAAAGAAAAATATCCTAATTCCAACAAGAACGTGGCGATTGAGTTTTCTGATTACACAAAGGAAGCAATGGAATATGTGATAAAGGGAGATGTTCTATTTGTTATCAATGGTAAGGAATATCCAGAGTTTCGTTCTTTTGAAGCGGTGGAAGAATTTATGGAATCCAACGGCATCAAATGCTTCAACAAGCATTGGGTTTCGAAGGGCGAAGCAGAGAAGAAGTACCCCAACACCGACAGAAAAGCAATCATTGAATATTATTGAACAAGAAAAAATGTAGCGAATGACGGCTCAGGACTTCAAGCAACGATTTATGCCTCACTATAGGCTACTCTACAGGGTGGCCTACCGTCTGACGGGCAATGCGCAAGATGCCGAGGACCTGCTTCAAGACACCTATCTGAAGCTCTGGCAGAAGCGCAACGAGCTGAAAGACGAAGCGGCAACGCAGGCTTATCT
>DFHC01000106.1 GCA_002372575.1 bacterium UBA3734 | reverse complement strand
GCACCACTCGTCGGTGAGCAGCGTGCCGTTGGTTTGCAGGCTGTTTTCGATGGTTCGACCGCCGCCATAGCGTTTTTGCAGCTCGAGTGCGAGCTTGAAAAAGCGGATGTTGCGCATGAGCGGCTCGCCGCCGTGCCATGTGAACTGCACGAAAGGCACGGTCTGCGCCTCGATATACTGGCGGATGAAGGTTTCGAGCATTTTGTCGTCCATAACGCTGCCGCCCTTGTTGAGACTGGCCTTCTCGAGGTAGTAGCAATAAGTGCAGGCGAGGTTACAGCGGGCTCCGACGGGCTTTGCCATCATGGAAAACGGGCGACTGAAGGGGGCGAGGATCATTTTAATTTACAATTTACAATTTGACAATTTACAATTTAAAGCCTCCCCCACCACCTCCAAAAGGAGGGGAGAAGGTTTTGGCTGCTTTTTTATTTTAAGTTTTCAATATTTTTACACTATCATTGGTTGCTTTTAAAACTCAACATACGGTCGTAATCGCTCTATGACTTCGGGCGAAAATTCGGGCAGCAGACGCAGTTCGTCGAGGCTTTTGAGGGCTCCGTGGAGCCTACGGCGATTTACGATGGCCTTCGCCTGATGGAAATTGATGTAGGGATGCGCGCGGAGCTGCTGGAGCGTGAGCGCATTGAGATTGAGTTTGCGAACGTGGCCCGACCCTTCCGTGAAATAGTCGAGTGCCGACTCGGGAAAGCCTTCAACCTCCATGAGTTGCTCCACGCTGACAAAGCCACCCAGTCGCCGCTCGTAGTCTATGATTCTTCGTGCGAAGTAGCTGCCGATGCCAGGCACTTTTCTGAGAAGCGTAGTATCCATCTGGTCGAGCGTGAGGCGTTCGCCTCGGCGCAGCTTGGTGGGAAAGCGTAGCGTGTCGGGCGCGCGTTCTTCTCGTTCGTAGCGCAGTGACGGTTCGTCAGAGTCGTAGCGGGCGCTGGCTGCACGATGCGCCTCGCCTATGCGGATATAGGGCTCGAGTTGGCGGAAATGGGCCTCCGTTAGCCCGTAGAGTCGGGCGAAATCAGCGGGTTTACGATAGACGCCGCCCTTCGAGCGATATTTCATGATGTTTTTCACCTGCCACTGCTTCAGTCCAAGCCGCAAGAACTCGTCGGCAGAGGCCGTATTGGGGTCGAATGCGAATAGTTCCACCGATTTTTTCACGTCGAACCGTTGTTTTTCGCCACTTTCATCGTGGAAATAGTCGCGATTGGGTCGCTCCCGAGGATCCTCCATCGCAAGACTATCGGCCTCGGTGAGAGGCGTCGTTTCTTCATGACCGCCCAGCACATGAAACAACCCCACAACAATCACTCCCACGACCAGCAGTACGGCAATCACCTTGCGGTCGTTTTTGTTCATGTAGAGGAAGTCTCTGATGCTCATTTTCGTCTCTTTTTTACTTTAAATCAAATTGAACTGGTTGAGGAAGACCGCAGCAATGGCAATGGGGCAAAACACGCGGATGAAGAAATAGTAGGTTTGGAACAGGATGCGGCGGTGTAGCGGAATCGGAGTGCCATCGGGATGATAGCCTGCGAAAAACTCATCGCGCACAATTCGCTTCGACACGCCCCACCCCAGGAACAGACAGGTCAGGAAACCGCCAACGGGCAGCAGAATCTGACCCGTGACGAAGTCGAATATGTCGAAGAGCGAGCGCCCCGCGATGGAAAGGTCGGCTGCTCCCAACGACAACGAACAGAAAGCCCCGACGATGCAGGCCAAAACGGTCACTATCAGCGTGCCGCGATTGCGTGAAACGTGCAGTTCCTCGACGCAAAACGCCGTGAGCACCTCGTGGAGCGACATGAGCGAGGTGAGCGCGGCCAGCGAGAGCAGCATGTAGAACAGTAAGGCCACCACCCAACCCACGGCGGGCATCGACGCGAAGGCTTGGCTGAACACGTTAGGCAGCGTGATGAACACCAGCGAAGGACCGCTGCCGGGGTTCACACCCACCGAAAACGCAGCGGGGAAAATCATCAGTCCAGCCAGAATTGCCACCATCGTATCGACGAGCGAAATCTGCACCGCCGACGACACGAGATTCGTCTTCCGACTGAAATAACTCGCGTAGGTACATAGCGCGCCCATGCCGATGCTGAGCGAATAGAACGCCTGGCCGAGTGCTCCAAGAAAAACGCTCGAATTGAAGTTCGAGAAATCGGGCTTAAACAGGAACGAAATACCTTTTTCAGCACCTGGCAGCAGACACGAAGCCCCCACCAGCATCAGCAGAAGCACGAAAAGCAAGGGCATCAGCAGTTTCGATGCCTTCTCGATGCCGCCTCGCACGCCGCGACAGATAATCAAATGGCTCATCACGAGAATCGCCACCGTCCAAATCACCGGCATCGTCGGCGACGACGAAAATTCCTCGAAATATTTCGTGACAGCATCCACATCGCCCTGCAGCTGCCCTGCCGCCGAAGCATAGATATACTGCAAACACCATCCCGAAACCACCGCATAATAGCTGATGATGAGGAAACCCGTCAGAATACACATATAGCCGATGAATTTGGGGAAAATCTGTCGCGAAAACAGCGATTTCCGCCCGTCCTCAGCAGCCACTTCCACATAGACTCGGCTTGCATTGGCCGCACCACGTCGTCCGATGATGAACTCACTCATCATACATGGAATGCCCAAAATCAACACGCAAAGTATGTAGACCAAAATGAAGGCTGCACCGCCGTTCTCGCCCGCCATATAGGGGAATCGCCACACGTTTCCCAAACCTACAGCCGAGCCTGCCGTAGCCAGGATAATGCCTAACCTACTACCGAAATTACTTCGCTCCGTCGTCCGTTTCATATCGTAGAGTTTTCATTTTCAAGCGCAAAAATACAAAAAAAATACGAAATTTCATCATCGAATGTCAAAAAATAATCGTACATTTGCACGATGCATTACAAATTCAAGCCAATTTTCAAGGAAACAATCTGGGGCGGCACCAAGATTCCTCCCTTTAAAAATATGCAGACTTCGCTTCGGAAAGTGGGCGAGAGCTGGGAAATCAGCGGTGTGGCCGGCAATGAAACGATTGTTTGCGAAGGGCCGGAAACGGGTCGGAAACTCAACGATTTGGTAGCCGAATACGGGGAAAAACTCGTAGGAAAAGCCAATTTCGAGCGATTCGGCGCGGAATTTCCGCTGCTCGTGAAGTTCATCGACGCCCGCGACGACCTCTCGATTCAGGTGCATCCCAATGATGAAACGGCTCGTCGGCAAGGCCACGAGCACGGAAAAACCGAGATGTGGTATTTGCTGCCCTCCGACCCCGATGCCACGCTGCTCTGCGGTCTGAAGCGCGAAATTTCACCCGAAGAATACAAGCAGATGGTCAGTGAAAAGACCATCACCGAGGCCATCGCGCGCTACTCCGTTGGCGAGGGCGACTGCTTTTTCCTGCCCGCCGGACGCATCCACGCCATCGGCTCGGGCTGTTTTCTTGCCGAAATCCAACAGACGAGCGACGTGACCTATCGCATCTACGATTTCGACCGCCACGACGACCTTGGCCGACCGCGCGAGCTGCACACCGAACTGGCTGCCGAGAGCATTGACTACACCGTCTTACCCGACTACCAAACGCACTACACGTCAGTGAAAAATCAGCGCGTCAGACTCGTCAGTTGCCCTTATTTCACCACGTCGGTCTATGACCTCGACCAAGCCCTACAGCTCGACTATTCGCAACTCGACAGTTTCGTCATCCTCATCGCGCTGCACGGTGCGGCCATCGTCACCGCGCCCGACGGCAGCCATTTCTTGCTGCGGGCCGGCGAAACCGTCCTGTTGCCTGCCACGACGGGACTTTTGCGCGTGGAAGGCAGCGTAAAATTCCTCGAAACCTACGTTTAAGGATTGCACAACAGCGTGCAAACCGCGTCTTGGAAATCCCTACCCTCTTTGCCTTTCAGCACCCCCTGATTGATGATGGCAAAGGCCAGGCGATGGCCGTTGGGCGCAGTGGCGTAGCCCGCCAGCGAGCTGATGCCCGTGACGGTGCCCGTTTTGGCACGTACATTGCCATAGGCCGCCGACTTTTTCATGCGGTCTTTCAGCGTTCCATCGACACCAGCCACGGGCAGCGATGGCTCTAAATGCAGGAAAATGCGCTCGTTGCGCCAAGCATAGCGCAGGAAGGCCGTGAGCAACTCGGGCGAGAGGTAGTTGTAGAGCGAGAGGCCGGAGCCGTCGGCCACAGTGTATTGCGAGGCTTCGTAGCCCAGCTTTTGAATCAGCTGTCGGACGGCGGCACGCGCGTTTTTCTGCGTGGCGGGGCGGCTCGTAGCCAATGCCGCATGGTAGAAAACGGCCTCGGCATAGAGGTTGTCGCTCTGCTTCATCATGCGCGAGAGGATTTGGTCGAAGGAATGTTGAAGGTTGAAGGTTGAAGGTTGAAGGTTGGGTGATGGGTGATGGCTGTTGGGTGATGGGTGATGGGTGATGGGTGATGAATCCTCCTTCGTCCATCTTCCTTCATCCATGAAAACAACCCCCACGTCGCGAAGTTCCTTCGTCAGGCGGTCGGCGAAGCGGTCTTTGCGGTCGATGAGCAGGGCCGAGAGACAAGGGTTGTCGTCGTCCCAGCACCAGCCTTGTCCGAGCGTCAGCGTGTCTTTCATCGACTTGTCGGCCACGATGCGCCCGAAAATCGTGTCGATGCCGATTTCACGAATCCGATCGACAACATAGTGCATATCGCCGCTGTTGAACGCCGGATCCATGCCGCCCACGCAGACGATGTTGCCCGTGAACGTGCGACCCGAAAGACGGCCCTCGTAGCGAATCTCGGTGGTAAAAGGATGGTTGCCGCCATAGAGGTCGAGCGCAGTGATGGCCGTGAGCAGCTTCATCGTGGAGGCCGGTCGCATCCGCTGGCGGTGGTTGTAGGCGTAGAGGGCGGAGTCGGCGGTGAGGTTCCAGACCATGAGGCCGAGTTGCGAGGTTTCCAACAACTTCGCTTCTCTTATGAGAGAATCGAGTTTAGTTGAAAGTTGAGAGTTGAAAGTTGAGAGCTGGGTCGAATCTTCCGTGAATTGTGAATTGTGAATTGTAAATTGTGAATTTACGTCGGTTTGCGCCCTCAGCATCGTGGCTGAGAGCAGGGAGAAAATCGCTATGATGGTGGTCTTTTTCATATTTCCTTGGTCGTTTTTTACCTCGTGAGCGAGAGTTTCAGCGAAAGGCCGAAGTCTTGCGTGGTGGTGGGATAGCTGCTGGAGGAGAGCAGCGGCGTGTTGGTCTGGCGGTCGAAGTAGAAAGTCATGGTGAGGAGCTTCGAGAGCGTGTAGTCGGCGGCGAACGAGAGTTTGAAGGCGCTGTTGCCGCTCGAGGCCGACGAGGTGAGCGTGGCGATGTCGCGCGTGATGTTGGCCTGCCTGCGATAGCTCAGGTCGAGTCGCAGGTTCAGGGCGTTGTTCGTGGTGGTTTTTCCGCGCACGTTCTGCGTACTGCCGCCGTCGTCGTTCTGTCCCTTCTTCAAGCCTCTCACGGCACGGTGGTTTCTACCTCCGAACAGCTTCAAATCATTGATTTTATAGCCCATTCCAACGACCCAGTCGTTCGACGTGGCCTCGTTGATTTGCACGCTTGTCATCGACAGGTTGAGCACGCGCGTCGAGCGGTATTCCAGCTTCACCGTCATGTTGTTTTGCAACGTGACATCCACGCCGAGCAGCGGCGAGAACGACTCGTTGATGCTCACCGACGAGACGTTGTACATCGACGAGGGAATGGGCGCGTTGGTCGTGGCGTTGCTGACGAATCCGAGCATTCCCTCCATCGCGTTGGGGTTCATGATGGACATAAACGTGCTGTAGGAACTGTAGGCACCCACGGCATAGATGCTCTTGTAGGAGTGGTTGATGTTGACGCTCTTGAAATGGTCGCGGAACCACGGGAGCTTGCCCAGGCCGCTGTAGCGAATGGTCCAGTTGGGCAGCAGTCGAGTGAGCGCGGGGAAGATATCGAGGCTGCCGCCGCCCATACTCGTGTAGGTGGCGAGGAAGGCCGGAATCATCACGTCGGCGCTATATTTATCGACCGTTCCGTTCGCAGGGTCGAAGGTTTTTCCGGCGAGCGTGGTTCCCGCGGGATAGGTCGTGCCGTGATATTGCGCCTCCACGCGGTCGCGGAAGCCGTCGAGCGAGGCAACGAACTTCTCGAACGTCTTGCTCCGATAGCCGTTGCTGGCGTTGCCCGTGCCCTCGAAAGCACTGCCAATGGAGAGCGTCGTCATCGTGAACGTGCCGCTCTGCGTGGTCGGGTTGCCCGCATACATATACTGGATGCTCTTGGCCGTGTTCTGCGAGCGCGAGGCATTCAGGTCGATTTTGAAGTTTCTGACGGGTTCGAGCGTGGCACGCAGTTGCAGGTCCTCGGTGCGGTTGGTGGTGGCGGGCGTGGCGATGTTGTCGTTCGAGAGCAGCCAGCCGTTTTCGCGGGCTTTTTCGAGGTAGGAGTCGCCCGTGAAGCCGAAGGCGAAGTCGAGTCCGGGAGCAAGGATGCCACCGTCGCGGCGCTGTCCGAAGGCTTTGCCCACGGTGGGCATAAAGCCTGGCAGCGACATGGAGTAGGTATTGCGATAGGTCAGGCTCACGTTGCGCACCATCATCAGCAGTCGGGCGATGCTCTGCGTCGTCTTGTACCAGCCCTTCTCGTCGAGCGGCTCTTTCGGCATCAGCGAGAGTTTTATTTTTGTCGGCGACGAGGGCGTAAGATGCTGTGCCACGAGCGGTTCGAAGAGGCTGTCGGGCATTTCTGGATTCAGCGAGCGCAGCGAGTCGCGAATAGCCTTCTGCGCGGCCATTTCCTCGATTTTCAGCTGCTTGCTGACAGATTTCGGCATCCAAACCTTGATTTTGTTCTCGTCGATACGCTTGTATTTCACTTCGAATGTCTTGCCGTTCTCCGTTTTGGCCGTCAGGCGGAAGCGTTTCGTGTTCTTGCCGTGCTGCACCTCGATGGTGGAGTCGGGCAGCAACGCGATTTCCTTCTCGAAGCCCTTCGAATTCTTCGGCAGCGACTTCTTCTGGTTTTCGCTCTTCTTGTCGGCGTCGGGGTCGAGTCCTTTGGCCTTGGCCTCGGCGCGGGCTTTTTCCTCTTCCTCTTCCTCTTTCTTCTTCCGAGCCTCTTCACGGGCTTTTTGGCGGTCTTTTTTCTCCTTGTCGAGCTGCGACTTCGACTTTTCCTTGCTGAATCGCTCGTTGGTCTTCTTCAGGAAAGGCACGAGGTTATAGAGCCGCTCGAGGTTGAACGCGCTATTGACGTTCATCGTGCGATTGTTCGTGATGGTGTTTCCGAGCGAAGTGCCGTCTTCGAGAGCCGTTCCGCGCACCCAGCTGTAGGTGGCGTCATACGACACGTCGGCGGTCAGCCATTCGAAGATGGGGATGAGGTTGAGCGGCAACTGATAGCTCGCGCGGAACGACTGGTTGTAGTCGAGCGGCGTTCCGAGGTGGCGCAGCGAGGTCTTCACCGAGTCTTTCCACGCCTCGTAGCGGTCGGGATAGAGGTCTTTGTTGATGATGGTGTAGGGTTCCTCGATTTCAGCGTGGGTGGCGCTCTGGAAGTTCATGTGGAGGTTTTTCGTGAGGTCCCAGCGAATGGAGAAATCGCGGTTCCAGAGGAATTGCTCGCTGAAGGTGGGGTCGATTTGCGCCCCGCCGAGGTCTTCCATGTCGCGCTCCTGCAATTCGTAGTAGTTGCGAAGGATTTCGGTGTTGAAGGCCACGCTCTGCGGCAGCCAGTTCAGCCCGAATCGCTTCAGAATTTCGTACCATTTCGACTTCGACTTGATTTTCTTGAACGGTTCGAGGGGTTTGAACACGGGCGTCCACGCATAGTTCAGTCCGCCGCGCCAGTTGTGCTCGTTTTCATAGACGGTGGTCTCGCCCGAGGTGTGGCGATGCGAGTGGCTGTAGTTGAACGAGAAGTTGGCGGGGTCGATGGGTGTCGGGTGGCGCTTGTTCTGGATGCCCACGCGCACGTTCGAGAGCGAGAAATTGGTGTTGGTGGTGCGCGTGATGGCGATGGACTCGATGCTGTCGCGCTCGTGCTTGTCGCTGGTGGCTTCGAGGGCATCGTCGAGGCGCATATCGGTGTCGAGCGGGTTGTATTTCGGGCGCGTCTCTTCCTTCGTCACCGAGTAGTAGAGCGGCGCAGAGACCTTCGCCTTTTCGGGGAAGAATTTGCCGAGTTCAATCGAAGTGGTGATGCTGTAGGTCTTGTAATCGTCTTTCGAGCGCATCGCAACGCCCTCTTCCAGGCCGCCGAAGCCCTCGGAGGTGTAGCGGCCCTGCACATTGACGGTGCCGAGGTCGGAGAGTTGCATATTCAGGTTGCCCTGCGCTGCCCAGCCGCCCTCGTTGCTGTATTCCTTCAGGCGCAGCTCGTTCACCCAGATTTCGCCCGACTTCTGCATTCCGCTGAGGTTTCTCACGCCGATAATCATCGTCTTCACCTCGCCGAGCGTCGGATTGCCCATAATGCTGATTTTATTCTGCGGACGGTCGGCGTCGTACTGCGTGTAGAGGCGGTTGTAGGCGGCCAAGCCCTCTGATTTCGCCAGATTTCGCGCTTTTTTGAGTGCCGTGAAGATGTCGAGCGACACGTCGAGCATGTTCTCCTCGGGCCACACGAGCTGACAGTCGCGCGGCGAATAGCGGTCGTAGTGGTTTGCGGGCGTGAGCTTGAGCGGAATTTCGTATTCGTAGTAGTTCGACTTGTAGTCGCTGCCGAAGCGCACGAACACGGCCAGCTGGTTGTCGGCGAGCGAGGTGGTGTTCTGCTCGAAGGCGTTGGCGTGGACGAACATCTGGATGCGCTTGTACTGGCGCAGGTCGAGCGTGGTGTTGCGATAGATGGCCTTCGACTCGCCGTTGCTCAGGTCGTTCACGGTCAGGGCCAGTGCCTGCTCGTTGCTCTCCACGAGCTGCGGCTGCGAGGGGTCGGTGTCGCGTCGGATGCCCGGGGGCAGCACGTAGTTCACGGGAGTCTTGTCGTTGTTTTCCTCGATGTTCACTGCGCTCACCACCATTTTTCCGGTCTGGGCGGCGTTGTCGAGGTGTTGCTCATAGACGCGCCATTCGCCGCGCACCAAGTGGAACGTGCCGAAGCGCATGACGATTGGGTGCTGGAAATTCGTGAGGAACATACGCATGAAGCGAATCGACGTGAAGTCGCGAATGCCGCCCACCCTGTCCGTCGCCTCGGAGAGCGGGATGCGGAACTGATACCAAGTCATTCTGCCGTCTTGTCCGTTGCGCAGCGTCTTGGTGTATTCGCGCTTATCCACGATGTGGTTGCGGCCCACGACGAGGTCTTCGGGACGGATGGAAATCTTGTACTGATAGTATTTCTCGTATTCGTTGAGCGTGTAGTCTTGGTTGATGTCCTCGACGTCGGGCGTGGTTTTGTACGAGGTGTCGTAGCCCTCGGTGCGCGAGTCGTTGTCGGGCGAGTTGCCCTGCGGATTGTTGATGTATTTGTAGCGACGAATCACGTCGGCACGAATCTGGTCGTAGTCAGAGCCGCGGAAATAGTGGTAGTTGTCGTTGGCAGGGTCGTTCATGATGCTGTCGAACACGGCGGGCGACACCTTGCCCTGAATCTGCCGCAGGAAGTCCTGATACGAGTCGAACGTGCGCTCCTCTTCATCGTTCAGGCCGTTCAGACCCACGTCTTGCAGGGCGCGGCTTCCGCTCGTGGTGGCAAAGGCGTAGGTGACCGCCGACTGCGTGGGAATCTTGCCCCACTGCGTGAACGTATAGGCGTTGGAGCCATCCACGGGCATTCCGCTCTCGTAGAATTTCTTGCCGTCGTGGAGCACGTCTTCGCTCACCTCACCGAGGTTGATGTAGAAGTCGCCGCCATATTCGTGGGCGTTCGGCTGCTGGTTGGTGTAGAGGAAGGGGTCGAGCAGCCAGAATTCGATATATTCGATGTTGGCGGCCTCAAAATCGGTGGTTTCGAGCTTGCGCATCATGCCGCCCCAGTGTTGCGTGGGGTTGTTGAGGCGTCCGTCTTGCGCGAGGTCGGGGTTGAAGTTGTAGGGTCCGCGCTCGTTGGGATAGTACGAGATGTTCAGAATCGGCAGCGTGGCCGTGGCTCCGTTGTAGTTGCTCTGGTCGCGGGCGGGGAAGAGTTCATTGGTATAGACCTCGCGAATGTAGAAGTTCGAGAGTTGGTCGAGGTCGCTCTTGATGTGGCCGGGCGTGAGGCTCGACGAGCGGCGCGTGAAGAGCGGGTCGATGGTGTACCACGCCATCTGCGAGCGGTTGAAGCCGCTGGTGAGACCCGTTTTGTCGCGACTCTCGGCAAACATTCCCGATGGCACGCTCGACAGGAGCCACGACGTGGGCGTCGAAATGTCAATCAGGCTCTTCGCCTGCTCGAAGTCGTCGATGTAAGAGGCGTTGTCTTGCGTGCCGCTGCTTTGTCCGGCGATGAGATGTGCGAACTCGCCCGAGAACGAGATGTGCGAGGGTTGCGTCAGGCGTAGGAGCGGCAGCTTATCGAGCAGGTTCGTGAGCCACTGGCTTTCCTTTTTCCAATTCAGGTTCACGCCCCAAATCGTGTTTTTCAGTGGCTCGGCACCCATCGCCACCTTCGTCGTGTAGGCCTGTTCCGAAAGGTGCTGCAGCGTACCGCTCACCTGGAAATTCTTCGAGAAATCATAGGCCCAGTTCACGCCGAACATCGTTTTTCGCATTTGGCCGTAGTCGGTGTTGCTCTCG
>DFHC01000104.1 GCA_002372575.1 bacterium UBA3734 | reverse complement strand
CTCCACGTCGTGGAAAGCCTGCTGTGCCAACAGCGTCAGTGCTTCTTTCGACACCTTTACAATCGGTTTGCCTTCAAATTCGGCGGTGCTCACACCCTCTTTCGTCAGCAGTCGGTACTCGGTTTTGTCTTCACCCAGCTGAAACATGGGTGCGTACTTAAATTCAGGTTTTGTTGCCATAGTTATATGTGTTTTTTACTTATGATTTAGAATGGTTTTTCGTAAAATTCGTCAGAATGGACAGCACCACATACCACGCGACAATGACGGCGATGCCCGCGATGCCGAAAATGGCCAGCAGTGGCAGACACGACAGCAGGAACGCGTAGCGGATTTCGTTGCCGCGCCAGCCCCAATGCTTGAATTTCAGGGCGAACATGGGAATTTCGCTCACCAAAAGCCAACAGCTGACGCCCATCATCAGCAGGAGGATGAGGGGCTTGTAGGGCAGGGTTTGAATCCAGTCGCCACAGCCCACGATGAGCGAGGCCCAGAACAGCGCGTTGGCAGGCGTCGGCAGGCCGATGAAACCCATCGTCTGGCGCTCGTCGAGGTTGAACTTGGCGAGTCGCAAGGCGGAAAAAGCCGCCATGACAAACGCAAAGTGATAGGGGAGAAGAGTCGGGAACATACAAGTGACTCCGTCGTAGAAACTTTCCCCGAAGCTATACAAAATTGCCGAGGGTGCCACGCCAAACGTGACGACATCGGCCAGCGAGTCGAGCTCTTTGCCGACGGGCGAGGAAACACCAAGCAAACGCGCTGCCATGCCGTCGAAAAAGTCGAAAACGGCACCTGCAATAATCCATGCGAAAGCCGTTTCGTAATCGCCTTGCAGGGCGGAAACGATGGCAAAACAACCCGAAATCAGGTTCAGGCAGGTGATGATGTTGGGTATATTGATTAAGCCTTTCATTTTTTCCTATAACCCCATTAGTTTCGGGGGCGGGCAAGTTTTGCAATCACCGTTTGGTCGCCCACGGTCTTCTGTCCCATTTTCACGAGCACCTCCGAGCCCAGCGGCAGATAGACATCCACGCGCGATCCGAGCTTAATGAAGCCCAGATGCTCGTCGATGTAGCAATCCTCGCCTTCCTTGGCATAGGTGACGATGCGACGCGCCATTGCTCCGGCAATCTGCCGACAGAGCACGTCCACCCCGTCGGGCGTGGTGATGAGCACGTCGGCACGCTCGTTTTCTTCGCTGGCCTTCGGCAGCCACGCCTTGTGGAAGTTGCCATTTTGGTGCTTGACCGACTTCACCTGACCATCCACCGGAAACCAGTTCGCATGCACGTTGAAGGGGCTCATGAAGATGGAAATCATCAGCCGGCGGTCGTTGAAATACTCCGTTTCCTCAACTTCCTCGATGACGACCACCTTGCCGTCGGCTGGCGCCACGACGATTCCTTCGGTGTCTTCGAGCGGAAAATAGCGCACGGGGCAGCGGAAAAAGTTCACTACGATGGCATAGAGTGTGCCGAAAATAGCCATGAAAAGCCAAAACCAGAGTTTCGCATCGAGCCGCCAGAGCAGCAGAGCCACGGCTGCTATCACGATGAAGCCCCAAACAAGCGTGTCGGTGCCCTCGCGATGCAGTCTTATCTTCTTCAATTTACGGATTTTATCTCCCATAAGTCACATGTAGAATGTTTGTTCTAACCTGCAAAGTTAGCGAAAATAAATCAAAAATAAAAAAATATGGCTGAAAATGTTTGTTTTGCCCTCGATTTTTCGTAACTTTGTTGCTCAAAAAACATGAAATTTCGTCTTTATGCAAGATTTTGTTCACCTTCACGTACATACGTACTACTCCATACTCGACGGCCAGTCAAGCATTCAGAAACTCGTTGACAAGGCCGTGGCCGACGGTATGCGCGGCATGGCCATCACAGATCATGGCGATATGTTTGGCATCAAGGAATTCCACGATTACGTGGGCGGCCTCAATAAGCGTCGGAAGAAAGAGGGCAAGGAGCCGTTCAAGCCCATTTTCGGCTGCGAGATGTATGTGGCGCGACGCCGCAAGGAAGACATGGTGAAGGAGATGCACGACAACAGCGGCTATCATCTCATCGTGCTGGCCAAGAACCTTCAGGGCTACAAGAACCTCATCAAGCTCGTGAGTCGTTCGTGGGTGGATGGCTACTATTACCGTCCGCGCACTGACCGTGCCGACCTCGAACGTTACCACGAGGGACTGATTGTATGCTCGGCATGTATTGCGGGCGAGGTGCCGTCGAAAATCCTCAAGGACGACATCGCCGGAGCGCGTGAGGCCATCGAGTGGCATCAGCGCGTGTTTGGCGACGACTACTACCTGGAGCTGCAGCGCCACGAGGTGACCGACCCCGACCAGCGCGCCAACCGCGAGACTTTTCCCTTGCAGCAGAAAGCCAATCGCGTGCTCATAGAGCTGGCGCGCGAATATGGCATCAAACTCGTCTGCACCAACGATGCCCATTTCGTCGATAAAGACAACGCCGAGGCCCACGACCACCTGCTCTGCCTTTCGACGAATGCAGAGCTCAACGACCCCAACCGAATGCTCTATTCAAAGCAGGAATGGTTCAAGACACGCGCCGAAATGAACGAGGTCTTCGCCGACATTCCAGAGGCGCTGTCGAACACGCTCGAAATCCTCGACAAAGTGGAGATTTACAGCCTCGACCACGACCCCATCATGCCGAATTTCCCGATTCCCGAAGACTTCGGCACCGAGGAGCAGTGGCGCAAGAAATTCTCCGAGGAAGAGCTGTTTCGCGAGTTCACCTCCGACGAAAACGGCGAGAACCCGCTGCCGCGCGAGCAGGGCGAGGAGAAAATCCGCCGTCTCGGAGGCTACGACAAACTCTATCGCATCAAATTCGAGGCCGACTATCTGGCGAAACTGGCCTACGAAGGTGCTGCGCGACTCTACGAAACGCCGCTTTCGGCAGAAATTGAAGAACGCATACGTTTCGAGCTCCACATCATGAAAACGATGGGTTTTCCGGGCTACTTCCTCATCGTGATGGACTTCATTCGCGGTGCCCGCAAAGAGTTGGATGTCAGTGTTGGTCCCGGGCGTGGCAGTGCCGCAGGCAGTGTGGTGGCCTACTGCCTGCACATCACCGACTTAGA
>DFHC01000029.1 GCA_002372575.1 bacterium UBA3734 | reverse complement strand
GTGGATTGCCAACGAGATTCGCGTGAACGAGGGCAAGAAGAAGTATATCGGTGGTGGTGAGGAATCGTTCGGCTTCCTGCCTTACGACAAGGTTCGCGATAAGGACTCCCCCGCATCTATCTGTCTGATCTGTGAGATTGCAGCATGGGCTCGCGACAACGGTATGACGCTGTATGACCTGCTGATGAACATCTATAAGGAGTATGGATTCTCGAGGGAGGTGACCATCAACGTGGTACGTCCCGGTAAGAGCGGTGCCGATGAGATTAAGCAGATGATGACCAACTTCCGCAACAATCCACCTCAGGAGTTGGGCGGCTCGAAGATTTGCCTGTGGAAAGACTATCAGACGCTCGAGGGCAAGAAGGCTGATGGTACCATTGAGAAGCTCAACATGCCTACAACGAGCAATGTGCTCCAGTGGTTCTGCGAGGACGGCACGAAAGTGAGCGTCCGCCCATCGGGTACCGAGCCGAAGATCAAGTTCTATCTCGAGGTGAAGGATTGCACCATGCACAGCGCTGCAGACTACGAGCATTGTCTGGCCAGTGCCAGAGAGAAAATCGAGGCCATCAAACAAGATTTGAAGCTCTGATTGATTTAGGAATCACGAAGATAAACATAATTTTCCAAGCACCAAAGAAAGATGAAGAAGAAGATTTTCCACGCCCGCGTGATGGCGATGCTGGTATTGTTTAGTTTCTCAAGCCTCCAAACCGACGCAAGCAACGCGCCGAACTGGAAACCTCGGGCGAAAGCGCCTGCGCTGACGCAACTCGAGGGTTATGCCTACGGCAACGCGAAGGCTCCCGACGGAACGGAATGGCAGTCGCCCGAGCGGTTGGGCTACAACAAACTGCAGCCTCGCGCCAGTTTCACGTCGTTTGCCACGGCCGAGGAAGCACGAAAGGTGCTGCCCGAGCACAGTTCGCGACGCATGAGCCTCGACGGAACGTGGAAATTCCACTTCGCCAAGACGCCCAGCGAACGACCCGCCGACTTCTACAAGTCGAGCTACAACTGCTCGGCGTGGGACGACATCGAGGTGCCGTCGAACTGGAACATTGTGGGTCTGAAGAAAGGCTCGTGGAACGCGGAAAAAAGCGTCTGGGAAGGCAAATACGGCAAGCCCATCTACGTGAATCAGCCCGTGATTTTCTACCATCAGGTGAAGAAAGACGACTGGCGCGGGGGCGTGATGCGCACGCCGCCTGCCGACTGGACCACCTTCGAATACCGCAACGAAGTGGGCTCGTATCGGCGCACGTTCCACGTGCCCGAGGCGTGGCGCGGACAGGAGCTGTTCGTGGAGTTCGACGGCGTGGATTCGTTCTTCTATCTCTGGATTAACGGGAAATACGTCGGCTTCTCGAAAAACTCGCGCAACGCCGCCCGATTCGACATCACGAAGTTTGTCCGTGTGGGCGAGAACTCGATTTCCGTCGAGGTCTATCGCAACAGCGACGGCTCGTTTCTCGAGGCGCAGGACATGTTCCGGCTGCCGGGCATTTTCCGCTCGGTCAGCCTCATCGCCACGCCGAAAGTCCACATCCAAGACCTTCGCGTCAGGGCCGACTGGGGCGGACGCCAAGGATTCCTGAGCGTGGACGCGCTGGTGAAGAACCACACGGGCTTCACGCGCGACTACAGCATCGTCTATAGCCTCTACAAAAACAAGCTCTACTCCGACGAAAACGAACTCGTGGCCGGTCCCACGTCAGTGGAAAAGCTGCTTTCGGCAACCACCGTGAAGCCGTGGACTGCCGAGGAGCCGAATGTTTACGTGCTCGTGGCCGAGTTGAAAGACCACAAGGGTCGCACCACCGAGGCCGTCGCCACGCAAATCGGCTTCCGAACCGTGCAAATCAGAGACACGGAGGCCGAAAACGACGAGTTCGGGCTGGCCGGACGCTATTTCTACATCAATGGCCGCCCCCTGAAGCTGAAGGGCGTGAACCGCCACGAGACGAATCCCGAGCGAGGCCACGCCGTCACGCGCGAACAGATGCTCGAAGAGGTGATGATGATGAAGCGCGGAAACATCAACCACGTGCGCACCGCACACTACCCCAACGACCCGTATTTTTTCTATCTTTGCAACAAATTCGGCATCTATCTCGAAGCCGAGGCCAACATCGAGAGCCACGAATACTACTACGGCGAGGCGTCGCTCTCCCACCCCACCGAGTGGCGTGCCGCCCACGTGGCCAGAAATATGGAAATGGTTCGCGCGCGCGTGAACGACCCGTCGATTGTCATCTGGAGCCTCGGTAACGAGGCCGGCCCTGGCGAGAATTTCGTGGCAGCCTACGAGGCCGTGAAAGCCTTCGACACGACGCGCCCCGTGCAATACGAGCGCGACACGGAATTCCGTTTTGTCGACCTCGGCTCAAACCAATATCCGAGTGTGAACTGGGTGCGCGAGGCCGTGAAAGGCAAGATGAACATCAAGTATCCCTTCCACATCTCGGAATATGCCCATTCGATGGGCAACGCCGTGGGCAACCTGAAAGACTATTGGGATGCCATCGAGTCGTCGAACTTCATCATGGGCGGTGCCATCTGGGACTGGATCGACCAAAGCCTGTATAACTACACATCACCCAACACCCAACACTCATCACCCAACACCCAGCACCCAACACCCAACAAATACTTAGCCTACGGCGGCGACTTCGGCGACATGCCCAACGACGGCCAGTTCGTGATGAACGGCATCGTTTTCGGCGACATGCAGCCCAAACCGCAGTATTTCGAGGTGAAAAAGGTCTATCAGAACATCACCGTGAAGTGGGACTGCGCGTGTCACGAAGGCATCAACGTGCTCAACAAGCACTACTACACCGACAGCCTCACGAACTACGATTGCCACTACTCGATTCTGGCCGACGGCGAGGTGGTGAAGGAAGGCCTGATTGACGTGGGTAGCGTGACGCCGCGCACCTTCAAATACATCGAAACGCCCGAACTGAAGAACTTCGACACGAGCGACGGACGCGAATATTTCGTGAATTTCGAGTTCCGACTGAAACACGATATGCCCTGGGCAAAGGCAGGCTTCGTGCAGGCCGAGGAGCAGCTGATGATGAGGGCTGGAAGTGCCAGTTTCGCCATTAAAAAGGAGGGAAAAATCACTATCTCCGACGAAGGCAATTCTATAAAACTAACTACTTCCCTCCCGTCGGGAGCGGTCGGAGGTGGGACTGTCGTTTTCTCGAAAACCGACGGCAGCATCCACAGTCTGAGCTACGGCGGCAAGAAAGTGTTTGAAGACGGCTGCGGCCCGCGCCTCGACGCCTTCCGCGCATGGGTGAACAACGACAACTGGGCCTATCAGAACTGGTATGCCAACGGGCTTCACAACCTCCGCCACAAGGCCGTCGGACAGCCCATCGTCAGCGAAAACAGCGACGGAACCGTCAGCATTTCGTTTGAAATCGAGTCGCAGGCACCCTGCGGAGCCAAGCTCGAAGGCGGCGACCGCAACTGGAAACGCCTCACGGAATTCACCGACAAACCCTTCGGCAAAGACGATTTCAAATTCACGCAAAACGTCATCTACACCGTCTATCCCGACGGCAGCATCGAGGTGAAAGCCGCCATCGACTCCAACAATCCGCAGCTCATTCTGCCGCGACTCGGCTATGCGATGAAACTGCCCACGACGATGGACCATTTCCGCTACTACGGACGCGGTCCCATCGACAACTACCCCGACCGCAAAACGTCGCAGAATATCGGCATCTACGCGGGGAAAGTGGCCGACGAATTCCTGAATTTCCCGAAGCCGCAAGACATGGGCAACCATCAGGACACGCGCTGGTGCTCGCTCACCGACGAGAGCGGCGCAGGAGCCCTGTTCATTGGCAGTTCGCCCGGGTCGGAGTGGTCACAGCCGTGGTCGGCAATGTCGGTGAGCGTGCTGCCGTGGTCGGCGCAAGAACTCGCCATGGCCAACCATCCGCACGAATTGCCCACGTCGTCGGGCAATCACCTGCACCTCGACCTCGCCATCACCGGACTCGGCGGAAACTCCTGCGGACAGGGCGGACCACTCGAAAACGACCGCGTGAAGGCCGGCCCGCACCAGTTCTATTTCATGATTCGTCCGCTCAGCAACCGCCAGCCCACGCCCAGCGACTATCGCGTGAACTTCAGCGGTCCTGCCCCGCTGCAAATCATCCGCGACAGCGAAGGAATGGTTCGTAGCACACCGTCGAGATACCAAGAATTCTACTACAAAATCGTGCCCGAAAACGCCACGGAAAAGCAAATCAAAGAGGCGAAAACGCTGCGCTACGTCGGCCCGTTCAGCCTGCGCGAGGGCGGCACGATGATTGCCTGCCGGAAAATCGACGAAAAAGGCAACTTCCCCGCTTCGGAACCCGTTTACAGGAAGACGTTTGAGAAAATCGACCGCATCCCCGTCACCGTGAGCTTCGCCAGCAGCGTGGAGAGCGGCGAGGGCGACGCCCAGCACCTCGTCGATGGCAATCCCAACACCTATTGGCACACGATGTGGAGCGTCACCGTGGCGAACTATCCGCACTGGCTCGACTTCGACTGCGGCACCTCGAAACGCATCAAGGGCTTCACGTATCTGCCGCGCCAAGACTCGAAGAACGGCCACATCAAGCAGTATCGCGTGCAGCTCTCGAACGACGGCAAAACGTGGAGCGAACCCGTTTGCGAAGGCCAGTTTGAGAAGGGGAGCAAGGAAAAGCGCGTCCTCTTCGACAAGCCGCAGCAAGCCCGCTACCTCCGCTTCACCGCCCTCTCCTCACAAGATGGGCAGGACTTCGCCACCGGAGCCGAGTTCGGGGTGCTGGAAGAGTAAAATGTTCGTGCGACATAGCCTCCAACATATCGGGTTACAACTTTTTCCAGAAAAACGATGTTTTCTCCCTAAAAATTTCGATTTCTGGCGAAAAAAACGGCCTCACACCAGCGCGGTGACACTATACGCCAGCAGCACGTAGCGTAGGAATTTCCCCACGGTCATGCTGAGGAAAGTGATGGGAATGTTGGCACGCATCAGGCCGAGAAGCACCGAAATGGCACTGCCAATCACGGGCAGAAAGGCGAAAAAGCCCATCAGCGCACCGCGTCCGGCCATAAACCGCTCGGCCCGCTCCATGCTCTGCTTGCTCACGTGCAGATAGCGCTCAATCCAGTCGAGGCGCCCCAGGTGGCCGACGGCGTAGTTCAGGCCTGCGCCAATCACGTTGCCCACGGTGGCATAGAGGATGAGCGGCCAGGGTTCGAGTCCGGCAGCCAAAAGCGCCAGCATCACGGCCTCGCTGCTGAACGGAAAGACGCTTCCGGCGAAAATCGCAGCCACGAACATGCCCCAATAGCCGTGGCTCGAGAGCATTTCAATCAAGGCATCCATCGCTGAAAAAGGTTGGGGATGAGCGACAGGCCGTCGGCAATGTTATAAGCCGTCAGGGCGAGCGTAGCCACGATGATGACGATGACGGCAATGTTCGTCACCTTGGTGCGCGTGAGTGCAATGAAATGGCCGATGAAAATGGCGGCATGGATGATGAGAATGCGCAGCAGGAAGTCGTAGTATTGGGGCTGGAGCACGAGAAAAACAATCGTGAAGAGCGTGACAACGAGAAAAAGCTCATAAATCATCTGCGTGCGCAGTTTGTCGCGGCTTCGCTGGCGCACGAAGTGGACGATGCCCGTGATGGCCAAGAATATCAGAAAAATGGCGGTAACAATCTGATTGTCAGCCAGAAGAATATGATTCAGAGAGGGAAAATCGAACTGTGTCAGCCGTTGGAAATGGCGCAGAGGGGCATCAAAATCGTTCTTGATGAAGAAATACACCGACAGGAGCCAGTAGGGAGTGAGAAGGCCGAGCAACGAAGCGAAAAACGTGCGCGCACTGAAGGCTTGCAGGCGCACGGCCATCAGAAGCCAGAGGAGTGGCACGAAATAGAGAATCTTCACGAAGAAAAAACTGGCAATGCCGAGGGCCAGAAATGCTGTGAAGATAGGCATCACAGCCAATCGGTCTTGATAGGCGTGGAGGAAAAAGACGTAGAAAACAATGAAGCACAAACCAACGACACCACCGCCAACCGAAGGAAACAGAAACGAAGCCATGAGCGTGAGCACGAGGAAGGAGCACGACACCATACGGCTATAGATACGAATGAGCGCGTTGGCGTTGTTCAGCTCCACCATCAGCAGCGTGGAGAGAGCTAGAATCGCCGCCTGCACCCACATTTTCTGTCCCACAGCACCGAGCATCAGGCAGACGACGATGCCATAGACGGCGGTCAGCGGCAGAGCCCAGCGGCTCTCGGCAATCTTGTTTTGTAGTCTTCTAATTGGCATTTTCAGGAGTTCGGGAGTTCATTCAAACTTTTTTGTCATTTTCTCCTCCCCTATTTGGGGAGGCCGGGAGGGGACTGCTCAAAGATCTTTCCCGATATCGCGTCGGAAATACTTGTCGGTAAAGTCGATTTTTTGCGCCACTTCAAACGATTTCGCGAGTGCTTCGGCCTTGTCTTTTCCGTAAGAAGAAACGGCAATGACGCGACCGCCGTTGGTGACCACTTCGCCGTCTTTCAGAGCTGTTCCTGCGTGGAAAATGATGGTGTTGGAAGCCCCCCTCGTTCCCCCCAAATGGGGGGATGATAGCGATGGAAAACTAATCGGATAGCCTTTTTTGTAGGCTTCGGGATAGCCACCGCTGACGAGCATCACGCACACGGCGGCGCGTTCGTCGAATTCGATGTGTTTTTGGTCGAGATTCCCTGCGGCAACACCCAAAAACAGGTCGATGATGTCACTTTTCAGGCGCAACATCACGGTTTCGGTTTCGGGGTCGCCCATTCGACAATTATATTCGATGACCATCGGTTCGCCCTCGACGTTGATGAGGCCGAAGAAAATAAAACCTTTGTAGTCGATTCCCTCGGCGCGAAGTCCCTCGACGGTCGGTCGGATGATGCGATTTTCGACCTTTTCCATCCATTCCTTCGTGGCAAATGGAACGGGCGAAACGCTGCCCATTCCGCCAGTGTTCAGTCCTGTGTCGCCCTCGCCGATGCGCTTGTAGTCCTTCGCTTCGGGCAGAATTTGGTAATGTTCGCCGTCGGTGAGCACGAAAACGGAACATTCGATGCCGCTGAGAAATTCCTCGATGACGACGCGAGCCGATGCGTTGCCAAACATCCCTCCGAGCATTTCGCGGAGCTCGCGTTTCGCCTCGTCGAGCGTCGGCACGATGAGAACGCCCTTTCCGGCGCAAAGTCCGTCGGCCTTGAGCACGTAGGGCGGCTGCAACGTCTCCAAAAACGCGATTCCCTCGGCCAGATGCGCTGCGTCGAAGGTCTGGTAGCGCGCCGTGGGAATATGGTGACGCTGCATAAAGGCCTTGGCGAAGTCTTTTGAGCCTTCGAGTTGCGCTCCGGCTTTCGACGGTCCGATGACGGGAATGTGACACGTGCGCTGGTCGCTGCGGAAATCGTCGTAGATGCCGTTCACGAGCGGGTCTTCCGGGCCTACGACCACCATATCGATGCCGTTTTCAACCGAAAAATTCTTCAGCGACTCAAAATCGCTCACACCGATGGGAGCATTCTCTCCCACCCCACTCGTGCCAGCGTTTCCGGGAGCGATGAACAGCTTTTCGCACTTCTTGCTCTGCGCGATTTTCCACGCCAGCGCGTGCTCACGACCGCCACTGCCCAAGAGCAGGATTTTCATACTTTTTTTCAGCTCCACCGAAGGATAAAACGCCGTCTTTTCCAGCTCATTTTCGGGGAAAAAAGGCATCTGTACGTGACGAATTCCCATAATTTACTATTTGACTATTTTACGATTTGACAATTTTCACTCCACACTTCACACTCCACACTCCTCACTTCAAGAAGTCCTCAAAATAATGCGTAATGCGCTCGTGAAGATGCACCGACTGGTGGCCGCGCATATTGTGACCCTCGCCCGGATAGACGTAGAAATCGGGCTGCGTACCCACCTTGTTACACTCGTAGATGAACGACAGGCAGTGCTGCGGCACAACGGTGTCGTCGTTGTAGCCTGTGATGATTTGCAGTTTTCCCTTCAGGTTCTTGGCCTGCTCGATGAGCGAGGACTGCTTGTAGCCCTCGGGATTCTGCTGCGGCGAGTCCATATAGCGCTCGCCATACATCGGCTCGTACCATTTCCAGTCGATGACCGGACCGCCGGCCACGCCCACCTTGAACACTTCGGGATGGCGCGTCATCATCGTGATGGTCATAAATCCGCCGAACGACCAGCCGTGGACGCCGATTCTGTCGGTATCGACGTAAGGTAGCGACTGCAGGAATTTCACGCCCTGCATCTGGTCTTCGGTTTCTACCTGTCCGAGGCGGCGGAACGTGGCCTGCTCGAAGTCGCGACCGCGATTTTCCGAGCCGCGATTGTCGAGGATGAAGAGCAAATAGCCCTTCTGCGCCATGTAGGTTTCCCAGCTGCGCGAACTATAGTGCCAGCGGGCATCGACGCTGTGGGCGTGCGGGCCGCCATAGACGTAGATGACAGTGGGATACTTCTTCGCGGGGTCGAATCCGACGGGCTTCACCATTCGGTAGTAGAGGTCGGTCTGGCCGTCGGCGGTTTTCAGCTTTCCACACGAATATTCGGGCACGTCGTAGCCCTTCCACGGGTCCTCGGCGGTGAAAATCGTCTTGGGCGAGGGTTTTTGCGTCGGCGTGACAGCGATGACACGCGGCACGTCGGGCTCGGAATAGCTGTCGCGCAGCCATTGGCCACTGGGCGAGAGCTCTGCCGTGTGCCAGCCGCGACCGTTGTCGAGCAGCGTGCGCTTACCGCTCTTCACATCCACGGCGAAATGGTTGCGCTGGAGCGGGCTGAGCTCGTTCGATGCGATGATGACCGAGCGCGCCTTTTCGTTGAAACCCACGAGTTCCATCACCACCCACGAGCCCTTTGTCAGCTGCTTGTAGGTCGATTTCTTCAGGTCGAAGAGGTAGAGGTGATTGTAGCCGTCGCGCTGGCTCTGAAAGAGGAATTTCGACGCGTCCCAGGGCAGGAAAGCCACGGGATGCATCGGCTCGACGTATTTTTCGGAAGTCTCGCGGTAGAGTTCCTGTTGTCGCTGGCCCGTCGCGGCGTCGTAGGCCACAAGTCGGCAGTCGTTCTGGTCGCGGTTGAGCTCGAACAGATAGAGCGTCTTGCCGTCGGGCGACCACGCCACGTTGGTGAAATACACGGCTTTCCCGTCCATTTCGCCAGACGCAGGTAACTGCTTGGTATCGTTGCTTTTAGGCGTGTCGAGATAAACCGTTTTCCCAGACTGCAAATCGTAGATTCCCACCGTTACGTCGTGGCTCTGCTCGCCGGCCATCGGGTACTTGTCGGGCTGATATTCAGCACTGCGCGCCTCGATGTTCACCTGCGGATAGTCGGCCACTTTCGACTGGTCCATCCGATAGAAGGCCAAGCGTTGTCCGTCGGGGCTCCAGAACATTCCTTTGCTGATGCCGAACTCATTGCGATGCACGCTCTGGCCATAGACGATTTCGCGTGAACCATCGGTCGAGAACTGTTTTGTATTTCCATGACTATCAGCAACATACAAATTATGCTCCTTTACTGCGGAAACCATTTTTGAAGCCTTGCAAAAAGCAACTGCAGAGACCCCGCCAACTGATTTTACACTTTCCAGAATCTTCCGATTTTTCCAGTCGAGCAGCACACTCTCGTTGCTCGTAGAAATCCAGATGAGCGGCTTCCCAGCCTCTGGAAACTCCACATTATACAGATGGCGCACCACACTCTTGCTCGCCTCGTCGCGAATGATTCCGTTCACCTGTGCCGTGTCGAGCAGCAGCGTTTCCTTGCCCGATTTCTTATCGACGAGATAGTATTCCTTCCCGTCGATTCGCACCAACTCGTCGCCCCACCACTTGTAGTATTGCGTTTTCGGAATCATATTCCGATAGTTCGTGCCGCCGAAATTCAGGTCTTCGAGCGTGAACGATTTTTTCTCTTGAGCAATGCTGCTCAGGCTGCACAGTCCGAAAAGAACTGCCACAGCCAACATTCTTGCCTTCATTTGTCAAATATTTTACATCACACCATCTTCGCGCAGTTTTTTCTGCCATTTCCAAGCCGTGGCAAGCACCTCATCGACGGGCGTGTCGGCCTTCCAACCCAGCACGCGATTCGCCTTATCGACATTGCCCCAAACTTTCTCAATATCGCCTTCGCGACGCGGCGCATACGCCCAGTTCACCTTCACGCCCGTGGCCTTCTCGAAGGTTTCCACCACTTCGAGCGTGGAAAGGCCGCGCCCAGTGCCGATGTTGAAGTATTCCAGCGGTTCGCCGTCCATGTCGAGCACGCGCGTCATCGCCTTCACGTGGGCTTTCGCCAAATCGACCACATAGATGTAGTCGCGGATGCAGGTGCCGTCGGGCGTGTTGTAGTCGTTGCCGAAGATTTTCAGCTGCTCGCGCACGCCGATGGCCGTCTGCGTGACGAAGGGAATCAGGTTGTTGGGAACGCCCACGGGCAGTTCGCCGATTTCAGCGCTCGGATGGGCTCCGATGGGGTTGAAATAACGCAAAACCACCGATTTAATCGGGGCTCCCGAATGGATGTAATCGGCGATAATCTCCTCGTTGATTTGCTTCGTGTTGCCGTAGGGCGACAGTGCTTTCTGAATCGGGGCCTCCTCGGTGACGGGCAGGTTTTCCTTCGTCGGCTGACCATAGACCGTGCACGACGACGAGAAAATAATGCCTTTCACGTCGTATTTCGGCATCAGTTCGAGCAGGTTGATGAGCGAAATGAGGTTGTTGCGGTAGTAGAGCAGTGGTTTTTCGACGCTCTCGCCCACAGCTTTCGACGCGGCGAAATGGATGATG
>DFHC01000171.1:1269-6253 GCA_002372575.1 bacterium UBA3734 | reverse complement strand
CGAAGCGGCAACGCAGGCTTATCTTGTGCCACTGATGCGAAATCTCTTCATCGACCAGCGGCGACGGAAACGCATCGACACCTCAGCCGACATCGACAAGCAGGCCGAACCGTCTGACGAACAATGTCTCGACCGCCAAATCGACTCCCGCGACGAGGCCTCGAAAATGGAAGGGCTCATCGGCCAACTGCCCGAGAGAGACGGAAAAATCATGCGAATGCATCTGGTGGAGGAACGCTCCTACGAGGAAATCGAGCAACACACCGGCCTCTCGCAAGGCAACATCCGCGTCATCGTGATGCGGGCAAGACAGAAACTCAAACAACAATTCCAACAACTCACAAAAACATGGACGAACTGAATGTTGAAGCATTGGAGCGCATTCCCATTCCCGAAGGACTGGAGAATCGGCTCTCGAAGAAAATTGACGAGTGGGAGCAAGCAGAAAAGAAGGCCAAGCGCCGCCATCTTCTGCCCAAAACCCTTCGCTACGCGGCTGTCGCCGCCTCCGTCGCCCTTGTCTTCGGAATCGGGCTGCATTTCCTTCAACGCGACAAATCCCTTGATTCGGCAGTACAAGACACCTACCAAGACCCCGTCGTGGCGCGGCAAGAGGCCGAACGTGCCCTCCAGTTGCTCGCCACGAACCTGAGCAAGGGCATGGAACATCTGGAAAAGGCCCGTCATCTGACCGAAAAAACCGAGCAAACCCTTAACGAACAACTTAAAATACTGAAATAAAATGAAAAAGAGAACCATTCAAACGCTCATCGCGCTGGTACTGGCAATGACAAGCCTGCAAGCCAACGCCCAAGTGAAGGAATTCGAGAAATATTCCGACACGAAAAACGTGACCTACGTGTACATCTCCAAGTTTATGCTGGGAATGGCCGGCAAGCTGGCAACGCCGTCGGTAGCAGGCGTGAACACCAAAAGCATCATGAACAAGCTCAGCGGCATCCAAATCATCACTTCCGAAGACAAAACCGCCGCCGCACGTCTGAAAAGCGACACGCAAGACATCGTCAAGCGGGGCAAGTACGAACGGCTCATGCAGGTGGACGAAGAGGGAGAGAAAGTGCGCATCTACCACTGCGAGGGCAAGAAGCAGTCGGCCGTGGTGATGCAAGTGGAAGAAAAGGACGAGCTGACCGTGATTGTCTTCTCGGGCAAGTTCACCCTCGACGATGTGATGAAGATGACAAATCATTAAAAACACTTAAATTCTCGGTTCATGGGTGCGGTTTTCAACAAAAAACCGTACCTTTGTTGTTTTAAAAACAATTCCGAGTATGATGACAAGAAAAATCATCGTTTTACTGCTGGCGATGGCCATTTTCGCCCCAGTCGCAGCACAGAAACGGAAATCGGCGAAGAAAGCCAAGCCAAAGGCGCAGCCCGTGGTAGTCGTGGAGGAGACGCCTGCCGAGCGACTCTTCAAAACCATGCTGCCAGCCACGGCGAAAGTGATGTTCATCGACAGCACCGTGGTCGATAAAAGCGACTTCCTCAGCCAAATTCCCCTGAGCAAGGAGGCTGGAACGCTCAGCACCTTCGAGGCGTTTTTCGACCGCCCGTCGCAGGTGTTGCTCGGCGTGTTCCGCAACGAATTCGGCGACCGCTGCTACTATGCCGACGGCGACACGCTCGCCACTGCCCTCTACTCCACCGACCGACTCGGCAACCAATGGGGCAAGCCGCGCGAGCTCACGGAGTTCGGACGCGACTACGAGATGCCGAATTTCCCCTTCCTGCAGACCGACGGCATCACGCTTTTCTTCGCGGCGCAGGGCGAGCATAGCCTCGGCGGATACGACATCTTCATGACGCGCTACGACACCGACGAGGGCCGCTTCTACCGCCCCGAGAACTACGGTCTGCCCTTCAACTCCACGGCCAACGACTACCTCATCGCCTTCGACGAGGTGAACGCGCTCGGATTCCTCGTGAGCGACCGCCATCAGCCCGCCGACAAGGTCTGCATCTACGTGTTCGTGCCCACCACGCCGCGCCAGAGCTTCGAGAGCGAAGACCTGTCGGAAAGCCAGCTCCGGCGCTATGCCGAAATCAGCAGCATCGGCGACACATGGGCCTTCGGCGACCGCCAGAGCGCCCTGCAACGCTACGAGGCGATGCGAAGCCAGAAATCGACGCAGCAGAACACGGGCGACTTCCGCTTCGTCATCGACGACGCCACGGTCTATCACCGCCTGAGCGATTTCCGCTCGCCCCAGTCGCGCGACCTTTACAGGAAATACGCGGCTCTCGCGGCCTCGACCGACACCGACGAGCGCACGCTCTCGATGCAGCGCGACAAATTCGCCCGTGCTCCGATGCGCGAAAAACAGCAAATGCGCGAGGCAATGCTCCGCCTGGAGCACCAAATCGACGAAAATCGCGCCCAACTCCAGAAAATCGCGAAAGAAATCAGGTATATTGAGATAAAAATTAAAAATTAAAAATTAAAGGTTATAAATGATATGAAACATTTTGCTGAATCAGAATTCATCATCAATGCCGACGGCTCGTGCTTCCACCTGCATCTGAAGCCAGAGCAGTTGGCCGACAAAGTGATTCTCGTGGGCGACCCCGCACGCGTTGATAACATTGCCAAATTCTTCGACACGATTGAGTGCGAAGTGCGGAACCGCGAGTTCCACACCATCACGGGCACCTACAAGGGCAAGCGCATCACCGCGCAGAGCCACGGCATCGGCTGCGACAACATCGACATCGTGATGAACGAGCTCGACACACTGGCCAACATCGATTACGAGACGCGCACCGAAAAGGAGGAACACCGCTCGCTCATCTGCGTGCGCATCGGCACCTGCGGCGGCCTGCAGCCATTCACGCCCACAGGCAGCTTCGTGGCCTCGGTGAAGAGCATTGGCTTCGACGGCCTGCTCAATTTCTACGCCCGTCGCAACGACGTGTGCGACCTCGACCTCGAAAAGGCCTTCACGGAATACATGCACTGGAATCCGCAGAAGGGAGCGCCCTACGTGGCCGTGGCCGACCCGCAGCTCGTTGAGCAGATTGCACAAGACGACATGGTGCGCGGCTACACCGTTTCGTGCGGCGGATTCTACGGGCCGCAAGGTCGCCAGCTCCGTGCCGAGGTGGAAGACCCGAGGCAAAACGAGAAATTGGGGTCGTTCAAGTACGACGGCATGCACATCTGCAACTTCGAGATGGAATCGTCGGCACTGGCCGGACTGGCCTCGCTGCTCGGCCATCGCGCCATGACCTGCTGCATGGTCATCGCCAACCGCTATGCGAAGGAGATGAACACGGAGTATAAAAACTCCATCGACACGCTGATTGTAAAGGTCCTCGACAGGATTTAACTGCAAAGTTTTAGGCTTTACAAAGCATCGAGATTGTCAATTGTGAATTGCAAATTGAATTCAATGATTTCGTTTGAAAGTGACTACAACAACGGCGCGCACCCCGACGTTTTACAGCGCTTAGCCGACACGAACGCCAGCCAGAGCGCCTCCTATGGTGATGACGAATGGAGCCAGTCGGCGCGTGAGAAAATTCGTCGGGCCTGCGAGTGTCCCGAAGCCGAGATTTTCTTCCTCGTCGGCGGCACCCAGACCAACACCACCGTCATCGATGCCATGCTGCGCTCCTACGAGGGCGTGGTGGCCGTGGAAACGGGCCATATCAACGTACACGAGTCGGGCGCCGTCGAGGCCCACGGCCACAAGGTGCTCGCCCTGCCCTCTCACGATGGCAAGATGACGGCGAAGGAGCTTCAAGACTATCTCCGTCGTTTCTATGCCGACCCCACGTGGCCGCACATGGTGTTTCCCGGCATGGTCTATGTCACCTTCCCCACCGAGCTCGGCACGCTCTATTCGGCGAGCGAACTCGAAGCCATCCATCGCATTTGCCAAGATTTCCAGATTCCGCTCTTCATCGACGGAGCCCGCCTGGGCTACGGCCTTGCGGCTTCCAATGGCGACATCGACTTGCCTTGGCTTGCCCGACACTGCGACGCCTTTTATATTGGCGGCACGAAAGTGGGCGCACTCTGCGGCGAGGCCGTCGTTTTTCCGAAAGGCAACGCGCCAAAGGGCTTCTTTACGATTGTGAAGCGCCACGGCGCACTTTTGGCCAAGAGCCGACTCGCCGGCGTGCAGTTCGATGCTCTCTTCACCGACGGTCTTTATCTGAAAATCGCCCGCCACGCCATCGAAATGGCCATGCAAATGCGCCAGATTTTCATGGATGCAGGCATCGAGGTCAAGGATTCGCCCACGAATCAGCAGTTTGTCGTGCTCACCAACGCGCAAAAAGACGCGCTGATGCAGGAAATCCTCTTCGAAACGTGGGAACCGCTCGACAACGACCGCACGCTCTGTCGCTTCGTCACCAGTTGGGCAAGCACGGAAAATGACTTGAAGGCCCTGGCCGAGGCACTGAAAAACGTCAGAACATGAACCACGACACCATCTGCGCACCGGCCACAGCCACGGGAGGAGCACTCGGAATCGTCCGCATTTCGGGGCAGAAAGCACTTGAAATCGCCTCGCGCATCTTTTCTTCGGATTTGATGCACGCCCGAGCCAATTCGGTTCATTTCGGCCACATCGTCGCACCGGAATCGACAGAAATGCTCGATGAAGTCCTCGTCAGCGTTTTCCGCGCTCCCCACAGCTACACGGGCGAGGATTCGGTGGAAATCTCCTGCCACGGCTCGCGCTACATCCTCAACAAAGTGCTCGAATTGCTCGTGCAGCAGGGCTGTCGTTTGGCGAATCCGGGCGAATTTACGCAACGAGCCTACCTCAATGGGAAACTCGACCTTTCACAGGCCGAGGCCGTCGCCGACCTGATTGCCTCGACGAACAAAGCGACCCACCAGATGGCCCTTTCGCAACTGCGCGGCGGAATTTCGTCGGAACTGGCCGTTTTGCGCGAAAAATTACTGAAATTGACCTCGTTGTTGGAACTCGAACTCGACTTCTCCGAC
>DFHC01000171.1:0-1209 GCA_002372575.1 bacterium UBA3734 | reverse complement strand
CTCGAATTTGCCGACCGCAGCGAGCTACAAGCCTTGGCTGTCAGCATCAGGAATCACGTTGAAAAACTGGCCGATTCGTTTGAAAAAGGACAGGCGCTCAAACAGGGCATTCCCGTGGCCATCGTCGGCAAGACAAACGTAGGCAAATCCACCCTGCTCAACCAGTTGCTGAAGGACGACCGCGCCATCGTCAGCGACATTCACGGCACCACCCGCGACACCATCGAAGACACCATCGACATCAACGGCATCAATTTCCGCTTCATCGACACCGCCGGCATCCGCCAAACCGCCGACACCATCGAGAAAATCGGTATCGACCGCACCTACGCAGCCATCGAAAAAGCTCGCATCGTGCTGTGGGTGGTGGACGGAGCGCTTAGCGATGCCGAACGGGAGGAAATGAGAAAACGCTGCCACGGGAAGCGGCTCATCATCGTCCAAAATAAAATCGACCAGCCGCAGGCCAAGACCATAGCAAACGCCATCGGAATTGCGGCAAAGCACGGCACCAACATCGAACAGCTGGAAACGGAGATTCACAAGGCGGCCAACATTCCGGAGATAACCGAGAGCGACGTCATCGTCACTTCCGCCCGACACTACGAGGCGCTCCTGCGTGCAAGAGAAAGCCTCGACCGCGTCATCAACGGCCTTGAGACGCAACTCAGCGGCGACCTCGTCAGCGAAGATCTCCACGACGTCCTCAACATTCTCGCCGAAATTACCGGTGGAGAAATCACCCCACAGGAAACCCTCAACAACATCTTCAAGCACTTTTGCGTGGGAAAGTAAATAGCAATTAGCATCGATTACAATCTATCACAAAAAATCACGTAAGGCGTTCATTATGAGCGTCTTTTCTTTTTGCGTATTTTAAGCAGATTGTGATTTTGAAGGAGTAACCTGATAGAATCCGTCAATGTTTCTTTACTTCCTAAATATCTCATTATTTTATTTCTTTTCTTTCTCTCTTCTGATATCGTCCAAAGTCCTGCCGTTATAGAGGAAATGGGTTGGACCTTGATACTCTCTGTTCTCACTACCTTCATCTGGCATAAAGTGCTTGCAGAAACGGGAAAGGGAATAAATTTCACTATCGTAAGCAACGGTGTTTTCAGAAGCCACCGTTACAGGGATGTCACCATGTTCAAAGTAAACCACATCACCAGGCTTCAAACCAATCATCGAGAATTTGAACGGTGGGCG
>DFHC01000038.1:287-5566 GCA_002372575.1 bacterium UBA3734 | reverse complement strand
GGCTGACAAGGCCAATCAAGACCCGGCCAAGAGGGAAGGCGCACAGATTGACCTTATCATCGACCGGGCAGACCGCATGGTGCATTTTTGCGAGATGAAGTTCAGCGTCGGTCCATACGAATTAAAGGATGCATACGAAAAGAAACTGCGCCAGCGGATGACAATTTTCCGTGAGGTCACGAAATGTACAAAAGCACTGGTGAATACGTTTGTTACGACATTCGGCGTGGCTGACGGACTGCACAAGAGCATTGTAAACAATGAAGTGACATTAGATGAACTTTTTCTTTAAGCCAAAAGAGCAAAGCGAAACTCGTTTCGGCTTTGCCTTGGCGAGAAAAAGTCTGTTGAAAACGAACTTCTCAATTAATCAAGCTCTCAGCAACTCTACTGAGGCAGGAATAGTGCCCCCCCTCTCTCGTGGGAGTGACATAGGGCAAAGAGAGGCGTGGATATACCTGCAGGGTTGAAACGCATAATGGTGTCGGCAAGCCAAGGCGGGCGGGGATAAAAACGAGGCATCCTCGCCCGCCTTCGGTAAAGAAAAAGGCCTGAAAGAAGGAAAAATGATAGAATAAAAGAAAAAAGTTGTCGTATCTATAAAAAAATGGTGTCCTCGATTGTATTATATATAGAAGCGCTTCCATAACGGAGGACTATAACGACAGAATGATATGCTCAATAAAAAGATACTTGAAGGGCTTTTCCGCCAACATTACAGCGAGATGTTTCATCTGGCCAGAACCTTGCTTGGTGCTGATGAGGAAGCCGAAGACATCGTTCAAGATGTGTTTGTGCGGCTGATGGAAACGGACATCATTCCCGAAGCGGAAGGAATCCGTGCCTATCTGATGACTGCCGTACACCATGGTTGCACGAATTTCATCCGACGGACATCAATGCGACAGCAGATGGAAAGCCTGCTCCCCGTTGACGACTCAACCGATCTGCAGCCCATCGACCAGTTGACAGAGCGGCTGGATGCCATTCAGGCCTATGCCAACGAATTCACGGAACCACACCGCAGCATCTTTCATCTACGTTTTGACGAAAACCTAACCCTGAAGGAAATAGCCCAACGCCTTGACATGAACCAGAACACTGTCTATAAGTATCTCAGGCTGGGCATTCAGCAAATCCGTTTAAAGTTACACCATTAAATCTACAATCGCAATGGACACAAGCAATGATAATATCCGTAAGCTCTTTGACATGCTTGACAACCCCGCTGCATATTCAGAGCAAGAAATCTTCGAAATCATCAACTGCGACGAGGAGACCCGCGAGACATACCGCCTGATGGTGGAGGCCAAGCGCAGCAGCCGTTGGACGCAGCCCCAACTGTCTGTCGATGTAGATGCCGCCTGGCAGCGATTCGAGCAAAAACACTATCCGCAGCAGAGGCCCCTGCACCACTGGATGCGCATCGCCGCCTCATTCATTGGTATTCTCTTTATATCGGGCATCGCATTTGCCGTTATCCATTTTGTGCGGAATCACTCTGTTGAGCTACAAGCACCCCAGACGGAAGAAACAAACATAGAACTGGCGAATCAAGAGGTCGCCGCTCCTGTACGTTTTGATGACGTGCGCCTCGACAGCATTCTCACCGTCGTTTCAGCACATTATGGAAAGGCAGTCAGCTTCCGCAGCGAAGAGGCCAAGGGCATGAAATTCATCATGGCATGGAATCCCGATTCATCGTTGACAAGTCTCATCGACGTACTTAATATGTTCGACGGTCTTCTGCTAACCATTCAGCAAGACACCATTTTCGTTGAGACTACAGAATTAAAAGAGGACGCTGAATGAGACACTATTTGATTGTCCTACTGCTGATTGCCACGCAGTCCATACAGGCGCAAATCAGCCATGACTTCCGTAACACGCCCTTGACTGATGCCCTGCGCACGATAGAGCAAGGGCAGGAGGAATACACCATTGTCATGCTCACCGATGAAATGGAGCACTTGAAGGTAAGTGCAAGCATCAAGGAGATGACAGTTCCCGAAGCCGTAAAGCGAATATGCAAAGGGCAGCCCGTGAAGGTGAAGACAAAGGGTAATCAGATATTCGTGCAATACAAACCAGAGAAAGATTTTACGGATAAGAAAGTAGAGCTTTCGGGCTGTGTAGAGGACGGTTTCTTAGAGATGCCGTTGCCCCATGCCAAGGTCTCTGTGCTGCGTACAGACAGCAGCATCGTTGTGGATTCCGCAAAAATGTTTTTCTTCTACGGAGGCAATATGAAGATTGTTAGGGCGCAGTTCGGAGCCGATGTCAAAGCTGCAGAGCGGGAATACCTCGTCCGCGCCAGTATGGACGGCTACGATGACGTGTGGAAGCTGGTGCCCATTCCACGTTCCTTGCAGGATGTGGTGGAAGTACCGACGCTAAAGATGCGCAAGTCATCTGCGAAGACGTTGCATGAAGTAACGGTGACGGCCACTAAGATTAAAATGTTCTATCGCGGTGACACGCTTATCTATGATGCCACAGCTTTCAAACTGCCAGAAGGTTCCATGCTCGACGACCTCATCCGCCAATTACCAGGCGTGACGATGAATGCCGACGGCGAGATCTTCGTCAACGAACGCAAGGTGGATGAGCTACTGCTGGGCTCCCGTTCCTTCTTCGGTGGCAATAAGAAGGTGTTGATGGAAAACCTGCCGTACTACACAGTCAAGCACCTGAAGGTTTATGAGAAACAGACGGACATGAGCGAGGCGCTGGGCTACGACGTCGAACCGCGCAAGTACGTCATGGATGTCAGCCTGAAGGAGGAGTACAAGCGCGGCTACATCGGCAATGTGGAGGCGGCGGGAGGAACTGACGAGCGGTGGCTTGGGCGCGCCTTCCTCCTTGGCTTCACAGACCGTCTGCGCTTCACGCTCTTGGGCAACGTAAACAACGTCAACGAGGGGCGCCACATCGGAGAGTCCGACCAGTGGAGCCCTGCTCGCCAGCCGCGTTCGCAGACCACAACGCGCAGTGTAGCTGCTGAAATCGACTATTCCTCCAAGGGTAACAAGCTAAAGGATACATTCCGCGCAGAATACACCTCCACAACGGACGAACAGACCATGACGCAGCGCCGAGAGCAGTTTCTCGCTGGCAGCAAACCCACGTCGTTCACCGGGTCGTTCAGTCGGCAGGGCAACGGGCGGCTGAGAGTCTTCAACGGCTTTCAGCTAAAGAAGCCGACATGGATATACTCAACAGTAAGCTTCGTCTCTACCCGCCGCGATGGCACGACAAGTTCGTCCTTCGAGCAGTGGGACGACACGCTGACAACCACCCTCCGCTCCGTCGGTCTGAGCCGCGGCTCGTCCTGGAACGGACACGCCGACGTGCAGGGTGCCGTCAACATCGGCGAAAAGGGACGCCTGACATTCTACGTCATGGGTGACCACAGCAAGGACGATGTTGAACAGGCCACGCGATATGAACAGGGCATTACCCCATCCACGTCGCGAAGGGGATCCGTCAGTTATAACACAAACGACATATCGAACCGCTCCACCGGGGTCATGGCAAACGTCGGCTACAACCTCAAACTTGCCGGAGACCTACACCTGATGGCCGGCGACGACGTGACCTACATGTCGGTGCGACGCCACGACTACCTCTACCACCCCGACACACTCCTGCTCGCCTCACAAATCGACGCTCTGGCTGCCATCACCGACCCGCACAACTCCTACGACAGCCATTTCCGCTCCATCGACCACAAGCCTGGCATTACCTTATATAAAGATGCCCGTGCCCGTCAACGTCAATACGGATACACCTTACTCTACTCGAAGTTCCGATTCGGCCTCGGCCTACCCATCCGCCACGAGAGGCTCCACTACCGCCGCGGCACGCTCGACACGCTGGCCGTGCAGCACACCCTCTTCCTCAATCCTACTTTCAGTTTCCGCCATGTGAGTTCCGACAGCCGTCGCGATATCCGCCTGAACGTCGAACACCGCCGCTCAGCTCCCGAGCTGACCGATCGCATCACCTTCCGTGACGACAGCCAGCCCCTCATCGTGAAGCTTGGCAATCCTGACCTCAAGCCCACTATGCTCACGACGTTCAGCCTTCAGTACTACGACCAAGCCGCACCAAATCAAGGACAATATCACATTTCCGCTTCCTTCGACTACCACCACCGCGACGTGGCGCAGTCCCTCACTTACGATCCGGCGACAGGCATCCGTACCTACAAGCCCATGAACATCAGCGGAGCATACGTGGCACGTGCCGACTTCGGCACCGACCGCAACATTGGCGAGAAGCGCTATTGGTCGTGGCACGTCGATGCCGGAGCCGATTGGAACCACTCAAAGGATCATGCCATGATGGAGGGCGAGACAGAGAGCCACGAGAATGTCGTAAATACACTCACTCTCAATAGTGGTGCTCACATTCGTTTCAACCGGAAGACGCTAAATGTCCGAGCTGTGGGCAACATCAACTGGCGACACAGCGAGGGGCGGATGCACGATTTCTCCACCCTCAACGCCCTCGACTTCCAGTACGGCATCGAAGCCCAATATACTACTCCTCCCCTTTGGGGGAGGTTGGGAGGGGGCATGACTCTTGCCGCAGATGCAACGATGTATAGCCGTCGCGGCTACGGCACAACTTTCCTCAACCGTGACGATTTTGTCGTCAACGCCGCCATCAGCCAGTCATTCCTCAGTGGCAAGTTCATCCTCCGCCTCGATGGTTTCGACCTCCTGCACCAGCTTTCACCTACCGACTACATCATCAATGCCCAAGGCCGCACCGTGACTACCTACCGTTCCCTCCCGCACTACCTTATGCTCCACGCTGTTTGGCATTTCAACAAGAATCCAAAAAAAATGAAAACACGCCAGTTTCAATGATTGGTGCCTCCCCGCTTACTTCACTGCAGCGGGCGACGGGGAGGATTTTTCAACAGCTACGGCGAAATCAAACCCACGCACGGCTTAATTCTTCGTCGTGATGACGTGACGGGGCTGCTCGTTACAGGAGGGTATTCTTGAACCCAAATCGGTCATTAGAAGCGCAATAATCCGTGGTTGAGCTTGTAACGTGTTGAAATTTCGTCTTTTGAATGGTTGATTTTCTAATGGCGGTCATTAGAAAAGTCAAATTACAAAAGGGCTGTTATCAATCGGTTATGAAGACGACCACGAAAAAGACCGTCCTAATGATCGATTTGAGATAAAACTATTTTCACGTCATGAAAATCTATTTTCAAAGTTTGAAAATCAATTTTCACGTCATGAAAATTAATTTTCACG
>DFHC01000038.1:0-213 GCA_002372575.1 bacterium UBA3734 | reverse complement strand
CGTGAAAATAGTTTTGCGACGCGTTGCCGAGGCTTTTGTACGAGGCACGACATACTTTTGCATGAGGCAAAAAAAAGGAGGGGAACGGCATCAGCCATTCTCCTCCTCTGTTGATTCTGTAAATCCCGAAGCGGGTTGCTTCCCGGACGTTACTTACTTCACCTTTGCTACCACAGCCTTGAAAGCCTCGGGGTAGTTGACGGCGAGGTCGGC
>DFHC01000084.1 GCA_002372575.1 bacterium UBA3734 | reverse complement strand
GGAAACCATACGCTTTCTACACGCTTATTCCAGCCTTCGTTTTCGAGCACCGGCAAGACCTGGACCACCAACCGATGCCTTATCCTCTAAAACTTCATCCGTGCATCGAGGCCTGCACTGACTATTTCCGATTTTCCTGCGCCGCCGTGTCCTCAGATTCGGAACCACACCCTTGGGGCGACGTCTCGTCCCGCTACCTTGTAGCGGGATAAAGCTCGTAATCTACTATGCTTCGATTAAGCAGCGAGAGCATACTTGTTGTTGCCAATTATTTTCTTGAAAGCTCAGATTAAGGTGGAAACCAACCAGCCACCGCGTGCTTACGTACCATTTCATCTCGCCGTCAAATCCGGTCAACCCCATGACTTTTTGACCTGCGAAAAGGTCGTTTGCGGGTGCAAAGTTACGAAAAAAACGGGAAATATGAAATTTTTCAATAAAAAATGCCTACCTTTGCAACAATTTAGTTAATTTTCAGTTATTATAATAATGTAAGATACCCGTAAAACGAAATATGAAGAAGAAAATTATCTATATGCTGATGGGACTGCTGATGCCTCTGAGCGCAGTGGCCCAGTCGTCGATGACCGACGACCAGGTGATTCGTTTCGTGATGAAGGAACACGAGGCCGGCACCTCGCAGGAACAAATCGTGACGAAACTCATGCAGCGCGGCGTGGACATCCAGCAGATTCGGCGCGTGAAGAAGATTGCCGACCGCCAGAAAAAGGAGGCCGGACTGGGCGTGGTGTCCGACGAAACCATGACCAAGGCCAACGACCGCACGCGCAAGAACACGACGGAGAAGAAGGCCAAGGAAATGACCTCGCAGCGCGTGCAAAGCGAACGCGTGTGGCGCCACACCTACGACGAGGACGACGATGACTTCCTGCAGATGCAGATGGAGCTGGGCGGACTGATGCCCGTGGATTCCATCGCCATGCTCGAAAAAATCCTCGAGGAGCGCAAGAAAGAGAAGCAAAAAGTGTTCGGGCGCGACATTTTCGACCGCGAAGACCTCACCTTCGAGCCCAGCATGAACGTGGCATCGCCACAAAACTACGTGCTCGGCCCGGGCGACGCCGTATTCATCGACATCTACGGCGCATCGGCCAAGCAGATTGAAAGTTCGGTGAGCCCTGACGGCTACATCAACATCGAGGGCTTCGGACCCGTCCACGTGAGCGGCCTCACCGTTGCGCAGGCCAACGCCCGCGTCCGGCAGACGCTCGGCGCACGCTACCAGAGCAGCAAGGTGCTACTCACGCTGGGCGACACGCGCTCCATCACCGTGAACGTGATGGGCGAGGTGAATGCGCCGAGCACCATCACGCTGCCCGCCTTTGCCACCGTGTTCCACGCGCTCTACATGGCCAAGGGCATCAGCGACATCGGAACGCTGCGTAACATCAAGGTCTATCGCAACAACAAGCTCGTATCGACGGTCGATGTCTATGACTATATCCTCAACGGCAAGCAGACGGGCAACGTCCGCCTGGCCGACAATGATTTCATCGTCGTGGAGCCCTACGACTGCATGGTGAACATCGCAGGAAAGGTGAAGCGCCCGATGTTCTACGAAATGAAGAAAGACGAGAGCGTGGGCACGCTGCTCAAATATGCCGGCGGATTCACGGGCGACGCCTACAAGAAGTCGGTGCGCGTGTTCCGCAAGACCGGACGGCAGTATTCCGTGTTCAACGTGGGCGAGTTCGAGATGAACACCTTCCACATTGCCGACGGCGACTCCGTGACGGTCGATTCCATCATGGATCGCTACGAAAACACGGTGGAACTGAAGGGTGCAGTGTTCCGCAGGGGCATGTATCAGCTGGGCGGAAACATCACCACCGTGCGCACGCTGATTGAGGCTGCCGAGGGCGTGACGGAAGATGCCTTCCTCAATCGCGCCGTGATGCATCGCATGAAGTCCGACCGCACGTTGGAAGTGCTCAGCGTCGATTTGAAGGGCATCCTCGACGGCACTTCGCCCGATGTTGCCCTGCGCGAGAACGACATTCTCTTCGTTCCCACCAAGCAAGAGGCACAAAACGAGCGCACCATCACGATTCATGGCGAAGTGATGTATCCGGGCATCTATCAGTACGCCGACAACGAGACCATTGAGGACTTCATCTTGCAGGCGGGCGGCCTGACCGAAAGCGCCTCGACGGCGCGGGTCGATGTGGCGCGTCGCGTGAGTAATCCGTCGGCCATGGTCACCGACAGCGTCATTGCCAAAACCTTCAGCTTTGAATTGAAAGAAGGTTTTGTTATCGATGGTGAGCCCGGTTTCGTGCTGATGCCCTTCGACGAAGTCTATGTGCGCCAGAGCCCGGGCTACTACAAGCAGCAGAACGTCACCATCGAAGGAGAAGTGATGTTTGCAGGAACCTATACGCTCTCGAAGAAAAACCAGCGACTGAGCGACCTCGTGAAAGAGGCCGGCGGCATCAACGACCGTGCCTACGCACAGGGTGCTAAGCTGGAACGCCGCTATACGACGCAGGAGCGCCAACGTGCCGAGGCCGTGTTGAAGAAAGCCCGCGAAGACATGGAGGCCAGCCTTCAGGAACATGCTGCCCGCACGGGCAATGCCAACCTCATCAATATGAGCAACGTCGAGCAGCTGAGAAAATATGAGGTGGGCGAGACCTATCCTGTGGGTATCGAGCTCGACAAGGCACTGGCCAATCCTGGTGGCATGGAAGACATCGTATTGCGCGAGGGTGACCGCCTTTTCGTTCCGCAGTTCGAAGCCACCGTGAAAATCAATGGCGAGGTGCTCTATCCGAATACTGTGGGCTACGTCAAGGGCAAGCCCGTGAGCTACTACATCGATCAGGCCGGTGGCTTCTCGAGCAAGGCCAAGAAGCGTCAGGCCTACATCATTTACATGAATGGAACGGTGGCAAAGGTCGGTCACAATGCCAAGCCGATGCCTGGCTGCGAAATCGTCGTGCCCTCGAAGCTTGCCTCGAAGACGACTATTGCCGAAACGCTCAGCATCACCACGAGTATCGGTTCGCTGGCCGCCATCATCGCCACGATTGCTAATCTGCTGAAATAACAGGAAAAATGGAACAAAATCAGAATAATGTCATTGATTTAAGGGCGCTGTGGAAGAAAATCATGGAACGCAGGCGGCTTTTCTACATTACGCTGCCCGTTGCCTTTGTGCTGTCGAGCCTGTATATCATCTGCATTCCTCGCAGCTATGATACCAACGTAAAATTGGCTCCCGAGATGGAAAACCCGATGTCGGGTGGTACGTTGGGCTCACTGGCCTCGTCGTTTGGCTTCGACCTCTCGAATTTGGAATCTACTGATGCTATTTCGCCTTTGCTCTACCCCGATTTGATGGACGACAACGGCTTTGTCTCGAAATTCTTCAATTTCAAGGTGACGAGCGCCGACGGAAAAATCAATACCAACTATCACGACTACCTGCGTGATCACCAAAAGGCGGCATGGTGGGTTTACGTTATTGAGTGGGTCAAGGGACTGTTCCCCAAAAGCCAGGAAGAGGGCGTAGCCAGTGGTGACGGCGACTATAACCCCTATGTCCTGTCGCGCGACGAAAGCAATCTGATCAAGAAGATTCAGGGCAACGTGAAGTTCAGCACCGACAAGAAAACCGGCGTCATCACAATACAGGTGCGCGACCAAGACAAGCTCATCTGCAAGACCGTGGCCGACTCCGCGTGTTCTCAACTGCAGAAGTTCATCACCAACTACCGTACCAACAAGGCTCGTATCGACCTCGACTACTACACGAAGCTTGCCGCCGACGCCAAGCACAGTTACGAGCGAGCCCGCCAGCTCTACGGCAGCTACTCCGACCGCAACATGGACGTAGTGCTCGAGAGCTATCGCGCCAAGCAGGAAGACCTTGAAAACGACATGCAGCTGAAGTTCAACACCTATTCCACGCTCAACACGCAGCTGCAGGCCGCCAAAGCTAAGGTACAGGAGCGCACGCCCGCCTTCACCGTCATCAAAGGTGCCGAGGTGCCTGTGAAACCCAGTGCGCCGAAGCGGATGATTTTCGTGTTGGGAGCTACGTTTCTGGCGTTTGTGGGAACCCTCCTCTACTCGTTGAAAGATATTTTGCTTAAGGATTAACAGAAATGGTATGGCAAACGCTGAACGCGGTGGAAACCTTCGTATGTCGAGGCGAATAGCGAACAACACGCTGCTTTTGTTCGCCCGAATGTTTGTCATCACGATAGTCAATTTATACGCCGTTAGAGTCGTGCTCAGCAACCTTGGCGAAATTGATTATGGTATTTTCAACTCCATTGCGGGTGTCGTCTTGATGAGCACGTTTCTCAGCCAAACTTTAGCCTTGTCGATACAGCGCTTCTATTCTTACTCCATAGGAGAGCAGAGGTGGGACAGACTGCGTGAAATCTTCTCCGCAAGTATCCTAATCGTAGTTTTGCTGTCCGTATTCATTATTGTTGTTTTCGAAAGCGTTGGGTTTTGGTTTGTCGAAACAAAAATGCTTATTCCTGCCGATCGTCTTTTTGCCGCCAAATGGATTTTTCAGTTTGCGCTGTTTTCTTTCGTTACCTCTTTGCTGCAAATTCCGTTTACCGCTGCTGTTTTTGCCCATGAAGACATGGGTATCTATGCCTTGTTTTCAACCATTGACTGTCTGTTGCGTCTTTTCGTGGCATGGCTCATCGGTCAGGCTGTTTTCGATCACCTGATTTTTTATGGTGGCGGACTGCTTCTAGTCGCTGTTTTTGTGTTTTTACTCTATGCTGTTACGGCGTGCATCCGTTATCCCGAGTGTCGTTATCGGAAGGTGAGCGAAAAAAAAACGTACAAAGAGCTTCTTTCGTTTTCTGGATGGACGATGTATGGCAATCTTTCTGGCGTTGCGATGATTCAAGGAAGTACCATTTTGCTGAATGTTTTTTTTGGCCCGGTGGCCAACGCTGCTTTTGCTGTAGCCAACCAGATCTACAATGCATTAGGAACTTTAGGAAACACAGTTGTTATCGCTTTCCGACCCGCTATGATTAAGTCGTATTCTGAAAAGAATTACGATAATTTAGACCATCTTTTCTACATCCACAACAAGGTGCTTTCCTATTTGATGATTGGAGTTTCGTTGCCTTTGATATTTCTGATGCCCACCATCTTGCACTGGTGGCTGGATGAAGTGCCACAGGAAAGCGTGGTTTTTTCACGATTGTTTGTGGTTTACATCTTCATTCTCGTCATGAGTAATCCAATATCAACGATTATTCAGGCCACAGGCCGAGTGAAATACTACTCTTTGGCAGTTGAAACCATTACAATTCTCTGTCTGCCCGTCGCTTGGCTGCTTTTTCGCCTTGGCTATCCGTCTTTCACGCTATTTGTGGTGATGATTGTCATCTGCGCCTTAGCCCATTTTGTGCGGCTTGTCTGCTTGCACCGTTATTATCCGTCGTTCTCTTGTCGAAAATACATTTCGTCGTTAGCTATGCCTTCGCTGCTATGCTTGTTGGCAGCTGTCATTTATTTCACCAGACATTAACATCATGGCCTACGCAATCATTTTTATATTCGTCATTACAGCCCTGATAAGTCTGGTGGAGAAATATTTGGGCAAATACAAATGGATTCCTTATATCCTGATTGGGCTGACGCTTATCTTACTGGCAGGACTTCGCGAGATAGGCATTGATCCCGACTCTGAAAACTATGCGGAAACATACCGTAACTACTACAATTCCAACGACCTTACTACTACGGTCGAGTATTCGTTTGTCATGCTCTCGGCCTTCTTCAACTACTTCACTGACGATGCCCATGCCATTTTCCTTTTCTATGCATTCGTGGGGTTATCGCTCAAATTCTATGCCTTTGCTCAATATTCGCGTGAGGCAGTTTTTCTTTCGTTGCTCCTTTACGTTGCATTCTATTTTGAGTTGCATGAGGTCACGCAAATACGAACAGGTATCCTCTCGGCCCTTTTCCTACTTTCCATCAAGCCTCTTTCCGAGGGGAAAAGATGGGCTTTCTTACTTTTGATTGCATTGGGATGTTTTTTCCATATCTCAGGAATCATTCTTCTTCCTCTCGTTTTCCTCAGCAACAAGACCCAGACATTGAGAGGGAGACTTTTGTGGGCGATGCTAATTCCCGCGGGCTATTTCCTCTATTTCTTTGGAATGGGTGTGTTGATGACGATGGAAAGCTCGATTCCCTATATAGGAGACAAAATCGCACTGTATCAAAAAGGTGCGGAGATGATAGTCACAGATGTAAACGTAAATGTATTCAGTCCGTTGCAGGTATTCACCATTTTCTTGTACTCATACATGCTGTTCTTCTACGACACGCTCATGGATGAAAACCCATATTTCCCACTGATGATGAAGGTCTTCTCTATCGGCATTTTTTGCCTTCCAGCTTTCGCCGCCCTTCCTGTGCTCGCCGAACGTCTGAACAACCTCTTCAATATCGTTTATATTCTGTTATTTGCAAATATTTATTATACTATCAAACCTCGGTTCTATGGCAGATTGTTAGTCATCTTCATTGCTCTGATTTTCCTGAACTATGGTCTTACGTATATAGACAAATTCACCCTGCTGTGGGAAGTATAAATTAAAAACCATCATGAAAGCTCGAATCATTGCATATTACCTCCCCCAATTCCACCCCATTCCCGAAAACGACGAAGCGTGGGGCGCGGGATTTACCGAATGGACCAACGTGGCGCAGGCCAAACCGCAGTTCCGCGGCCATTACCAGCCGCGCGTGCCAGCCGACCTCGGTTTCTACGACTTGCGACTGCCCGAAGTGCGCGAGCAACAGGCTCAAATGGCACGAGAGGCTGGCATTGAGGCCTTCTGCTACTACCATTACTGGATGGGCAATGGCAGGCAGCTGCTCCAGCGCCCGTTTGAAGAGGTGTTGGCAAGCGGAAAACCTGATTTCCCGTTCTGTCTGGCATGGGCAAACCACGAATGGACCACGCGCACGTGGCAAAATGGCGGGCGCACTCGCATGATTGCCCCGATGGAATATGGTGGCGAGGCCGACTACAAGGCCCACTTCAACTATGTTTTGCCAGCCTTCCGCGACCATCGCTATGTCACGGTCGATGGAAAACCGATTTTCGCCATCTACGACCCCTACCGCTTCACTGACGTTACTCAATTCATTGCGTTGTGGCAGAAGTGGGCCAATGAAAACGGCCTGCCAGGCATCCACTTCACGGCGATGATTAGCAACACGACGACCAAACGCCGCAGGGCCGACGGCACCATCGAGCGCGTGATTCCCAATCTGGAGAGCAGCGAGGAAGTGTATCAAGGCATTCTTTCCCTCGGTTTCGATAGCATTTCGTCGTTTGGAAAATCGCGCGGAGAGATGATTTACGAGGGAAAATACAAGCGAATCATCAATAAAGTGCTGCACGAGAAAATACCCTTCCTCCCCGCACTGCGCTATGACTATCCAAAGGTGTTGCAGCACTTTTTTGCTCCCGAAGATGCGTGGGAAAACGTTTTTCCGACGGTACTTCCGCAATGGGATCGTACGCCACGAGCAGGCAGCAGCGAGGGCATTTACGTGAACGCCACGCCCGAAAACTTCCAGAAACACCTTGAGCAAGCCCTGAAAATCGTGGAGAACAAGCAGCCCGAACACCGCCTCATCTTCATGAAGTCGTGGAACGAGTGGGGCGAGGGAAATTATGTAGAACCCGACCTCCGATTCGGACACGGATTTCTGGAGGCCATCAAAAACGTACTCGAATGAAAAAAAAGATTATGCTTGTGTTCGGAACGCGTCCCGAGGCCATCAAAATGGCTCCGCTGGTGCTGAAATTCCGAGAAAATACCGCTGAATTCGATACAAAAGTCTGTGTGACGGGACAACACAGGGAAATGCTCGACCAAGTGCTGAAAATTTTCGACATTCAGCCCGATTTCGACCTCAATATTATGCAACAGGGGCAGGACCTCTACGATGTGACTTCCCGTGTGCTCACGGGGATGCGCGACATTCTGAAAACCGAGCGGCCCAATGTTGTTCTCGTCCACGGCGACACAACCACCTCGACTGCTGCGGCTCTGGCCGCGTTCTACCAGCAGATACCCGTCGGCCACGTCGAAGCAGGCCTGCGCACCCACAATATCTACAGCCCCTTCCCCGAGGAGATGAACCGGCAGCTGACGGGGCGCATCGCCACCCATCACTTCGCACCCACGGCACTGAGTCGCGAGAACCTGCTCCGCGAGAATGTCGGCGCCGAGAACATCATTGTCACCGGAAACACCGTCATCGATGCCTTGCAGTGGGTCGTTGGAAAAATCAACGACGACGCAAATCTTCAGGCGCAAACCAAGACGACACTCGCCCAACACGGCTACGACATCGAACGACTCACGCCAGACCGCCGGATGGTGCTCATTACGGGTCACCGGCGCGAGAATTTCGGCGATGGGTTCATTCAAATGTGCCGCGCCATCAAAGACCTTGCGCAAAAATACCACGACGTTGATTTCATATACCCTATGCACCTGAATCCCAACGTGCGCAAGCCGATTCGCGAAGTGTTCGGCGACGACCTTTCCGGCCAGAAGAATATGTTTTTTATCGAGCCGCTGGAATACGTGGAGTTCGTCGCGCTAATGGCGAAAAGCACCCTTGTGCTCACCGACAGCGGCGGCATTCAGGAAGAAGCCCCCAGTTTGGGCAAGCCAGTGCTCGTGATGCGCGACACCACCGAGCGCCCCGAGGCGGTCGAGGCAGGTACGGTGAAACTCGTCGGCACCGATTATCAGACAATTTTCAGCAGCGTTTCCGAACTTCTGGACAACTCGGAAGCCTATCGGCGAATGAGTCGTGCCGTGAACCCTTATGGCGACGGGAAAGCCTGCCAACGAATCATCGATTTCCTAAAATGAACCATAGCCTATGTTACACTTCCTACTCATCGACGACAGTTTCCCCATCAATACCCGAAACACAAAAATTCTGCAATCGCTTGCCCAGCATTACGGCAAACAGGCGAGAATCTCGGTCATCACGTGGGATAGGGCTGGCGACTACGCGGAACCGTTGGCAGGCTATCACGTCTATCAAAAAGCATCGGCCTACGGACAGAAAATCCAGAAGCTGATGAATCTGTGGGGCTATCGGCAGTTTTGCCACGAGAAAATCAATTCACTTAAGCCTGACGTGGTTATCGCTTCGCATTGGAACAACCTGCTGATGGTGCCAAGGCTGAATCGGGAAAGGCAGATGTTCATCTATGAGAACCTCGATGCTCCCACCGAGGCATATCTCATCAGGAAGACCTGCACGATGTTAGAGCATTGGCAGATGCGACGGGTGGACCTGACCATCCACGCCTCGCGCTTCTACACCGAACTGTATTCCCCGAAACATCGGCAACTCGTCCTTGAAAACAAACCCGCATTCCCCATTTCTTCCGTCCGCAACTACCATCCCCATTCGCCTCTGAAAATCGCCTTTATCGGGCTGCTTCGCTATCCCGAAATCCTCAGTGTGCTGATTGATTCCGTGCGGGGCGACGAGCGCTTCCAACTCTCCTTCCACGGTGACGGCCACGCCCGTAAATCCCTCGAGGAATATGCGAAAGGCGAGCCAAACGTGTTTTTCACGGGCCGCTATGCCTATGAAGACGTGGCCAGCCTTTACCAGCAGACAGACGTGGTCTGGGCAGCCTATCCCAATAAAGACTTCAATGTGAAATACGCGATTTCCAACAAGTTCCACGAGTCGCTCGCCTTCGGCGTTCCTACCATCTACGCTGAGCAGACACGACTTGGCGAGTTTGTTGAGGAACAGCACATCGGCGTGGTGGTTGATCCCTATTCCGTGCAGTCTGTGAAAACGCTGTTGAATCACATAGCCACGCATCCGAAAAACCTCGAGGAGATGTCTGAAAATATGCAAGTCTTCCACCAAAAGCAAAGCTCGTGGGCCGAGAATTTTAAGGATGTAACCGACTGCATTGACCAGTTTTTTAAAGTGAGAGAAACATGAAGCAAGTCCACATAGTCCCTACAGGCGGCCTTTGCAACAGGATGCGAGCGATGGCGTCGGGCATTTTTTTGGCTCAGAGATGCCATCTGCCGACAGTTGTCTATTGGAACAATGCGCAAGGTCTAAAAGCCGACTTCGCGGATTTGTTCCAACCCATCAGCCTGCCTTCTGTAAGTGTTGTGGAAAATAAAAAATGGCTTTTCAATGTGCTTGACACGAAAAGTTATCTCCTCCGCCTTCCTTTTCTCGGTTTGAAGGGCAAAATATTTTACAATTTTAGCAGTCAGGTGCAAGGGGACATCTTTCCTCACCTCCACTCGCATAGCCGGCGCAACCTCATCCTAATTTCCTGCTTTACGATGTGTGAGCACTACCCACTGCGCGAACTCTTCGTTCCACAGCCTGATATTCTTGAAAAAATCAGACAAAATAGTTCCGGTTTTGCGGATAACACCATCGGCGTTCATATTCGTCGAACCGACAACTACGAATCCATCCGCCGCTCACCGCTCAATCTCTTCATAGAACGATTGGAACAAGAACTGCGAAACGACTCCGCAACAAAATTCTATCTTGCCACCGACAGCGAGGAAGTGAAGGCAGAAATGAAAAGGCGATTTGCAGGCCACGTCATCACGTCAGATAAAAAGGCCGACCGAGAAAGCCTCGACGGAATGAAAGCGGCGGTCGTGGAACTATTTTGCCTTAGCCAGACACGCAAAATCATCGGCAGCGACTTTTCTTCCTATTCCCAACTCGCTGCCGAAATCGGTGGCATCGAACTCGAATACGCGCGATTGTAACTAATTTATGATTAAACTTTGTTAAATATAGGGCGGCTTTGTTGTGAAATCCGTTTTTTTTTATATATTTGGCGCAAAAAATAAAATTACGCCCATGAATTATAGCATATTGTCAGACAACTCGATTCCGCTTCAGGCTCAAATGGCAACTGCGAATACGATTTATGAGATACGGGGAAATTTTGACCTCAGTAACGAGACAAACGGACAGGTGACAGTAACATAACAAATCAGATAAATGAAGTTTATGAAAAAACAATATTTCATCATAATCCTATTAACCACGCTTTTGAGTGTGGTCGGAATGGATGTTTTCGCTCACGATATCGCTGTTGCAAACGCTGACGGCGTTACCATCTATTACGTATGGACCAACAATCAAACGGAATTGGAGGTCAGTTACGATGGGAGTTCGGCAATTTATTCTTCACATGCATATTTGGGTAATGTAGTGATTCCTGAAACTGTTACCTACGAAGGAAATAATTACAAGGTGACATCGATTGGTACTTCTGCGTTTTCCGAGTGTAGCAGATTGACATCTGTCACCATCCCTGACGGGGTGAAATCCATAGGCAGCAGTGCTTTCTTTCGCTGTACTGGTTTGCTTTCTGTTACAGTTCCAAACAGCGTGAAATCCATCGGCGATTTCGCATTTAAAGATTGTCTTTCCTTACAGTCATTTATTATTCCGAACCTTGTAACTTCCATCGAGGAAAGCACGTTTGAAGAATGTCGAAAATTGACTTCGATTACTATTCCCGAAGGGGTCACATCTATCGGCGAAAAAGCATTTAAGAATTGCTACTCGTTAATTTCCGTTACCATTCCCAACGGTGTGACTGCCATTAAGAATTCCACTTTCCAGAATTGCAATTCCTTGACTTCTGTCGGTTTCCCCAACAGCTTGAAAACAATAGGTCAATCAGCATTCCAATCTTGCAGCAGCCTACTTTCTGTCACAATTCCAAGTAGCGTAACTTCTATTGAATTGTGGGCATTTCAAGATTGTTCATGCTTGACATCCGTGCATATTTCAGACCTTTCGGCTTGGTGCAATACATCATTCGTTTCAAATCCCCTTTCTTACGCTCACCACCTTTATTTAAATGGAGAACTCGTTAGGGAAGTCGTCTTTCCCGAGGGAACTATTTCTATCAAGCAAGGAGTGTTTAGTGGTTGTACCGATTTAACATCTGTGACTATCCCAAATAGTGTGACAACCATTGAAGAATCTGCATTTTCGGGTTGTTCTAGTTTAAAATCCATTATAATTCCTAATAATGTGACAGACATCAAAGGTTGGGCTTTTCAGAACTGCTTGAGTCTAACCTCTGTAACTATTCCTAATAGCGTTAGTTTTCTCGCTGCTTATGCTTTCAATGGTTGTCGGTTGGAGAATGTTTACGCCAAATCTGTTCCACTTGAATTCGCCCAGTCAGTTTTTTCAGATAGAACATATCAGCATGCTATGTTGTATGTTCCAGAAGGAACATGGGGAAGTGTTGTTTATGACAGCGGATGGTATTTGTTCAACAACATTCGCGAACTAATCTCTAAACCTAACGCGTTGGCATCTACGTCGGCGTATGCATTGGTGGATATTAGTAGTTTCGGATATGTGGTCTGCGATGCCATTGACGAACAAGTGGAAGAGATGAAGGCTTTTTACAGCATAGATGATTCTGATGCCAGAAACTTCTGGCAGATTTTTGGCAACGGAGCTGAAAAATACCTATATAATATCGGAACAAAAAAGTATCTGACTATGTCTGTCGATGGGTCAATGGCACTTTCCGACACGCCTGTGGCTCTGCGGATGAGTAAAACATCGGATGGCATTACCATTGAGGGCAGTTCTCGCAGTTGGGGATTTGTAAAGAACAGTCGCGTTCCTGTCGATGTCGTGAGTGTCGGTTCGGTAGTCAAAGATAGTGAGAGTACTAGTGAATGTTTCACTCTTAATGGTATGAGAATAACACAGCCGCAGCGAGGGCTGAATATCATTCGCATGAACGACGGAACCATTCGCAAAATAGTGAAGTAATAACAATCGTTCAAAAAAAGAATTTATGAAAAAGTTTTTATTAATTATTGCAGTGTCACTGCTCCCTCTGATAGTGAATGCTGCTTCGGTTGCAGTCGTAATCGATGGTGTTGCATATTTTTACGATGACGCTTGGATTTATTCGTCAAACAAGGATGTCAAGGTCGTTCCCCTGAGCGATGGTGTGAAATATTGTGGCGATATTGTCATCAAAGATAGTATCGAATGTCTAATCAGGGATGAACGTTGGGAATATGTAACGAGAAAACTCCCCGTTACGGTTATTAGTGGGAACGCTTTTAGAGATTGCCCTGATTTAAAGTCCGTGACAATTCCAAAAACAATTACAAGTATCCTAGAATATGCTTTTCTTGGAACATGTACTGACATCAATATTTATGATATAGGGGCTTGGGCAAAGATATCTTTGGGTGGCTGGACAATAAAAACAGGGCAACGCGATAAATATATTCCTGCGTTTCCGCAGGGTTTCAATTTGTATATCAATGGAAAAGAAGCAAAAGATTTGGTAATCCCTGCTTCTGTAGGAACCGTTGGCGAATACCAATTTTACAAATGTCAAAACATCACTTCCGTAAATGTCAATGCCCCCAAGGTATTCTCCTACGCTTTTTCCCAATGTCCTAACCTTACAACGGTGAAAATCGGAGGAAACGTTGAAGCAATCTACAGTACAGTATTCGCGGGAGATTCGTTGATTTCAACGGTAACGATAGAAGAAGGAAAACTCCAGTCGATTACAGGATTTGCGTTTTGTAAATCTTTGAAATCAGTAAAATTGCCCAGTTCTCTGAAAAAAATTGACTCGGAGGCTTTCTGGTTAAGTGGTTTGGAATATATTGACATTCCAGAAGGAGTTGAAACTCTCGGTAGCCAGGCTTTCGCGGCAACTATGATTGAATCGATAACTCTTCCGAGTTCTTTGACTACCATCGGGAAATATAGCCACGAAATCAAGGATGAAGCGAATATGGGCACCACTCCCATAAGTGCTTGAAACACTGCTGATTATATGTATTCCATGTTTCGATGGACGGGAATGCATATTTGAAATATGACCATCGTTCCGTTACCAAATCGTTACCTGTCTCGTTACCAAAAATTGTATGGGTAACGAATTAGACCCGATATTAGTCGGAGACTCGGAAAAACATACATATTCGGACACATTATTCCATACGGTGGACGCTTGTAATTGAACTAATTTTGCAACCTAATTACAAGTGCGTATGAAAAAAGAAAAAATGAAGGTGCTGCTCTACCTGAAAAAGAGCACGACGGACAAGAAGGGAAAAGCACCCATCATGGGGCGTATCACCCTCGGAAACTCGATGTCTCAGTTTTCGTGCAAGATTTCCTGCACCCCCGACTTGTGGAATCCCCGTGAAAGTCGCTTGAACGGAAAGAGCAAGGAGGCAGTTGAGGTGAACCGTAAGATTGAGCGACTGCTGTTGTCAATCAACAAAGCCTACGAGTCTGTGAAATCTCGACTGTCAGACTTTTGTGCCGCTGATGTCAAGGCGGTCTTGCAAGGTAGCATCCAGTCGCAGGTGACTTTGATGCAGTATGCCCTTCGCATGAAAGACGAATGCCAGTCGCGCATCGGCGTTGACCGTGCCAAGGGCACCTACTACCATTACAAGGCGTTCTGCGACTATCTGCAAGCCTTCATCTTGAAGAATTTCAAGTCAGAGGACATTGCTTTCGGGCAACTCACTGAGCAATTCATCTACGATTTCCAGTCGTACATCTGCGACGAGTGCGGACATGAAGCCTCAGCCCGCCACTTCCTTGCCTTGTTGAAGAAGGCTTGCAAGGATGCCTTCAAAGAAGGCATTGCCGAACGGCAATATTTCGCACATTTCTCCCTGCCGAGGAGACGTGAGACCACTCCCAAGGCTCTCAGCCGTGAGACCTTTGAGAAGATTCGGGATTTGGAGATTCCTCCCAAGCACGAGGGATACATTCTCTCCCGTGACCTGTTCCTGTTCGCCTGTTATACGGGCGTACCCTACTCCGATGCGGTGTCGGTCACGGATGAAAACCTTTCCATTGACGAGGATGGCAACCTCTGGCTGAAGTACCTGCGACGCAAAAACGAGAACCGTGCCGCTGTAAAGCTGCTGCCCGAGGCGATTGCCCTCATAGAGAAATACCACGACGACACACGAAAGACGCTCTTTCCGTATGTTTTCCATCGTACCCTTCATGCCCATCTGCGCGGCATATCGGGCTGGATTGGTTTGAAAGAGTCTATCCACTATCATCAGGGGCGACATTCGTTTGCCAGTCTGATAACGCTTGAAGAGGGTGTGCCGTTGGAAACTATCAGCCGAATGCTCGGTCACACCAATATCAACCAGACACAGGTCTATGCCCGTGTCACCCCGAAGAAACTCTTCGAGGACATGGACAAGTTCATCGAGGCAACCCAAGATTTCAAACTCGTCTTAAAATAAGGAGGAAAACAATATGCGAAGCACTTTCAAACAACTCTACTACATCAACCGTGCCAAGGTCAAGGCCGACGGCACCACGGCCATTATGTGCCGCATCACCATTGACGGAAGAAGTTCTGTTTTGGCAACGGACATTTTTTGCCGTCCTAAAGACTGGAACGCCAAGAAGGGCGAGATAGCCATTGGCAAGGACAACAATAGGCTTGCTGACCTACGCAACCGAATCGAAGCGCTCTATGACGAACAACTCCGTGAAACTGGTGTCGTCACTCCTGAAATACTGAAGAACATCATCACTGAAAAGACAAAGAAGCCGACAACCCTATTACAAATGGGTGAATGGGAACGGGAACGGCTGCGCATTCGCTCCAACAAATTGAAAAAAGTGAACACCTATCGCCACAGTAAATGTCTGCAAGCCCACCTGCAAGAGTTTTTGCATTCACTCGGCAAAAAGGACATCCCACTAACTGAAATAGATGAGCCTTTCGGTCTGGGCTACAAGGTACATCTTGTAAAAGGGAAAAGACTCGGTCCTTCACAGACGAATCATTGCCTGTTATGGCTCAACCGCCTTGTTTGGCTCGGTGTGGATATGGAGATTCTGCGCTGCAATCCCTTAGAGAATGTCGAGTATGAGAAAAAACCACAAAGCCGTCACCGCTGCATGAACCGTGAGGACTTCAAGAAGCTGTTGGCGACTCCAATGCCAGACAAGCGCATGGAGGTAATGCGCCACTGGTTTATCTTCTCGTCGCTCACCGGACTGGCCTACGTGGATGCCCGTGGCTTCTACCCTCACCATATCGGCAAAACTGCCGATGGGAGGCGGTATATACGCATCAACCGACAGAAGACGAAGGTGGAGTCGTTTATCCCTTTACATCCGATAGCAGAGCAAATACTCGACATGTATAACACCTCTGACGATGAAAAGCCTGTATTTCCATTACCGACCCTCAACAGTGCGTGGACGGACATCCACGAAATGGGCTTTGCCATCGGCAGGACTGAAAACCTCTCGGCGCACATGGCCCGTCACACTTTTGGAACGATGCTGGTTTCAGAAGGCATCTGTCTGGAAAGTATCGCTAAAATGATGGGACATTCCAGCGTGAAGAGTACACAGGTGTACGCCAAGGTGACCGACGACAACATCAGCCGAGATATGGACAGGTTACAGAAGCGCAGGGAAGAAAAGGGACTGACGACAAACAGCACGACAACTGAACACAACAAAGCCCTGTTACAAAAGAAACTCAATCGTTCGAAAGAACTATTGCGTGAAGACCCGCGACTGGCTGTGAAAAGAATTGGTCGTCCCAAAAATAATCTAATGTATCAAATTCCAAAATAACAAGCATTATGACAAACTTTTCAATGATCCCCAAGGATGTCTTTGATCGAGGCATCATCCGAATGACTGAGGGCGGAATAATCACCATGCCTGACAAAGACGTGTGGATGACGGTGGAAGAAATTGCAGATATGTTTTTTGTTCCGTCAGCCAAGGTGTTCCGCAAAATCCGACACCTTTATAATAAAGGTATCGCGCACGAAAAGGACACTTACGGCACATTCCGGCTGTTCCCTTATCACCCCGAATGGAACATCGACGTGTATAACCTTGAAATGGTGATCCGTCTGGCATACGCTATCGACAGCCATAATAGCCACAAGTTCCGAAAGTACATCATGAATCGACTAATGGGCAGACCGATGTATGAAAATATTTGCCTGACATTGGAGCTTTCAGCTAGGTATGAAAATGTCCTATGATGATGGACTAGTAGCAGGACGGTAGTTCCTTTCAAGCAATTCCTGCACATCGTGTTCCTTATATAGCACCTTACCACGGCATAGCGTATAAGGAAGAATTCCCTTGTTGCGGTACTGCTGCAAGGTGTGGCGGCTCACCTTGAGCATTTCCGACAATTCCTTGTCGGTCATGTATCGCACACCGTCCAACAACGGTCTGTAGTGCCGTATTGTGTCTTCGTGCATTTCCAGAGCCTTTCGGATACGGCTGTAAAGGTCAGTGAAATAGTCTTTGGTGATGATGTCCTGTCCAAACATAATGAATGCTATTTTGATGGGTTGATTGTTTCCGTTTCTTCCTTTTTTGGCGTTTTTACAGCAAGGCTATCAACCAAAGCCTTGATGTCTTTTGCCTTGTAATACACCCGATGTTGAATCTGCGAGAACGGCAGTTTACCTTGTTCCCGTAGCGAGTACACCGTCCGGCGGTTCAATTGAAGACTTACGCATACATCAGCAGTGTCGAGCCATTGCTCAGGTTGTTTTTCCTTTGTTCGTGCATCTGTGTCGGTGATGCGCGATAGGAGGTACTCCACTGTCTGGATGAAGTCCTCAAACGCTTTTTTCTCAACAATCACTATTTCCATTGAATTCTGATTTTTGATTTTGGGTGCAAAGAAACAAATGAAAAAGCCAATTCTTGTCACGACACTCAAAAATGGCAGAAAATGGCCGCCAAATGGCAGAAAATGTCTGAAAAATCACTTTTCAACCAACTTTTTTCAAAAAAGTTTTCCTTAGTAAGCACTTATTAGTGAAATGGGTTGCTTGAACGCCCCTAATTTTGCAGCCGAAACTTGAAATCAGACGAATATGGAACAACTTTCAAAAGATTATTTCGACCAGTGGATGGCCCGTATCAGCCACCATCAGGAAAAGATGATGGGTGAACTGCAGCAGCTCAAAGGTCAGGCGGCAGAAACCGATGAGGATGGTATGCTTGACGATGCCGACTTCTGCCAAATTCTGAACATCAGTCCCCGAACCTCACAGCGCTACCGTACAGAGGGTTTATTGCCCTACTGTGTCCTGCGACACCGAGTGTATTACAAGGAAAGTGACATTTGGGCATTTATCCGCAAGAACAAGAAGGACAAGGGCGGACAGCTTGCGGAGAAAATCAGCCAGATGAAACGCCCTTCATGGAAATGACTATACAGCCGGCAATTAGTATAGATTAAGAATGAACCCACATTAGTAACAACTTTCAAAATCCGAACAACAATGGACAAAGAACCAGAAAAGCAAAAAAATGACAAGGATGTTCTGATTGTCACGGACAATCAGACAGGAGAGCGTGGAATCGTCACGGGACTCGATGAGAAGGGAACTCCCCAAAAAGTCCCCATCGCGCCAGAGAACCATCAGGACTTTCTCCGTTTCGACAAGAACGGCAATGCCCTCGACAACTTCTTTACGAATTTCATTCGCCAGTGCAAGGAACCGACCCGTTTCGGTTTCAGCAAGACTACGACAGACGCAATTGAACGATTTTTGGCAGACCCGGATAAGGCCAAAGCGGAAATCGAAGGCGAAAGAATCGACACAGCCAACTGGCAGAACAAAAACAACCATCAAAACAAGAAATCAATGGAACAGAACCCAAGCAAACAAAATGCTGCCGAGGCACAAGGCCAGCAGCCAGAGAGCAACAAGCACCAGTACCAACCCATCGACGGAACCAAGGTCAATTGGGAGGAAATCCAGAAGAAATGGGGTGTTTCCCGTGACCAACTCGAACAGTCAGGCGACCTTACCAAGATGCTCAACTACGGCAAGAGCAACCTCATCACTGTTCATCCCAATTTCGGTGGTGAGCCGTTGGAAACCGCTGCCCGTCTGTCCTTCAAAAAGAACGAGGATGGCAGTGTGAGCCTTGTTCCTCACCTCATTCGCAAGGAAGCCAATTTAGAACAGGAATACAAAGGTCACACTTTTTCCGAGGCCGACAAATCTGCCTTGAAAAACTACGGTAACATGGGTCGTGTCGTCGATCTCATGGACGCCAACGGGAAACTTGTGCCCAGCATCATCAGCATCGACCGCCATACCAATGAGATTACCGACCTGCCCGTGCGACGCCTGCGCATCCCTGAGAAGATTGGCATCACGGAACTGACAAGGCAGGAACAGGACATGCTCCGTGCCGGACTGCCCTTGAAGAACAAGGAGATTGAACTTGCCAACGGCCGCAAGTTTACGGCCACCTTACAGGTCAATGTTGAGGAGAAAGGTGTTGAGTTCGTTCCACGTGGCAACCGTCAGCAGAAAGGGCAGAATCAGAAAGTGGACCAAAGTCAGCAGGCCGAGAAAACGTCGCAAACGGCTGATGGTGACAATACCCAGAAACAGCATCGTCCCCAATGGACGGATGAGAACGGCAACATCAAGCCTATCGGCAAATGGAAGGGCGTGGAGTTCACCGAAGAACAGAAGCGTGACTATCTGGAAGGCAAGACCATCAAACTCGACGGAGTGCCCGACAAACAGGGTGTGCCTGCAACGATGTACCTGAAGTTCAATCCCGAGAAAGGCCGACCGCTCACCTATGCAAATGACCCCGACAAGGCGGTTAGCCAGAAACCTGCTTCCGAGAGCCGGACGCAGGTGGCTGTAAATAGCGAGGGGAAGACCAACGAGCAGACAAAAGGCGTGAAGGAGCCCTTGAAGAAGGGACAGACAGCCCCGAAGGATGCCAGGCAACAGGAACAGAGGGATGCAGCCGTCAAGCAGGAAAAACCTGAGAAAAAAAAGTCAAAAGGCCTGAAAATGTAGGCGTGGAATGCGCTACCCTTTCACTCACTGATTAGCCCGTTCCCATTGGGGAACAATCGGGAACGGGCTTTTCCAATCACAAAAAAAATCAACATCAAATGAAGAAATTATTATGATTACGATTATCGCAGACACTCAGCATATAGCAAAGCAATATGCAAAAATCGTCGGGGCCAGTGATGAGGAAAACCACTATTATGCTGGTAACGACTATGCCGTGACATGGCTGGAGGACATCCACCTCGGTCTCAGTCCTGAACTTTCCAAGGCACTCGACACCCTTCCACCAATGGAACTGCCAATGATTCCAGAAAAGCTCCCCGTGGTGCTCCTTCCACAGAAAGGCCAGCAAAAATCTGGCGAAAAGATGATGAACTATGCCCGCATCCTTTCAAGACTGATTGCCAACAGCACGTATGTCTATCTGGCGACATCAAACCTGCAGGCGACATTGCTAAAAGGTGGTCCTATGCTAATCACCATCCCTAAGGGATTCCTATTCCAGCTATGTTGCCGTTCCCTTTCTCCCAAAGGCATCCGTGATAGTATTATGAATCGCCAACAGATACGCGGTGTGCAGCAGAAGTATGAGCAGGCATTTAATAAGCAGAAGGCCGACTGGCTTGTATCTGCCAATGCCACTCACCTGTTGGAAAAAGTATATGGCAAAGGAGTCCATAAGATTGACCGCATCGCCACGCCTCTGCTGTCCTTAATTTGCAGGCGCTACAAGGCAAACAAGGGACAAAAAATGGAAGCCGTCTATCAAGTGAATTTCTCCTTGGAACGTAATGGCGAAGTGCATCGATTCCAATCGGACAAGCGGTTTGCCGATGTGGCAGCCGCCAATGCGCTTTATGTCAAGATGCGCTCAGCCATAGGCAAAAAGCCTGTTATAATCAGCAAAGTTTCCGTGAATACCCAAAAAGAACCGTCGCCCCCACTATTCAACTATCAAGACGTTTTGATAGCAGCCAATGTCAAATACGGTTTCGGTGTCATCTATACGACTCAGTGCCTGCAGAAACTCTTTGACTTCGGACTGATTACATGGCCGTTTTCATCAAAAAGACACATCGGTCAGAGCGAAGTCCGAGAGTTTTGGAACAACACCGTCAATGACCTCCGAAGTGATATCAAATGGGAGCGGATGATCCTGAAGATTGCCAAGCGCGACAGGGATTGTTACACAGAACATTATGGAAGGTGTGGACACGTCGGCATCTGCCTGACGGAACGCAAATACAACCCTTATCTGCATAAGCTGACACAAGATGAGCAGAGAATCTACGACCTCATCGTGGAGCGAATGATTTTGGCATTCGGCGAGGATGCACAGATAAATACATCTACCGTCACTGCAGAATTCGACGGACACCAGTTTTCTTTTACGAAAAGTGCCATCAAGGAAAAAGGATGGACTGCCATGGTGAACCGAAAAAATGCGAACAGCTACCATCCTGTTGTTAACCATCGCTGGAATAAGGGCGACAAGGAACATTTCTATGGGGTTTCCATCACCAAGAAGGGTTGCGCAGCTGTTCGGCTTCACACGGCGGAGACATTGCTTGTGGAGGCAGACCTTTTCGACCTCGGTACAACGAAAGAGAAAATCAATGCCATTCGGATGCTCTTCGAACAAGGATACATCGACACATTTGAAAAGGAAATGGTTCCGACGGAAAAAGGGCTGGCACTCTATTCCATTGTACGCGACATGATTATCGGCAGTCCCCAACACATGGGCTACTTTAACAGAAACCTTGCCGAAGGACCGTATTGCAAGGCGATGGTAAAAATGTACGCAGAAGCCATCGTCCGTGAACTGCAGGCTTCTGAGACTCTGTTCGCAACACGAATCCAGCCTATCAGCAGAGAGACACGGGAAATGATTGAATATATCAAAGATAAAGCATGATGAACGACACATCACCGACTATCAAGCAGGAACTGAACTACTACGAACTTTATCTGTTGGACTATCTGCGTCAGCACAAGTTTCCACAGCAGTATGACCATGGCTTCGTCCATACCCGTGCGGAAGAAGCGGCAGAAACCTACGAGCAAGAACGGAGGAGCGGACATCCTACCGATCAGGCACAGGAGCTGGCTGTGTCTGCACTCACGAGAGGATTGCACCATTCGCAGTACGACATTCTGCTGGGCGTCATTGATACGGAGTTTGAGAATATCATCCCTCCACTTCTGCATGAGCAACTGGCAGAAAGCCTGCTGCCGTTCATGGGCAAGGTATTTTCCATCTACAACCTTTCCGACGATGATTTTGCGCTCAGCGACGGATACCAGAACCTTCATGATGAACTGACTGGTGCCGTTGCGCTATACCTCAGACAGCATGGCATACAATAGAAAGGAACACTTGCAGAAAAACATAGATGCCATCAGGACGTTATTCCTGATAGAGCGTGAAAGGCGCCCTCCCACCACGGAAGAACAGGATATACTGCGTGGCTTCAGCGGTTTCGGCGGTTTGAAGTGCATCCTCTATCCAGCCACCAGTCTGTCAGATTCCACCAAGTGGCCCCAGTCCGAAATGCCATTGTTCACCAAGACAATGGAACTACACAACTTATTGAGGGAAAATTCACAATCGGAACTGGAATACAAACGCTATGTGGACAGCCTGAAATCATCCGTACTGACGGCTTTCTACACCCCCAATGTCTTTGTGAACACCCTTGTCGATACGTTCAGCTATTTCGGAATCGTGCCTGAGAGAGTCCTTGAGCCATCTTCTGGCATCGGTGTGTTCGTGGATGCGGTGAAGCAGAAAAACAGGGACGCATACGTCATGGCCTACGAGAAAGACCTTCTGACAGGCAAGGTGATGAAAGCCCTGCACCCTGATTCCGTTGTAAGGATAGAGGGATTCGAGAAACTGGCAAAGCCATTTGAGAACTATTTCGACATGGCGGTTTCAAACATTCCCTTCGGTGACATTGCCGTCTTTGACCCAGCCTACACCAACAGCAAGGAACCCGTCAGGCGGCAGGCTGCCAAGGCGGTACACAACTATTTCTTCCTGAAGGCACTGGATGCAGTGCATAATGGTGGCGTGGTGGCATTTGTCACTTCGCAGGGAGTCATGGACTCCCCGACGTCAGCACCCATCCGTGAGGAAATGCTATGCCATGCCGACCTTGTGAGCGCCGTCCGTCTGCCTAACAATCTTTTTACAGAGAATGCCAATACGGAAGTAGGCAGCGACCTTATTATCCTTCAGAAGAATGCATCCAAAAAAGAGCTGACGGAAACCGACCGTCTTTTCATCAACGTGAACGAAGTGGACGGGATGGGGACAAGTGCCTATTTTGTGGCGCATGGCGACCATATCGTCCACACCTCTGCCAAACTTGGCACCAATCCTTACGGCAAACCTGCCATGGAATACAGCCACGAGGGCGGTGTGAACGGTATTGCTGCGGACATGGCAAAGGTGATACAGGCAGACATCAGCGTCCACTTCAACTACTCCCTGTATAAAGGAAAAGCGGCTAAGGATGCCGAAGTCATAAATGGGGAAACCGTCACTCAGGAAGCGGAACAACAGAAAACTGTCCCGACACAAGAAAAGACCATCGAGCCGACAGTGCAGGAACAGCCTAAAGAGAAGCCGTCACCCTCTCCCATGCTTTCTCTTTTCGACCTCTGGAAAGAAAATGGTGAGGAAGTCGTACAAGGAAATATTCGGCAACAATCGACGGAGAAGACTAAAACAAAAGTAAAAAAGCCTTCAGAACCCAAATCCAAGAAGAAAAAGGCCGACATCATCCAACACACGCTGGCATTGGATTTCTCTACCATTCATAACATAGAAAAGAAAGAGGAACCAAAGGAGAATACACCCAACAATCCCGATGACATCTATGCCAACATCAATTGGGAGGACAATCCTCCTATCAACGGGTTTTATGAGGTGATGATGGACATGACACCAGAACAAAGAATTAGGCTGCGTGTCATCGCAGAGGAGCACCGTCAGGCTCAATTGAAGCGTTTGGGGATCCAGGACACGATGAATCCGATATTTCTGCCATCTAAGGAGGCCATGGAGAAGTATGGCAGTCACAATGCTGGACAACAGACATCAGGTCTTCATCAAACGGCATCATCAAAAAATCGGCAGCCCTTCGACCCTGCCCCCCGTCCTTACGATGGTGAACCTCTGCCATTCTACCGTGATGGGACAATCGTTCTGGACAAGGATGGCAACCTCGGACACCTGCGCAGCGTGTCGGAATATGGTGCCACCTTCCATCCGCTGGAACTGAATGCGTCACAAACCAAACGGCTAACTGCATATATTTCCATACGAGACACCTATGAGAACCTATATGCCTACGAGGCTGACAACCACGAGGAAAACAAGAAGCTGCGCGAGGAGCTGAATGCCCTGTACGACCAGTTTGTCAAGGACTATGGGAACCTGAACCAAGCCCAGACCACCAAACTGCTACTGATGGATGTACATAGCCGTGACCTCTTCGCTATTGAACGGGTGGAGAACGGCCGGTTTGTCAAGGCGGACATTTTCGACCATCCCGTGTCGTTCAACACGGGCGAGGTGACGCAGGTTGACACGCCGGAGGAAGCCCTGTCAGCATCCCTCAACAAATACGGCAAGGTTGAACTGGATTATATGAGTCGCCTTGTCAGCATGTCAGAGGAAGAACTCGTCAAGGGGTTGGAAGGCCACATCTACTACAATCCGCTGGCATGGCATTACGAAGTCAAAGACCGATTCATTGCAGGTAATGTCATTGAAAAGGCTGAAAACATAGAGAATTGGCTTCAACAGCAAAGGCAATCAGCAGAGAATGACGGAAGGGAATATACGCCAGACACTCGCGTGTTAGAATCGTTGGAAGCCCTCAAGGCATCATTTCCAGAACGCATCCAGTTTTCAGACCTTGATTTCAACTTCGGCGAGCGTTGGATTCCAACGGGCACATTCTCTGCCTATATGACCCAACTCTACGGCACGGAAATCCGTATTGGGTATTCAGAGAGTATGGATGAGTTCTCGGTGGCCTGCAGCGAGAAGAATATGAAGATAACGGAAGAATTCTGTGTGCATGGCTACTACCGCTCGTATGACGGCATCGCCTTGCTGAAACATGCGTTGCACAACACTTGCCCCGATATGATGAAGAGTATCGGCAAGGATGACAACGGCAACGACATCAAGGTGCGCGATGCTGAGGGCATCCAGTTGGCCAATTCAAAAATTGACGAGATTCGCAACGGTTTTTCGGATTGGCTGGAAGAGCAGTCGCCAGAGTTCAAGGAACGGCTGACGGACATGTATAACCGCAAGTTCAACTGTTTCGTGCGTCCCACTTATGACGGCAGTCACCAGTCTTTTCCCGACCTCGACATGAAGTCGCTGGAGCGTCGCTATGGCATCAAGGATATCTATGCTTCGCAGAAAGATTGCATCTGGATGCTGAAACAGAACGGTGGCGGTATCTGTGACCATGAGGTGGGTACGGGCAAGACGCTGATTATGTGCATTGCGGCGCATGAGATGAAGCGTTTGGGCTTGGCGCACAAGCCGATGATTATCGGGCTGAAGGCCAACGTGGCAGAAATTGCCGTCACCTATATGGCGGCATATCCCAATGCCCGGATTCTCTACGCCTCTGAAAAGGACTTTTCGACGCAGAACCGCATCAAGTTCTTCAATACGATTAAGAACAATGACTTTGACTGTGTGATTATGTCGCACGACCAGTTCGGCAAGATACCGCAGTCACCAGAATTGCAGCAGGAGATCCTACAGGCAGAACTTGACAGTGTGGAAGAAAACCTTGAAGTGCTGCGGGCGCAGGGTAAGGAGGTCAGTAAGAAAATGCTGCGCGGACTGGAGAAGCGGAAGTTCAACCTCGAAGCGAAGTTGGAGAGGATTGCCTATCAGATAGAAACGCGCACGGATGATGTATGCGATTTCAAGCAGATGGGCATCGACCATCTGTTTGTCGATGAAAGCCACCAGTTCAAGAACCTGATGTTCAATACTCGTCACGACCGTGTGGCTGGACTCGGCAACGCTGAAGGAAGTCAGCGGGCGTTGAACATGCTTTTTGCGATACGTACCATTCAAGAGCGTTCAGGCAGGGATTTGGGCGCGACTTTCCTGTCGGGAACGACCATCAGCAACTCGCTGACAGAGTTGTATCTGCTTTTCAAGTATCTGCGCCCCCGTGAACTGGAGCGTCAGGACATCCGTTGCTTCGATGCGTGGGCGGCTATCTTTGCCAAGAAGACCACCGACTTTGAGTTCAATGTCACCAACAACATCGTACAAAAGGAACGTTTTCGCTATTTCATCAAAGTGCCGGAGCTGGCTGCCTTTTACAACGAAATCACAGACTATCGCACGGCGGCGGACGTGGGTGTTGACAGGCCTGAGAAGAACGAGATACTGCATAACATCCCCCCGACTCCCGATCAGGAAGAGTTTATCAAGCGGCTGATGGAATTTGCCAAGTCGGGCGATGGCACCCTGCTCGGTCGTCCGCCACTTTCAGAGACGGAGGAAAAGGCAAAGATGCTCATTGCCACAGACTATGCCCGTAAAATGGCATTGGATATGCGTATGATTAGTCCGAATTATGATGACCATCCAGATAACAAGGCTTCGCACTGTGCCAAGATGATTGCGGACTACTACCGTCGCTTCGATGCACAGAAGGGAACACAGTTTGTTTTCTCTGATTTGGGTACATGGCAAGGTAACGAGTGCTGGTCGGTCTATTCTGAAATCAAGCGTAAACTGGTGGAGGACTACGGCATTCCTGCTAATGAAATCCGTTTCATACAGGAGTGCAAGAACGAGAAGGCACGTAAGGCGGTCATCTCTGCCATGAACGAGGGCAGTGTCCGTGTACTGTTCGGCTCCACGTCCATGCTCGGAACTGGTGTCAATGCCCAGAAACGGGCTGTGGCGATTCATCATTTGGACACACCGTGGCGTCCGTCCGACTTGGAACAGCGCAACGGTCGGGCGGTACGTGCAAGGAATGAGATTGCCAAGCATTTTGCCGATAACAAGGTGGATGTCATCATCTATGCGGTTGAAAAGTCGCTTGACAGTTACAAGTTCAATCTTCTTCACTGCAAGCAGATGTTTATCTCTCAGTTGAAGAGTGGCGCACTCGGTGCCCGTACCATCGACGAGGGCGCTATGGATGAGAAGTCTGGCATGAACTTCTCGGAGTACATGGCAATTCTCTCAGGCAATACAGACCTGCTGGATAAGGCGAAGTTGGAGAAGAAGATTGCAGCATTGGAGGGTGAACGCAAGTCGTTCAACAAGGGACGGAATGAGGCTATGTGGCGTTTAGAAACAAAGCAAGAAGAACTGGAGCACAACAATGGCGTTATTGCCAAACTGCAGGAGGATTTTGACAAGCACAAGTCCCAGCGGCGGCTCGACAGTGATGGAAACCTCGTGAATCCCATTCGTCTTGACGGTTTCAAACCTTCCGACGAGCAGAGCATTGGCAAGAGACTCCAACAAATGGCTAAGGAAACAGATACGAAAGGTGAATACCATCGTGTTGGCGAGATTCACGGCTTCCCCATCCTGATGTGTAGTGAGCCGCTTGACAAGGACAGGCTTGGCATGTTCCAAAACAAGTTCTGCGTGGAGGGCAACTTTAAGTACAGATATAACAACGGCTTTATTGCCTTGTCAGACCCGATAGCGGCAGCCCGTAACTTCATCAACTCGCTGGAGCGCATTCCCCAGACCATTGAGCAGTACAAGGAGAAGAATGTTGCACTTGCCAAAGACATTCCGCTCTTGAAGGAGATCGTAGGTAAGCAATGGAAAAAAGAAGATGAGCTGAAAGGCTTGAAGTCAGAACTGGCCGCCATTGACCGAAAGATACAACTGGAACTGGCGAAGGACAAGGAACCAGAGCAACAGGTAGCCAATGGTACCGATGGCATTGAAGGTGCCCAAACAAAAGAAACATTCAATAACGAAGTGAAATCATCAGGGCTACATCTCTGACATTTCTGTTAGATTTGTAGTATATAAAAAACAAAAACGAACATTGAATAATATTTTCTTCTAAAAATATTTGTCCTATTGAATTAATTTCCGTAATTTTGCAAAAATTTCGGTGCGAATAAATGTTAATAAAGGTAGTAATATGACTATATCTCAAATAGTTGAAAAGAAATTCAAACGTACAAAAGACAAGTCGTTGCTGTTTGCGTCA
>DFHC01000094.1 GCA_002372575.1 bacterium UBA3734 | reverse complement strand
TCGGGAATCTTCTTGCCGCCGAAAATCAGCAGGATGATAAAGGCAATGAGAAGAAGTTCCGGCACACCAATTCCAAACATATTCTTATCTGTTTTAGGGTGAAAAAATCATATTTTGCTCCGCAAATATACAAAGTTTTATCAAATTATGCAAAAATAATTACAATTTTTTTCATATTTTCCTTTGGCGAACCAGCATTTATGCGTAAATTTGCATGGATGAAAGCAAACGACTCGCCCGCAAGACGCTGGACGGTGATGGTCATCGTGTCCGTCGTGATGATGATCGGATACGTGTTTTGGGACATCGTGTCGCCGCTTTCCACCATGCTGAAAGCCCCTGTGGGCGAAGGAGGCATGGGCTGGACGGCGGCGGAATACGGTTTCTATGCCGGTTCGTACAGCATTTTCAACATTTTCCTGCTGATGCTGTTCTTCGGCGGCGTCATCCTCGACAAGTGCGGCATCCGCTTCACGGGCATCCTCGCCACGGGAATGATGCTCGGCGGCGCAATGGTTAATTGGTACGCCCTGAGCTACATCGACCCCACGACGTGCGTCGAAATGCCTGTTTTCGGACTGATTCCCTCGCCTCCGAAGGCGCAGGTGCTTGTTTCGGCACTGGGATTCGGGCTGTTTGGCGTAGGGTGCGACATCACGGGCATCACCGTCTCGAAAGTCATCACGAAGTGGTTCACCGGCCACGAATTGGCCTCGGCGATGGGGCTGCAGGTGGCTCTGGCTCGCTTGGGAACGGCCTTGGCCATCAGCCTGAGCCCCGTCATTGCATTGTCGTTTGGGCTGTCGGCCTTGCTGCTTGTCGGCGTTTTCCTCTTGCTCTTCGGCTTCCTGATGTTTTTCGGATATACGTTTATGGACAGGCAGATTGAACAGCATGAAAAGGAGCAGAAACCAACCCAGAAAGTGCCGTTTTCGCGCCTGCTCCGCAACAAGGGCTACTGGCTCATTGCGCTGCTCTGCGTGCTGTTCTACACGAGCATCCGCCCCTTCCTGAAGTTCGCCACCGACGTGCTCATCAGCAAATACGGCATCGACCCCGTCACGGCGGGCTGGATTGTGTCGCTTCTGCCCTACGGAACCATCATTCTCACGCCCCTTTTCGGCTCCATCTACGACCGTTTCGGACGCGGTGCCACGCTCATGCTCGCTGGCTGCTCCCTGGTGCTCTGCAGCCACGTTTTGCTGGCCCTGCCGATGGTGAACAGCACGTGGGTGGCCACGCTGACGATGATTCTGCTGGGCGTGGCGTTTTCGCTCGTGCCGAGTGCGATGTGGCCGAGTGTGCCGAAACTCGTGCCCATCGAACAGTTGGGTACGGCCTACAGCATCATCTATTTCATTCAAAACATCGGATTGATGCTTGCGCCGATGTACATTGGCAACCTCATCGACCAGCACGTCGCTGCCGACGGTCGCGCCGACATGACGGCTCCGATGTCGGTGTTTGCGCTCTTCGCGCTCGCCTCAGTCGCGGTCGCCGCCCTGCTTCTCTACGTCGATCGGCGTGATGACTATGGGTTGGAAAAATCAAATATAAAATCGGAAAAAGGAAAATAATTGCGAGAAATTTTGTATCTTTACAAGTGAAATACAATCAAACTCGAAACAAGCAAAAATAAATGGATATATGAATATTTTCACTCCTAATCAATCGCTCACTAAAAGTCACAAAAGAGAATCCGTTAATGCTACCAGTTTTAGCGAATTTAGAAAAGCGCTCAAGGAATTGCTCAACCTTGTTCCCAATGTTCCATTAGAGCGTTCCCTGAATGGATATTTCAAGCCATTTCTTGATAATTCTTTATATAAAGACTACCTAAGTCAGATAGAAGAAAATGGAATTGATTTAACCATACATACAGGAAATAAACTTAACTCGCCTGTAGGCGTATTGATTGAGTTGAAACATCCAGCCAACAAGTCGGAGATGTGTAGCCGTGAGGAAATCAATCGCAAAGCTCTACGAGAACTACTTTTTTATTTTATGAACGAGCGAGTGCAGAGAAATAATCTTAGTGTAAAATATCTGATAGCCACTAACGCTTATGAATATTTTATTTGGGATGCTCAACTCTTTGAGAAATATTTCTATCGTAACCCTAAATTTCGTAGTGATTATAACGCTTTTATTAACAAGCAATTATCTGGTAGTGATACGAAATATTTTTATGAGCATATTGCAAATAAATACATCGAGGAAGTAAAAAATAGACTTGACTTTACTTATTTTGACATACAAAAAATAAATATTGATAAAGACCAGACCCTGTTGCCTATTTTTAAAGTCTTGAGTGATACCCACTTGATGAAATTGCCACCTAAGAACGACAGTAACACGCTAAATGAAGCATTCTATCGTGAGTTGCTCTATCTGATGGGACTGGAGGAAAAAAAGGATGAACACAAAAAACTTATTATCCAGCGTCTTGATGAAGAACATCGGAATAAGGCCTCTTTGTTAGAGAACACTATAAATGCTATCGACGCTGAAGACCTGTTGTCCCGTTTTCCAGACAAACAGGTTTATGGCAACAATCGTGATGAACAAATTTTCAATATTGCACTTGAACTTTGTATTACTTGGATTAATCGTTTGCTTTTCTTGAAATTACTCGAAGGGCAGATTTTGAAATATCAGCAAGGAGATAAGAACTACGAATTTATGAACCTTGAGCGATTGAGTGATTTCGATGAGGTAAATCGTTTGTTTTTTCAGGTATTGGCTCGTGACTATCCCTATCGAGGTGAAAACGAATTAAATGATTTTCCAAACGTGCCTTATCTTAATAGTTCGCTTTTCGAGGTGACAGACTTAGAGCACAAAATGATTCGCATTAATTCGCTTTCGCAGAAAAACCAACTTCCACTGCTGAACAATAGTGTTCTGAGAAATTCTGCCCAATACAAGAATACAAAAGAACTTCCCATTCTAGAATATTTGTTGTCCTTTTTTAACGCATATAATTTTGCCAGTGAGAGTTCTGAAGAAATCCAACAAGAACCAAAGACTTTGATAAACGCATCGGTATTGGGACTTATCTTTGAGAAAATCAATGGTCACAAAGATGGAGCGGTCTTTACACCTGGCAAAATTACGATGTATATGACCCGCGAAGCAGTCCGCGCAACAATCGTACAACGGTTTAAAAAGTATTTCGATTGGAAAGACTGCAACTCTATACAGGACATTTACAACAAAGAGCCAGATATTAAAGAAGCAAACGACCTCATCAACTCTCTACGATTCTGTGACCCTGCTGTCGGCTCAGGTCATTTCTTGGTTTCTGCATTAAATGAATTAGTAAAAGTTAAATATGACCTCGGCATATTGGTTGACGTTTCTGGTAATCGTATTCGCAAAAGCGATTATGAGATAATTATTGACAATGATGAACTTATAGTCAATGATGCCTATGGTGAACAATTTGTTTACAACAAAACTGTTGAGGAAAGTCGAAGAATACAGGAAACTTTATTCAATGAGAAGCGAACCATAATTGAGAATTGTCTGTTTGGAGTCGATTTGAATCCTAACTCGGTAAACATTTGCCGTCTGCGTTTGTGGATTGAGTTGTTGAAAAACTCTTATTATACAGCAGAGAGCAACTATGAGCATCTGGAAACACTGCCCAATATCGACATCAATATCAAGTGTGGAAACTCCATTTTAAATCAGTACCCTCTCAATTCCGAAATACGGCAGGTACTGGCCCCCACAGGACTGACCATTACAAAATACAAACAGGATGTGGCAGACTACAAACACACTGCTGACAAAGAGGCAAAGGAACGTTTGAAATCCGACATTCAAATAATCAAGGCGTATTTGAAAGATGGACTTAGCAAAAATTCCCCAACTTATAAGAAATGGGCTTCTGTATCCCTTGAACTGAATGAAATGCGGCTCCAAAGTAAACTTTTTGGAGATGCTGATAAAAAAAAGAGTAATTACGCAAAAAAAATTGCAAAATTAGAGCAAGAAGAATCAAGGCTGAAAGTCCTTGTAGATGAAATTCGTAACAATAAAACGGTTGCAAATGCTTTTGAATGGAGGTATGAAATTCCCGAAGTCCTCGATGACAAGGGAGCCTTTCTTGGCTTTGACTGTATTATTGGTAACCCACCATACGGTGTTTCCATACAGGGCGACTATCGCAACAAAGTAATGATTATATGGAAAAAGGTTCCCGACTACGAAATCTACTATTATTTTATACAACTTTCATACGCATTGCTGAAAGAAGGAGGCATCCTCTCATTCATCATTCCTAATACTTGGCTATTCAATTACTTTGCCAAAACTTATCGTGTCAAGTTGCTTGACAAATGGAAGATTTGCGAACTACTTGACTGCTCTAAGTTTAATATATTCCAGTCGGTAACGGTCAGAAACTCTGTGGTTACTATGCAAAAAAAGAAAGATGGTGCCCCGACAATTGGATACAGGAACACTTCTGATGCCAATAATTTTGACACATTGGTAACAGAGCCTCTACAAAATATTGAACGTGAAAATTTACTTGAAGTTAATCAAAATTGGGCATTAGCTTTTTCACGGTCGTCCAAAGTGATAGGACTTGTGAATAAGATAACAAATACGGGTAAGCCGCTCATAGAATTTTTCCCAGAAAGCAGTCAAGGACTAATTGCTTATGACAAATATAGGGGTCAAAATAAAGAAATTATTGAAAGCCGTGCTTTCCATTTCTTTGAATATAAGGAAGGGTTAAAAAAATGGTTGTGGGGTGAGGATGTAAATCGTTATTCTGTTATGTGGAACCAAAAAGAATATATAGACTATTGTGAAGGACTTGCAAATCCACGACAGCCAAAGTTTTTTGTTGGTAAACGACTCTTAATTAGAGAAATAACTAATCCGTCAATTTACGCAGCAATTACGGATATTGAATGTTACAATGACCCATCTATACTTATTATTAAGGATAGCAACAAATATTCATTGGAAGTTTTGCTTGCCATTATGAATTCTCGTTTGGCAACATTCTACCACTTCAATCATTCGCCCAAAGCAACCAAAGGGGCTTTCCCGAAAATTCTTGTCGATGACATTCGGACATTCCCTTTGCCAAACATCACTGAAGCCAATAGGAATGCGATTGAATCCATTGTAAAAAGTATTATGGATAAAAAAGCAAATTCCTCTCAAGCAGACACATCTTCAGAGGAACTCGCTATCGACAAAATCGTCTGCCATCTCTACGGCCTGACCTACGATGAAGTCCTCATCGTAGCTCCAAACGCTCCAATAACACAAGAAGAATACGAGAAAGAACGATTAAAATACAAATAAAAAAACAACAAGAAGAATGAAAACAACAATTGATTTGGACCATAAAATAGAGTATAAAGGGTATTGGTTTTTACCAAACGACCCCGGTAATGCTGTAGCTGGAATTCTTACATATTATCCCAATGAGAAAATTCTATTGGAGCTCATCGGTTGTTTCGGAGAAGTTTCTTTCGAGTTGTTTAATAAAAGTGTTACGGAAGATATTATATATGGAAAGACCGATGATGCTAAAGAAATAACATTACTTCAATCTTTCCGTTCGCTCCAATTGAATTTTGATGCAGAATTCCCTATTGTTCGGTATACTTCAAGTTGTATGATAATTGGTAAATTCATAAATAGTTTAGATGAAAAATGTCAATATAGCCTTATTGCAAGTATTCCAGAGCTATCACTCTGGTGCCAGCCTAATGCTTTGCATTCGTTGATGAGGTTTGACAAAAAGGGCAATTCAAACCGAATAGAACTATCTTTTAGCACAGGTTTTCAAAGCAAAGAAACTACAATTGATAGCACAGCTATTGATTCAAACACAACCATAAAAATCAAACAAGGAGTCTTCTATGATGGTGATTATTTGGAGCCAAAGATTAGACAGCATTCGTATTTGGAAATATGTAAAAAGAAGAAATGCTCTTTGAGAGAACTTTTTTCTAATCTCTTTATGTATGAACAATTTCTTTCTTTGGCCACTCTAAGTATAGTCAAGTGCTCTAAAATAATGCTCAAAGACAAAAAGTTATTCCAACAGATTGAGAATGCAAAGTTTTATAGAGAGATATATGTCATTCGTCCTTTTAGTGAAAGAAAGAATCTTCAAAGTATAAAATCAAAATCTTTTAAATTTCTGTTTGACTATTCTACAATTAAGAATTCATATTCATCTGTCCTTCAGAAATGGTATAACGAACCAGAGGAACTTGCTCCAATACGTTTTCATCTAATAGGTAGCTTGGAGAAAAGACAAGTGCATAGTAGTATTGATTTCATTGTTTTGATTCAGGCTTTAGAGGGTTTTTATAGAAGGTTTAGAAATAGAAAATACAGGAAAAAACATAATATGCCCGATGAAAATTATTCAAAATTATTTCCAATGCTTGAAAGCCTGATAAATGAATTTTCAGATATTGATTTGATAAAGCAATGTAATATAAATATCGATGCAGTTGTAGATTCACGTATCTATTTCTCTCACTTTATGCCCAAGTCTCCTAATTCAAAAGCAATAGATGGCTGGGAGTTATATGAACAGACTATTAGAATACGCATTCTTTTAATATGTTGCGTACTGTCATTGTTTGGCTTTACAAACAAACAAATAAACGAAATTTTTACGAAAAGCGATTCTGATGTCTTAAAATTGAAATAAATATAAACTCCGAATGGTTATATTAGAATAATTTGAAATGAGATATGAACAACAAACTAATTCTATACAAGGACAAGAATATGGTGGTTGCAAAAATTGCAATAACCACTCAACACAGAGCTATATCTCTCTAGAATTTATGGTATTCCACTATCTAAATAAAAAAAATTAAGCATTAGAGATTCTTATATAATAATGTTATGAGCAAGACAGTAACAACATATCTGGAAGACGGAGATCCGACAGGGAATCAGAACGTGTTCGTCAGCGAAATTCGCACTATCATTGAGAAAGCACGCTCAGCAGCAGTCCGTAGTGTGGATTTCTGTCGTGTGCAGATGTATTGGAACATCGGCAGGCGAATCTTCGAGGAGGAACAACAGGGCAAGGAGCGGGCAGACTACGGAACGTACCTTATTAGGCATCTTGCTAAAGAACTGACACCTGAATATGGCAGCGGCTTTTCCGTCAGACAATTGGAACAGAGCCGTCAGTTTTATCGGACTTATCCAATTGCGAACACACTGCGTTCGCAATTGAACTGGTCTTAGTATACGGAACATAGGAAATAAAATCTGCAAAAATATGGAGAATAAACTGATTCTATACAAGGACTCATTAGTTGTTCGGAAATTCCGAACAACTGCGATGGTCGATAAAAATCGAACTCACAAGAAATGCTTGTTAGTTTGACAAGGTGGTGAAGCAGTTGAAATTAAAAGGAATGGAAAAAATCGACGAATGACGATAATAAAAAAATAACGATATGAAACTTTTGAAATTAGCGAGTATTTTCGCCCTGTCGGCGATGCTGACGATGAGTTGCGGAGGCAAAGACGAAAAGGAGTTTAATCAGTTTAAAATCAGCGACTTGCCGCAACTGGCGGTGGGCGACTCGCTGCAAGGCGTGGCTGCGCCGTTTGCAGGTGTGGTGGGTTCCCAGCTCGTTGTGGCGGGAGGCTGCAACTTCCCCGAAACGCCCGCTGCCGAGGGCGGTCAGAAGCGCTTCTACAGCGAAATTTTCGTGCTCGACGCAGCCGACCCTCACATGTGGGAGCCGATGGGCGAACTGCCGAAGCCGCTGGCCTACGGCGCGATGGTTGCCGTGCCGGAAGGACTGGTCTGCATCGGTGGAACGAGCGACGGGAAAACGTCGGAATCGGGCGTTTTCCTGCTCAAGCCTCAAACCCTCAGAATCTCAGAACCCGACAAGCGCAAATCCTCAGAACCTCAAACGCTTCCCCCGCTGCCAGCCGGCCTTGACCAACACGCCGCAGCCTATCACAATGGCGTCATCTACGTGGCGGGCGGACAGACCGACGGCAAGCCCAATGAGGTGGTTTATGCCTTGGATTATGGGAAAGGCGCACGGGAATGGACCGTTGCATTCCGTTCCGACGACATCGGAGCCCGCTTGCAGCCTTGCCTGGCGGTGCAGAACGGTGCCACCGACCCCGAACTTTTTCTCTTCGGCGGTTTCGACCCGACAACGAAAAAATGCAGCGATAAGGGCATTTCGTGGAACCTGAAGACGAAAACGGCGAAAATCATCTCCCAAAATGCCTTCGTCGGCGCCACGGCCCTGCCTTGCGGAGCCAGCAACATCTTGTTTTTCGGCGGCGTGAACAAGCAGATTTTCGAGTCGGCCCTGCAAAATCCGCAGCCCGACTACCTCACGCATCCCGCCGAGTGGTACCAGTTCCGCGACTCGCTGATTGTCTATAACACCATCACGGGAGCGTGGTCGTCGCGCTATGCCGACGAGCGACTGGCACGCGCCGGAGCCGCCGTCGTGAAGGGCGCAGAGGGCAACACGTTCTACATCGTCAATGGCGAATCGAAGCCCGGAATCCGCTCTGCCGACGCCTCGAAACTCACCATCACCTACACCGCCCAATTCGGTCTGCTGAACTGGATTGTGCTCGTTCTCTACCTCATCGCCATGCTCCTGCTCGGCTATTATTTCATGAAGCGCGAGTCGGGCTCGGAAGACTTCTTCAAGGGCGGAAACCGCATTCCGTGGTGGGCCGCCGGCATCAGCATTTTCGCCACGATGCTCTCGGCCATCACCTACATGTCGATTCCGGCGAAGGCGTATATGACCGACTGGACCTACTACCCGATGCAGGTCTGCATTCTGCTCGTGTCATTCCCCGTCATCCGCTATTTCCTGCCGTTTTTCCGTCGTCTGAACGTCACCACGGCCTATGAATACCTCGAACACCGCTTTTCCTACGCTATCCGCCTGATGGCCTCGGTGCTGTTCATCGTGTTTATGGTGGCGCGAATGGCGCTGGTGCTTTTCTTGCCGTCGCTCGCCATGACTGCCGTTACAGGCATCGACATCTATCTCTGCATCGTCATCATGGCGCTTGTCACCATCGTCTATTGCACGATGGGCGGCGTGGAGGCCGTGGTTTGGGGCGACGTGGTGCAGGGCATCATCCTCGTGGGAGGCGCGTTTCTGGCTGCCGGATACCTGATTTTCAACACGGGTGACAGCGTTTCCGACTTCTTCCAAATCGCCTCGGCCAACGATAAGTTCCGGCTTTTCGACTGGTCGTTCGACTATCGCACGGCCACGTTCTGGGTCGTCATTCTCGGCGGACTGGCCAACAACCTGATTTCCTACACGAGCGACCAGACCGTCATTCAGCGCTATCTGACGACGAAAGACGAGCAGTCGGCAGCGCGCGGAATCCTCACGAACGGCATGATGTCGGTCGTTGTCACCATCGCGTTTTTCACCATCGGAACCGGCCTCTACACGTTCTATCAGACGCATCCCGTGGCTACCGACCTCACGATGCAGAAGAACGACGCCGTGTTCCCGTTTTTCATGATGAGCCAGCTGCCTGCGGGCATCGCCGGACTGCTCATCGCCGCCGTTTTCGCCGCCACGATGTCCACCATCTCGTCGAACATCAACTCGATTTCCACGGCTTTCACCGTTGACATTTGGAAGAAGGCGCGTCCGGGCATTTCCGACAAGACGATTGTGCAGACGGCTCGCATCGCGGGCGTTGTTGCGGGCGTCGTCGGCACCGTCATCGCCATCCTGATGGCCACGATGAACATCCAGTCGCTGCTCGACTATTTCAACACCATCCTCGGACTGCTTTCGGGAGCCGTGGGCGCGCTGTTCCTGATGGGAATCTTCTTCCCGCGCATCGGCACTCGCGCCGCGTTCATCGGCTTCCTCGCGGGAACGGCCACCGTTTTCTGGATGAATTTCTACACCGACGCCAACTTCCTGCTTTTCGGCTTCACTGCCATCGTCGTGAGCGTTGTCGTGGCGCTGATTCTGTCGTTTGTCTGGCCGGAAAACCGTCCGCTGAAAGGATTCACGTGGCGTACAAGGCCGGAATGAGGCTGGAACGGGAACGTTCCGAGCTCCTAAAAAAAGAAGCGAAACTTTTGGCAGTTTCGCTTTTTTGTTGTAACTTTGCAACGATGAACGCCAAAAAGAAAGGAAGCATTATGGCAACTTATGCTGTTACACTGAATGAGCGCACCGCAAACGGAAAGGCTTTAATGGCCTATTTGCAGGCACTGGGCGTGTTGGTGAGGAAAATCTCCCCCAAGTCCAAAGGCAGCTTTCTTCGCTCGCAGGAAGACAAGCTCGCAGGTCGCATAGAGACATTCGACTCATCCGAAGAAATGTTTCAGTCGTTAGGAATTTAAGCGTATGTATAAAGTACAGATGACCAAAAGTTTCCGAAAAGACACTGAACGCTGTCGGAAACGGGGCTACAATATGGAACTGCTCAAGACGGCCATTCGCCTGCTTGAAGCGGATGGCAGGCTGCCGATGACATACCGGCCTCACAAGCTGTCGAGCGACTATGCAGGCTGTTGGGAATGTCACTTGAAAGGTGACTGGCTGCTTATTTGGGAACAGAACGATACTGAACTGACGCTGCTTTTCACGGGCACAGGCACCCACTCCGATTTATTCTAACCGATTTAAACGAAACAAACCATCATTGATTATTCTTTCAAAATAATTCAAACCTCAACCATCAACCCTCAAAACTGAACTTGCCTATGACATAAAACAAAGCAAAAAAACATATAGACAAGAAGCGTTAGCTTTGATTCTTGTTTTCCGAATAATTGGGGAATTAGACGAAACAATCAAGAACAATAGTTGACGGTTCACGCCGCTGGCGTGGACTGTTGCTCGTTTAAGATTGTTAGGCCATCCCCAATGCCTCGGAAAACGTAGACGAAGTAAAATAGTCCACGTTTTTTATTTGTCAATAAACAATAAACAATAACAAATAACCAATATTCAATAAATAAACAAACATAAGTTTCGGAGGTACGGGGGTACGATGGTGCGAGAATACCCTCTGTAACAGAGCGTTCTAATCGCCAAAGCTATCCTCGCACCCTCGGCTTCGAAGAGGCTGACCCTCGTACCACCGATTCGCTGAGGATGTGAAACATCCGAAGCTTCAATCAACAAATAACCAATATTCAATAACCATTAAAACAACAAACTGTATGAAAAACAAACTGCTACCCCAAAAGATGCACGCGACACTCGCGGCATTGTTGTGCATGATGGCCTTGATGCCGATGACGGCTAAGGCGCAGGGTAATGTAATCAACACCGTTGTTTTTAACGAAGTACTAACTAAATCCTCCACCGTTTATGTCGGTGAGGTCGTCGTTGATGGCGTGTCGGAAATCAAGTACCTGTATTCCGGCGACATTACTTTAAGCTGTTCGCTGTTGCAAAACCTGCTTGACGGCCTGAACGGCATGGCCGACGGCGATTATGCCCCCCTGCTCGCAGCGTATGAATCTTATGGTGACATTGTTTTGCCGGAACAAAGATTGGCTCTTTGCTCTAATCCAGACCTCATAGCGGCTATGGACGAGAACTGGAGCAGCGCTGGGTATGTGGGAACGCTGTATTATGCCGACAAATCGGTCGTTTCTGACATCAACTCCAACCTGTATGACCTTGACGCGGGCTTCAAGGCAGTCCTTGACGCAAAAAACGCAGAGAGGATGGAACCCTTTGATAATCCTATCGACGCACCAAAGGGGTTCGTAACCCATCTCGGTTCAACTGCCATTGACAATGTATATTATACCGTCGAGAACAACATAGTTATCAAGCACGTAGAAGCTGTTATCAATTATAATTCGGAGGTCACCACGGTGATTTACACGAAGGTCGAACTTGAAACGCCGATGACGGAAACGCCGCTGACGTTTGAGTCATTAAGTAATACACTGATGATTAACTTATATACCACAATGAGTCTCTATGGCCTTCAATACAGGACATATAACGCGAGCAATAACACTTGGTCAAATTGGTCGACGTTTTCATCAGGCTCTACCAATAATCCTTGTTATGTTACAGGCGTGGGCAGCAAAATCCAATTCAAAAGGGAAAATAACGCACCTTTGGCGATAGGTTACGATGCGTATAGTTGTTTTAAAAATACATCCGGCAACTGTTATGTCTATGGCAACGTGATGAGCCTCTATAACTTCGAGACGGTTTTAAATGACAATTACGCTTGCTACGGATTGTTTGATGGAAACACGAGAATTAGGAACCATCCAACAAAGGACCTGGTGCTTGGCACCACCACGCTATCGAACTGCTGCTACATGCGTATGTTCCGTAATTGCACGGGGTTGACGAGGATACCTGAGCTGCCTGCCACCACGCTGGCAAAGAATTGTTACTATGAAATGTTCAAAGGATGCACGGCTTTGAACACCACACCCGTATTGCCTGCCACTACATTGGCTGAAAGTTGCTATTACGGAATGTTTAGGGAGTGTACTTCTCTGACAACTCCTCCCGTGCTGCCTGCCACCACCTTGGCTGTCGGCTGCTACTGGTCCATGTTCTATGGTTGTACGAATTTGCAAACTGCTCCAGCACTACCCGCTACCATTATGATGGAGAGTTGTTATTCAGGCATGTTCGGTGGTTGTACCAGTTTGCAGACCGCACCTGAACTGCCCGCCACCACCTTGTCTGTGGCGTGTTACCACGGCATGTTCGAGGGTTGTACGGGCTTGACCGTAGCTCCAGCATTGCCTGCCACCGTCATGGTTGACAAGTGCTATAAGGATATGTTCAGCAACTGCACCAATCTACAGACAGCCCCGGCATTGCCTTCCACCTCAATGGCCTATTGGTGCTACTACAAAATGTTTGAGGGTTGTACCAGCCTGACCACCGCTCCCGTTCTGCCTGCCACCACATTGGCTGAAGGTTGTTATATCTGGATGTTCTGGGGTTGCTCCAATCTGAACTATGTAAAATGCCTCGCTACAGATATTTCGGCAGATAACTGCACACTCAATTGGCTAACTAATGTGTCTCCTACAGGTACTTTCGTCAAGGCAGCGGGCATGGAGGATTGGGAAATAGGAGTAAACCCCGATGATGGAGAATATTACGGCATCCCCGAAGGCTGGACGGTGAAGGCAGAATACACGGTTCCGTCGTCGGGCATCGGAACGTTCAGTTCGCCGACAAACATGCTGCTGCCCGACGGCCTGACCGCCCACTATTGCACGACCTACAACAACAGTTCGAGTACGATTGCCGTGAGCGACATCGACGGCGGCATCGTCCCTGCCAACACAGGCGTTCTGATGCGTGGCACGGGCGGCGAAACCTATCTGCTCACCGTGACAACCGACGCAGCAGCCGACATCACGGACAATGCGCTTGTGGCCGTCGTCGAGGCGACGCACATCGAACCCACGAGTGGCGACTACACCAATTTCATGCTGAAGAGCGGAAAATTCGTGAAGATAGCCGCCGACAACGGGGACGTGAAGATGCCTGCCAATCGCGCCTACCTGCAAGTTCTGACGAGCGAGATTCCCACCGGCGGCGATGCGAAGAGCATCAGCCTGTTGTGGGGCGGCGACGTGACAGTTATCGGTGATCCGAGCGTGGGCGATGCCGTGCCTGCGCAATGGTACACCATCGACGGTCGGAAACTCAATGCAAAACCCACCGCAAAGGGACTTTACATCATGAACGGAAAGAAAGTAATCATCCGCAAAAAGAAAGGAGGAACAAGTCATGAAAAAGCAATATCTGACACCTCAGACGAAGGTGAAAAGCATAGAATCGATGACGCTGCTCGAAGGCAGTCCGTTGTATGTTGATCCGGGAGAGGAAGGCAACCAAAGCGATGCCGAAGCCCGACAATTCAACGACTACGATTTCTGGGACGAGGCCGACAAAATTAGTACCAATAGCGTTTGGGATTAGTTTTTGTGCCATAGAATTCGGGCGGGAACTCACAAAAAAGTGAAGTTTTCGCCCGATTTTTTCTTTAATACAAAAAATATTGCAACCTTTACACTTGAGCCGTTGTAATTCTTTACGCGATAAGAAATGAAATTAGAGAATCTGATAGCGGAATGTACCGCATACGATTTCAAGTTGATGCTTGAGGAAAGGAAACCGAAAAGTTGGTTGAAGAGCGTGAGAGCCTTTGCCAACGGCTTGGGTGGCTCGCTTTTCTTTGGCATCGACAATAAATGTCGGTGATGTTGTCGGTGAGCCAACGTACCATTGAACGTGATCTATCCCTGTTGAAGAAAATGGGAATCTTGAAGCGTGAAGGCAAGGATAATGATGGGGTATGGTATGTTTAACCAGATTATTAATTCATATTTTGCCAAAAATTTTTATTTCACCACTTTTTTCCGTCCATTTTGGATGTAAATTCCCTTGCTCGGCGCACCGACGCGCTGCCCTTGCAGGTTATAAACCGCCGAATTATCAATTGTCAATTGTCCATTATCAATTGTTTCGATGCCCACGGTAGAGTCCTCGATGGTGAAGACGGCACCCTCGGCCTTGTCGGCATAGAGGTAGCTTTCGTCGGCAAATTGGTCGAAGTTCATGTACTGGAATGTGTTCCACGGGGCGCGGAGCACGTATTGACCCTCGCCGTGCGATTCGAGCGTGACCCAGCCATATTTATCGTTGGTGGAAGCAACCGACTCCACGCGCCAAGTTGCCATGGTGGTGCCCATAAACGCTTCATCTACAGCCACACGATAGAACGACGTGAAGCCCTCGACGGGATAGGACTGGTAGAGGAACGAGGCATCGTCGTCCGCTTCGGGCGTTCCGAGCCTGCGGCTCGTGGAGTTAAAGTCAAATGTCTTTCCAATCGCGAAAACTATCGACTTCTAACTTCTTCTAACTCCCTCTAACTCCGTGAGCGAAGCGAGCTAACTCCTAAGCGCAGCGATAACTCCTGAAAAAAGAAGCGAAACTTTCATGGGTTTCGCTTCTTTTTTGTCCCCTTGAACAAGGCATTTTGCAAACTTTAAGAATCGCCACGAAATATCCGCCTCCATCTTCCGCGTTTCTGAATAATTTTCATTACCTTTGCAGTCGAATATACAATCATCAAAATATCAAAAAATGGGAAAACATCTTTTTGCGTTATTTCTACTATTTGCCGGCATGCTTTTCGCGACAGACTCGGCAGCCCAGAACACGACAGGAGCCGTGACGGGAACGGTGGTCGATGAAACGGGCGAACCGCTCATCGGAGCCACCGTGAGCATCAAGGACAGCAACACGAAGACCATCACCGACATCGACGGACGCTTCTCGCTGCCCATCTCGGCGGCCAGGACAACCATCGTGGTCACCTACATTGGCTACGAACCATTTGAAACAACGGCCACGGCGGCCACGCCGCTCAACATCAGCCTGAAGCCCGAAACGGGCCACAACATCGCCGAGGTGGTGGTGACAGCAATGGGTATTCTGCGCAAGGAAAAGTCGCTCACCTACGCCACGCAGCAGGTGAAGGCCGAAGACCTGATGAAGGTGCAGGACGTGAACGTGGCCAACTCGCTCGAGGGAAAGGTGGCGGGCGTGGTCGTCACGCCCTCGGCGGGCGGTGCCGGCGGTGCCTCGCGCATTCAGCTGCGTGGTAACAAGTCGATTCTGGCGGGTTCGTCGCCGCTCATCGTCATTGACGGCGTGCCCATGACCAACGACACGCGCGGCCAAATCAACGACGCCCACAACATGACGGAAAACTCCAACGCCGAGGGTGCCGATGCGCTCTCGATGATCAACGCCGACGACATCGAGTCGATGAACGTGCTGAAGGGTGCCAACGCCGCTGCGCTCTACGGTTCGAGGGCGGCCAACGGCGTCATCATGATTACGACGAAGAAAGGCAAGGCAGGAAAGCTCTCGGTCAGCTACACGGGCAACATCACTTTCGACACGCCGCTGCTGCTGCCGAAAATCCAGAACTCGTATGGTGCCGCCGTGGATGCACAGGGCTATCTCGGCGAGGCCAACGGCTGGGGCGGACGCATCAGCGAGTCGCCCGTGAGGGCATTGTCGAGAGCCACGGACAAGATTCCCTACGAGCGCGAGGTACACCTGCGCAACTATGGCAACGACGACGTGAAAGACTTCTATCGCACGGGCGTGACGACGAACAACTCGGTGTCGGTGTCGGGCGGTACGGACCTGATTCAAACCTATGTTTCCGTGGCCAACAGCCATGCGCTCGGACTCGTCGAGACGAACAGCTACAACCGCAACACCTTCGCCTTCCGCCAGACCTATAAAATCTGGAACCGACTGACGCTGAACGCCTCCATCAACTACGTGCAGACGAAGACGCGCAACCGCATCGGCGGCGGCACGGTCGGAAACCCGATTTACCACCTCTACACGGCTCCGCGCAATGTCGATATGCAGTATTATCGCGACAACTACGCGCTTGCCGAGGGCACCTGGCTCTCCGACCCGCAAGGCCACTACGTGCAGACCGACAACGGCTTCATCCGCCAGAACGACGTGGCCACGCTCACGGGGCCGATGATGAACTACGCCTACATGGACGCCCGCCAGAACAACCCCTACTGGCTCCTGAAGCAGAACTGGGGAACCAATCGCAACGACCGCATCTACGGCGGATTCCACGGCCTGCTCGACATCATCGACGGACTGTCGCTGCAAGCCCGATTCAATTTCGACCACGACAAGTACCAAGAAGAGGGCGGACGCTATGCCTCGACCTTCGCACCGGCGTCGATGTACGACTTCGGTACCTACAACAAGCGTCGCGACAACACCACCGAGATGTATCTCGACTTCCTGCTCTCCTACAACAAGAAAATCCACGAAAACTGGGACATCAGCGCCACTGCGGGATGGGTGGGCCACACCACGAAGGGCAGTAACTACGGCACCTATCTGGCCAACGCCACCTACGTGGATCCGCTCAACCAGAAGCTATCGACCGAAATCAACCGCTTCGACACCTCCTACGGCAGCAGCGGCGTGACGAACGAGTCGGAAACCTCGAACTGGGACCGCGCATGGCTCGGTACCGTGCAGCTGGGCTGGAAGGAGATGATCTACGTCGATGCGTCGTATCGCAGCGACCAGTATCGCGTGTTCAAGCAGTGGCCCGACAAGGCGCAGCACTATTCCTACTTCGGATTCGGTGCCAACGCCCTGCTCAACGAGCTCTTCCGACTGCCGAAATGGTGGGACTACGCCAAGTTGCGCGTGTCGTATTCCGAAGTGGGCAACGCCGTGCCCAACCGCTACTACAACCTCAGCAGCCGCAGCTCGCGCACGGGAGCGATGACCGCCACCAGCTCCACGCTCTTCACCAATGCCGAGCCCGAGCGCACCCACTCTTTCGAGACGGGTCTGGAAATGCTCTTCTTCGACAACCGCCTGAGCTTCGACGTCACCTACTACAACGCCACCGTGACCGGCCTGTTCATGAACATCGGCAACGCCGCAGGACTCACCGAATATGAAAACTCCGCCGAGTTGCGCAACCAAGGCATCGAGGCCACGCTCGCCTACAACTTCCGCTTCGGAAAGTCGCTGCGCTGGCGCTCTGCGCTGAACTTCTCCTTCAACGACAACAAAGTGCTCGCCGTGGGCTACGACAAAGGCGGTCGCAAGAAACTCATCTATACCGACGTAGCAGGCGTGCGCGTGCGCTATTCCGAGGGCGACGCCTTCGGCGACATATATGTGCGCGACATCCGCCACAACGAAGACGGCACGATTTTCCTCTCCTCGAACGGAAACATCATGAAGGAAGGCCGCTACACGAAGTTCATCGGCAACATGAACTCGAAATACCAGCTCGGATGGACCAACACGCTGAATTACAAGGACTTCCAGCTCTCGTTCCTTATCAACGGACGCATCGGAGGCAAGGTCATCTCGCTCACCGAGGCCTATCTCGACGAGCTGGGACTCTCGCAGCGCACGGCCGACGCCCGCGACTATGCATACGCCAACAACCTGTTCACTGCCGACGGTGCTCCGGCCATGTATCTGCCCGACGGCAGCAATCGGCTCATCGGCGTGCGCAACTACTATCAGGTAATGGGCGCCCGCAACAGCCAGTATTCGCCGCTCTACGTCTATGACGCCACCAACTTCCGCCTGCGCGAGCTGTCGCTGGCCTACACGTTCAGGAACCTTCTTGGCGAGGGCAAGAACCTCTCGCTCTCGTTCATCGGGCGAAACCTCTTCTTCCTCTACAAGAAAGCGCCCGTCGATCCCGACGTGTCGCTCTCCACGGGCAACGGACTCGGCGGATTCGAGCTCTTCAACATGCCCTCGACCCGCTCCTACGGCTTCAACGTGAAAATGAACTTCTAAAACCGACATCATTATGCAAAAAAATAAGTTTTTCATCGCAATAGCGACAGCCCTAGCCACGATGAGCCTGAGTTCGTGCATGGAATTCGACGACCCCATCGACACGCTGAACATCAACCAAGAGGCACTCGAAGACTCGGTCTATCATGGGAATCCTGCGAAAATCGACTTCAACATCGACATCACCGAGGCGCAGTTCGACGATGCCCTCGCGCACCTCGGCACCTATCTGAAGCAGGCCAAGGGCGGCCAGTACGCCATGTGCGGCGGTAAAAACGGCGACTATCCGGGCGAACACGCCTACCAGCGGAAATTCTCGCTCGGCCCCGACAACTACGCCCAATACACCACCGTTCCGCACTATGATTTCATGTACGGCACGCTGCAATCGAGCTACGACGTGAGCACCGAGTTTAACCCCGGACCGAACAGCTCCTATCTCATCGTGAAAAACGCGATGATTCCGCTGCTCAACCATCCCGCCATCGACACCATTCCCGAGATGAAGGCCATCTACCTGCTCATGTTCGACTACGCCACGCAAGAGATTGCCGACGTGCACGGAGCCCTGCCCTACGACGATTTCCTCGTGAACAAGCAGGGCGCACCCTTCACCTACAATGGCCTGGAGCACATCTATCGGAACATCGTCGCCCACATCGACCTCGTCACGGCCTGCCTGCGCCACTACGACTCGCGGCCCGACTGGTACAAGACGAAATTGCAGACGCTGATGAACGAGAACCTTGAAATCTCGAAGGACAAATACATCGGCACGACCGGCATGGACTCGTGGATTCGCTTCGCCAACTCGCTGAAGCTGCGCATTGCCATGCACTGCGTGAAGGTGGAGCCGCAACTCGCCCAGCAGTGGGCCGAGGAAGCCGTGGCAGGCGGAGTCATCGATAACACCGATCAGGAATTCTGCCTGATGGGTATGCAGCTCGGTTTTGGCCACCCGCTCAACATGATTTGGATTTCGTGGGGCGATGCCCGCCTGAGTGCGTCGTTCGAGAGCCTGCTCATGAGCCTCGACCACCCCTACACGAAGGGCGAAAGGCCATTCTTTTTGAACAATAGTGGAGCCATCATCAACACCAAGACCGAAGAAAGACTTGAAGAGGGTACACGCATCGTAGGTCTGCGTGAGGGCATCCATCCAGGTATGGGACAGAGTGCCGCCACCAACCCGATGCTCGCCTATAGCGTATTTGATGTCGACTTAATGTCACGAGCTCCACTCTATCTGATGAAACTCTCGGAGGTCGATTTCCTACGTGCCGAGGGTGCCATTCGCGGTTGGAATATGGGCGGTTCGGCGCAGTTCTTCTACGAGCGCGGCATTCGCCTCGGTTATCTGTTCGAGCGAACCAGAGAACGCCTCCATAGAGAATACGACGGTATGATGGATGAGTATCTTGCGCGCGCCGAGCCCGTGCCCTACACCTACCACGACCCGCTCGGAAACGTCGCCGACGAGCCCAGCGTGACGAAAATCGGCGTGAAATGGAACGAGGGCGACTCGCCCGAGACCAAACTCGAGAAAATCATCACTCAGAAATACATCGCCAGCTTCCCCAACTCCTTCGAGCCGTGGGTGGACCTGCGCCGCACAGGCTATCCGAAGCTCTTCCCCGTGCTCAACGCCGACGAGGGCGACGGAACGCTGAAATATGGCGACATCATTCGTCGTGCGCCCTTCCCCGATACCGACGATGCTTCCGTGAGCGACATCATCGCCACGGGTCTCGACGCGCTCGGTGGCGAGGACTATCAGGCCACACGCCTCTGGTGGGACATTGACAAACCGAACTTTTAAGGTTAAAGGGTTAAAAGTTAAGGTGTTAAAGGGTTAAAAAGTTAAAGAGTTATAGAGTTGAAGACTAATTATATTTTTTAAAAGGAGTTATTATGAAAAAAAATCTATTCATCATTGCACTCGCAGCCCTTTTCACGAGCTCGGTGCAGACAGCCCAGGCTCAGTACGACCCCTCGGCGTCGCGCGAGATTTTCGACTTCTCGCCGTTCTCCGACAGCGGGTTGCTCAACCTCTTCTACAATGCGCAGCAGGCCGGTCGCGAATACCCCACGCAGGCCGAGTTCGAAGCTGCCGGATTCAACATGATGGACATTGAGTTTGTGCGCTCGCACGTGCGCCCCCGCGCCATCATCGACGACCAGGCCAACCAGCTCCGCAGCAACGTGAAAAACACGCGTCGCCTGTGGATGAACATTCCGATGGGAACGTCCAAGCTCACGGGTGGCTATCCCGGCACCGACGTCGGCGACGACACCTATTCGCTCTGGAACTACACCCACCTGTTCGGCTCGTGGAACCACGGCCTGTTCCAGGCTCCGGGCGCATGGATCGACGCTGCCCACCAAAACGGAACCGACATCCTCTCGGGCATCAAGTTCTTCGAGTCGTGGACTCCGGGCTCTGGCGACCAAGCCTATTCGAAGCTCATCTCAGAGAAGAACAGCGACGGAAGCTACAAATACGTAAAGCCGCTCATCAGCGTGCTCATGTTCTTCGGTGCCGACGGCATCAACTACAACTGGGAGGATGGCTCCTATCGGAATGCCGACGTGGTGGCTTTCCACAAGGCCCTTTACAAGGAGGCTGCCGCACGTGGATTCAAGAATTTCCACATCGGACTCTACACTAACGTTCCCTACCTGACAGAACAGAACGTCAATGCGCTGTTTGGCAATTCCGAAGGTCGTACGGCAGATACATTTCTAAATTATAATGCAAGCAATTTCATCTCATCTTTTGATATGGAAGATTCCGAGGATGTAGCCAAAAACGCGATGGGCACCACCGACGGACTCTATGCCGGCGTGTGGATTGTGTCGATGGACCGCTCGTGGACGAACCTCGCCGGACGCGACATCGGCGCCGTGCTCTGGGGCGAACACGGAAGCAGCCGCTTCTGGAGCTACAACGTGGGCAACGATGCCAAGGAGTTCCAAACCAACTATCAGGCACTGCTCGAGCGCGCCTTCTCCGGCGGCAACCGCAATCCGGCCAAGCTGCCCGTAATGAGAAACACGGGCAACAACTGGGGCTGGGACGGCAACACGCCGCCGCTCTCGAAGTTCGGCGGACTGGCCACCTACTTCCCCGAACGCAGCACCATTCAGGGCAACTATCCCTTCCACACGTATTTCAACACGGGTATCGGCGAAGTCTATACCTACAAGGGAAAGAAAACCCACGGCAACTGGTACAACCTCTCCACGCAAGACATCGTGCCCACCTATCGCTGGCTCGTCTATAACGCCGGAACGAAAGAGGTTTCCAGCGTCATCAATCCCGAATTCACCATTGAAGACGCCTATATGGGAGGTTCCTGCCTCAGCATCAAGGGCGTTTCCAGCGGTGCTGCCGACCTCATCCTCTTCCGCACGAAGCTTACGGGCACATCGGGCACACCGTATGCGAAAATTGCCGTGAAAACGAAGAAAGAAGGCACCACCGAGACCAATCTCTACCTGATTCTCAAGGTTGGCAGCGAGTGGAAGGAATTCCCCGTGGGAGCCACGACTGGAAAGACATGGGAAGAAAAAACCATTCAGCTCAATGGCATCAGCTCGACAGACCAGGTTGATTTCGTCGGACTCCGCGCCAAGAACGTGACGAGCGACTATCAGGTGTTCGTGGGTGAGTTGCAACTCAACGACGGCGTGAAGACCACGCCCGCAGCCGTGAAGGAGGTGCTCGCCGAAGTGAAGAAAGAAACCACAACGAAACTCAGCGTGAAACTCAACTGGAGCCTCGACCAGACGGGAGCCAGCCCCTACGGGCTTGTCTATAACGACGAGGGCAACGTCGATCACTTCGAAGTGCTCTACAAGAACGGTGAAAACGGTCGCGTCAGCGTAGTGAGCCACGTGCAGGGCTGGTCGGCCTACGTGGGCGACAAGCCGATGGCCGAGGGTGAGCAGCCTTACTTCGGCGTGCGTGCCGTATCGACCGACCTGAAGACCTACAGCGAACCGAAATGGGTGGCCATCACGCGCAGCAGCAACGTGCCGCAGGATGCCAGCGACGGTCTGACCTATGGCGTGAGCGAGCTGAATCCGCAGTCAGAAAATGCGCATATCGCAGTCGTAGGCCGCTACATCACAAGCATCACCACCACTGGAGCCAGCGTTGAAAACATCAACTACACGAGCAACGCCCCCGTGCCAGCCGACGATTTGAACTACGTCAATGCCACGAACACCGCAGTCATCAAGGCCAAACAAGGCGATGTCATCAACTTTAACTACAGCTATTTCGAACACGGCGACGGTTTGCAATGGTGTACGATGACCACCTTTGCCGACTGGAACATCAACGGATACTTCGAGAGCGGCACCGACGAACTCATTGCTGAGCAGGGAAAGAGCAACATGAAAGCCGACAACACGGCCAACCTGAAGCCTTTCACCTTCAAGGTGCCCGACGATGCCGTCACGGGCAAATCGCGCATCCGTATCATTTTCTCCGACGCGTGGTATCCCCATCCCGGCCCTGTGGGACTTACGGCTAAGGGCTTTACCATCGACATCGGCCTCGAAATCAGCGGAACGAATGAGCAGCGCAAGCCGCCCGTGAGCCCCGTCGATGAAGGCGTTGCCGATGAGCCCGAAAACCTCAACGGCTCCGACGGCATCAGCGTGAACACCATGGGAGAAGCCTCCGACGCTGTGCTCTCGAACGGCGAAATCAACTTCAGCCACGTCGAAAAGGCTTGGATCTACACCACCGACGGACAACTCGTCCGCTTCGTGCAGAATCCCACGACCGTGGCCGCCGACTTCGCCCCGGGACTCTACATCGTGAAAATGCAGAACAAGAACGTCATCCGCACACGGAAAATCACCGTGAAATGACCGACTTCGGGTTTAACCAAAGAGAGAGGGCTTGCCGTTGAGCAAGCCCTCTCTTCGTATTCAATAAACGGAATCATTACTTCGTCACACGCTCGAGCCACTTGAGCATACCCAGCATCACACCCATTGAAATCAGGCAGAAGCCGGCAAACACAGCCCAGCACTGCCACTGCATGGGGAAGCTGTTGAGCATGGTCACGCCGAGTGCGATGAACAGGTTGCCGATGGCCGTAGCACACAGCCACAGACCCTGACAGATGCCCTGCAGGTGCTGAGGCGCAATCTTCGACACGAACGACAGGCCCAGCGGCGAAATGAACAGCTCGGCCACGGTCAGGAAGAAATAGGTGACAATCAGCACCCACGGACCGGCCTTCATGGAAGCCTTCACGGCCTCGGGCAGGCTCTTGAATTCCTCGCCAGAGGGATATCCATGGCCAACGGAAATGGCGATGAGGAAAATGTAGGCGCAGGCCGCGATAAACATACCAAAAGCAATCTTCTTCGGCGTGGAAATTTCCTTGCCTTGCTTGGCCAGCGAGCCAAACAGAATCATAATAATCGGCGTGAGCACAATCACGAAGAACGGGTTGATGCACTGCCAGATTTCGGGAGCGATGGCGGCGGTGTCGCAGAAGTCGCGAGCGAACACCGACAACGACTGACCATTCTGGTGGAA
>DFHC01000036.1 GCA_002372575.1 bacterium UBA3734 | reverse complement strand
GTAAGGGTGAGAAGGTGGTGTAAGAGACCACCAGCCGGCGGGTGATCGTCGGGCTGTGTCGACTGGAGGCTGCAAGTTCATGTAAACCGCCGACATGAGGGTTGTCCGCCCGAGGGAATCTTTTCCGCGGCGGAGGGTAGAACGCTTGAGCCGCGGGGTGACTCGCGGTGTAGATAAATGACAGGCACCTGATTCGTCAGGTACAGAACCCGGCTTACAGGGGCACTGCGTTTCTTTTTAAACCCACCTCCCGGATTTCGAGGAGTGTGGAGTGAGGAGTGTGGAGTGAGGAGTGTGGAGTGAGGAGTGAGGAGTGTGGAATCGTCAAATAAATCGTAAATTGTAAATTGTCCAATTGTAAATTGAAAATATGTCAGAACTTCCCGATTTCATGAAATACAAGGACAAATTCTCGGAAAGTGGATTTGTCGAGAAAATTTCGCGCGTGGCGAAGCGAGCCGGCGTGAAGTTGGTCTATGCGGCCCTGATTCTTTATTATACGCTCGAGAGTCCGAATATCTCGCTGCGCGACAAGGCTTACATCGTGGGCGCGCTCGGCTATCTGATCAGTCCGCTCGACCTCGTGCCCGATGCTATTCCGATAGCCGGATTGGGCGACGACCTCGCCGTGCTCCTGTACGTGTTGCAGCGTGTGTGGATTGATGTTCCCGACGACGTGAAAGAGAAGGCGAAGGCTCGGCTCTCATCGTGGTTCGACGACGACGAAATCCAGACTGCCGACGACGTGTTTTCCGAGGAGCCCAACGAAACGCCGGTGTAGCGGCTACCACGTAATTTTCTGTTCCCTGAATTCTTTTGGCGAGAGGCCGGTATTGTGTTTGAAATAGCGGCTGAAGGTGGCTTGGTCGGGAAATCCGAGCTCGTAGGCCACTTGTTGGATGCTGACGTCGAAGCGAGCGAGTGCCGACTTGGCTTGGATGATGACGTAGTTGCTAATCCAGTCGAGTGCGTTCACGTTGGTTTGCTTTTTAATGACGGTGGCAAAATGCCTTGGCGAGAGGTGGAACATATCGGCGTAGAACTTCACTTCGCGGCTCTCGCGAAAATGCGCCACGATGGCCTGATGGAAATTGATGAACAACTCTTCGCGCGGCGACGGGCTGTGGTCGGCGATGCCGTTTTCGTGGCGATAGTCCTGCAGCAGTAGCGATAGCACCTCGAGCAGGTTGCCCATCATTTCCCAACGATGTGTGCTGTCGGAACGGCTCACGCTCTGCAGCAGGAGAAAAATGCTGTGAACAGTGTTGAATTGTTTGTCCGTGAGCGGAATGTCCTGACGGTAGTAATAATGGTAGCTGTCGCGATAGATGGCTGGGTGGCGACGCTTCACCTCTTCCTGGAAAGTTGGCGATATGGCGATGAGCATGGTCTTGTAGTCGTCGGACGACTCATGGGCGCAAAGAATGTTGTGAGGGCTGAGCACGGCGATGTCGTGTTTGCGGAAAACGACGGGTCGCGTGTTACATTCCGTCTTGAGCCAGCCTTGCAGGTTGAGTACGATGACCGTATAGGGCGTCGTGAACGGTTCGCCATAGATAGGCATCTGTCTTACGTTGTCGAAAACCACGAGCCCGAGCTTGTCAATGATGTCGGTTTCGTTGGTCAGGGGGTGTAAAGTGCGGTTTTTTGTCGTCATTTTTGTTAAATTTTCTGCAAAGGTAATCATTTTTTTGCAAAATTACGCTAAAAAACGATATTTTGACAATTTTTTCTGATATTTCGTTGAAAAAAGTTTGCAATATTTCCTATACTTTTGCAGGCGAAACGTAATTTGTTTCATATATTATATATAAATGAGGTAAGAAGATGAAAAGAATATTTCTATTTTTATTGACGGTTTTGGCCACGCTGACGGCACAGGCCTACGACTATCCGTATCTGGTATTCCAGACAATGGACGGAACGGTGACGGCAGTGGCTGTGGAGGCGCTGAACATCACGAGTAGCAACGGAAACCTCGTTGTTACCAACAACGACGGTACGAAGACTTTTCCGCTTTCAACGCTGAGTAAGATGTACTTCTCGACCGACGGCACGACGGACATCGATAGTGCACAGACAAGCGATACCACCGAAGTTGAAGTGGTGGCGGCGTCGGGTGTTTCTCTTGGAAAATTTGCCAGTTTTGACGAGGCCCGAAAGGCCTTGAAACAGGGCGTTTATGTGGTGAAATTGAAAGAGAAAACCTTTAAAATCTCCGTGAAATGAAAAAGGCACTTTTAGTTTTAACAGCGTTTCTTGCACTGGCGACCAGCGTCACAGCGCAGACGCTGAACGTGAAGGTGGGCAACGTGACCTATCAGTTTCCTGCCTCGCAAACTGGCGATATGCCCTTTGCCAGTGGCACTTCGCTCACGATTATGGGAAAAACATTCGCCACTGCCGATATCAGCGGCATCAGCATCGACAATTCGGAGGTGACCAACAACCTCGTCAGCGTGACCTACGACGGCACGACAGCCTCGGTCAGCGTGGCTGGAAACGTGGCACAATACGTTTCGGCAAACGTCAGCGGGGCACACGTCACCATCGCACAGAGCAATACCGATGCCGTGGATGGCGACGAAATCACCTATCAGCTCAGCGGAACGACCACCAACGGCTCGCTGTCGCTTTCAGGCTCGTACAAATGCACCGTTTCACTGGCCGGACTGACGATGACCAACCCCTCGGGTGCAGCCATCAGCATCACCAACAAGAAACGCATTCAAATCAGTGCCAAGAAAGGCACGGAGAACACGCTCACCGACTGCGCCAATGGCGAACAGAAGGGTTGCATCTACAGCAAAGGCCAAATCCAGCTGCAAGGCAACGGCACGCTCAACGTCTATGGCAAAACGGCCCACGCCATCAAGAGCGGCGACTATATTTCTATTAAAAACCTGACGCTGAACGTGCTCTCGGCAGTGAAAGACGGCATCAACTGCAACAAGTATTTCCAGATGAAGAGCGGCACGGTGACCATCAGCGCCGTGGGTGACGACGGCATCCAGACCGATTTCGAAGAAGACGACACGGCGACTGCCGAGACCACCGACCACGAAGACGAAAACTCGGCCAATGCCTACATCGAGGGCGGCACGCTCACGATTACAGCCTCGGCCTCGGCCGCCAAGGGCGTGAAAGCCTCGGGTTCGCTAAACATCAGCGGAGGCACTATCAACGTAACCACCACGGGCGGTGGAATGTGGGATGCCGGCGAAAGCGACACCAAGGCCGCCTGCGGACTGAGTGCCGACTACGATATGACGGTTTCCGGTGGTACGCTTACGCTGAAAAGCACGGGCGCAGGCGGAAAATGCATGAAGTGCGACAGCACGATGACCATCAGTGGCGAGGCCGTCATTTCGGCCATCACCACGGGCTCGAAATACACCTACGGCAGCTATTCCTCGTCGCCCAAGGCCATTAAGGCTGGCACGAGAATCGCGTCGGGCAATACTTCGGGCAACACGGGAAGCAACTGGGGACGCCCCGGAGGCGGCGGTCCTGGCGGTGGTGGTAACCAGACCTCCTACACCTACAGAGGCGGAATGGTCATCACGGGTGGCAGCATCTATGCCAAAGCATCGAACCACGAAGCCATCGAGTCGAAGAGCACCATCGACATCTCGGGCGGCTACGTCTATGCCGAATCTAACGACGACGCCATCAACTCAGGCAGCACGTTCACCATTTCGGGCGGCTACGTGATGGGCAACAGCACGGGCAACGACGGACTCGATGCCAACGGAAACTTCTACATCAAGGGCGGTACGGTCGTGGCTGTGGCTGCAAGGAGTCCGGAAGTGGCTCTCGATGCCAATACGGAAGGTGGCTACCAGCTCTATTTGCAGGGCGGAACCGTCGTGGCCATTGGCGGACTGGAGAGCGGCTGCACCGTCACGGGCACGGCCTACAGGGCTTCGTCCTACAGCCGCGGAACGTGGTACGGCCTCTACAGTGGCAGCACGACGCTCCTGGTCTTCAAAGTGCCGTCGAACAATTCGATGGGCACGCCGATGGTGGTCTATTCCTCGCAGGGAACGCCCACGCTCTACTCCAGCGTCACGACCAACGGCACCCAGTTCTGGAACGGCTATGGCAACAGCTCAGCCACTTATAGCACGAACAACAAAGTCACGCTCAGCAGCTATTCGTCGGGAGGCGGAGGCTGGGGTGGAGGCGGCTGGTGGTAGTGTCGCCTCAGCTCAGGAATAAAAGTTTTACTTCCGCAGAGTCGGAAGGTTTTGTTTTCATTGAAGTGAAGGGATTCGCCGTGAGGTGCGTCCCTTTTTTTGTATTTTTCCATTCCCGACTCATACAAATAACCAAAGAAACTACTTATTATTTTGCAGGTTAATATTCTTTTACCCATCAAAATACATCAAAATATTTTAGGTTATGAACAAAGAATTGGACTTTAACAAATCTTTTTAGTTTGATACAAGAAAAATTATTATCTTTGCAAGAAAATAAACCAAACCAATATGAAACAGATAATTATAGTAGCAATCACAATCTCATTACTAATAGGTTGTAGAGAGAAAAAGACATTTCAGACATATTACGGAGAAATCAACATTGATACTATGTGTGTTGGAATGTATTATGAAGATCATTCTAAATGTTATATAGTTCATACTGAAAATGAAGATACATTTTATTATAATCCGAAAAATAATATATATATCCACCAGTTTCCAACCAACGATCAATGGGGAAACGCTGTTGTGATATATGATCCCTATAAAAAACAAGAAGAATGGACAGGACCAATCACAGAGAATCTTCCTGACAGTATTATTGCTGTTGAAACAGACGGAGATACTTTGACATTAGAAGATTTTGAAAAAAACAGTAGATTCTTTAGAATATTATATAGGAAAACATTTGTCGGAACATGAATGAATTAGAATAGAAACAACAATTCCTGAAAATACACAAAACAGTTAAATCGAACAAAGAATTAGATTTTTAGTTTGATATAAAAAAATAACTACTTTTGCAAACAAATAAACCAAATCAATATGAAACAGATAATTTTAATAGCCGTATTATTCCTACTGATAGGATGTAATAATACAAAAAAACAGATTTTCCAATCAGAAACTTCTGTTATTAACAACACTGATACTGTAACAATACAGGAAATTGTCGATTGGTGTAATTCAACAGAGTGGACTATAGAAGAAGCACAACATATGGACAGTCTAAACAAAGAAGGACAAGGATTGCCAGTTAAATGTGCAGAACGTGACTTAGATACTATAATAAATCATTATCATATAATATTTACAACGAAAAGAGATTAATATGAACGAAGATTCTCAAGGATTAAATACAGAAAGAACTAAGCAACACGATAATTATTGGAAAAATTATAAAGAACCAACAAAAAGTATTATTTCTAATCCTAATTGGTAGTCGTATCAATTCCCAATTCAATACAAACAAAAGGGAGGAAACATCGTTAAAAAATTTAAAATAAAGCGAAGATTCAATACTGCATGGAACTTAGCTAAATAAGGCTAAAGCTGAAATGGCACAGTGGTCGACTGCACGGGATTTGTAATCCTGTTCCTTTAAGGACACGTAGGTTCGAATCCTACTTTCAGCTCTAAATAAAATTACAAATTAGATAATACATTTTATAAATATAAATATTAAATTTATGAATACTTGGAAACAAATTAAATTACCCGACAACAAAACAGGTTATGCTCTCATTACAGCATAGAACAAACCTTATGAAGTAGATCGTTATACAGGATAGTTTAGAGTTCATTAGCAACCAAAACTTGAATCTCCTCATTAGTGTTATTTTTTCTCAGAAGTATCAATACAAGATGAGGATTAGAATTACAAATATCCAGCTGGATCTCTCTATTACCCAGCAACAGATGATGAGCCTGCTGTAATAACAACCGAGACGTTGGACGCGTCCGCTCAACATAGTCAACTAGCTATCCCGCTTTCTGAAATTACAAAATTCTGAAAAGAGTCGTTAATCATCAATTACCCATTGACCAGTTTTGCTTGAACCTTCATAGTGTACCCCATATTGCTCTTTCAGGATTCGAAGATCTTTCAATATTGTAGTACGACTAACACCTATCATTTCAGCGATTTCTTCGCGAGTAATCGACGGATTTCCTTTGATATGAGCAATAATCATATCAAGCCGTTCTTGCGGAGACAACTTTTTGGGGTCACTTTTCCTGTTTTTGGGGCCACTTTTGGGGTCACTTTTGGGGTCACTTTTGGGGTCACTTTCCTCAATTCGTTTAATTGGGAGCACTAATGCAACCTCATCTACCTCCAAGCGATTTTCTAACACAGGTTCAGCCCAACCTGCCTGCTTCCAGGCACTAAGTATCATCGGGAAACCAGAACCGAGGTTTTCACCATAACCAATCATTCTTAGCATATTCTGCATCTTGGGATTACGGGCTTTTGATACACCACCTTCATAGATGTCCTTCAGGGGCAGCATCAATAACCCAGGATTGCGGAAAACCAGTCGGTCTTCATGCTTCTCAATCCGCAGCACCCCCGCCTCCAGCATAATATCAGCATGGATAATGGCGTTTGTAAATGCCTCGCGTACTGCTTTATGCAGGGGCGTGTCATCTATTCGCTGAATACCTTCCATTCGGAATGGACGTGGGAGGTCGAAAGTCACTTTGGGAATGACACGACTAAAGAACTGATACAAATTGTTCTCCCAGCGCCCATCGTAGGTTAATCGGTCACTATAACGCTCTTCGCCTATCAGATTGCAGAAGTCAATATAGTCCATCCTGAAGTTTGCAAACCGCTCTTGTATCGACAGTCCCTTGCCAAACATCATCAGGCCTGCCATCGTCAATCCCTCTTTGCCTGTTTCACGGTCAACGATATAGCCGCCAAGATTCTTCAGGAATGTCTTGTCATCCACTTCGTTCCATACATGTCCCTCATTTCTGAATTGAAACAATGTACGGTATCTACGCAGCGTGTCTGGATCAACATCATCCATGTCGTAATGCTCCATCAGTGCTCCGTCGTTTCCCCCCTCGTAGGAGTCACGAATCATTGCTCTCACCTGTTGTTCCGTGCAATGATAGTCTCCCTCATGGTTACGTTTGTACGTGTTCTTATAGACATTCTCATTCAGATAGATAGGTTTTACATGCCAATCTGCCATCGGCACATGGATGCAAACCACTTCTTTGCCATCCACATCCACCACTTCCACATCACTATCCGTCAGGATGTTGGCACTCACCTTATTACTGTTGATGGTATTCCAGAAATCTTTCCGGATTCTTTCTGCATCATCAACCCCTTCTATTCGAAATCTCTTTGCAAGGTCTTTCTCCTTCAAGTTCTCAGAAACACCTAATAAGATGGTTCCGCCCATCGTATTTGCAAAAGCAGAA
>DFHC01000108.1:3669-4465 GCA_002372575.1 bacterium UBA3734 | reverse complement strand
TCGTGATAGTATTTGATGTGCTCCCTGCGGAAGTACTTGGGGTATTTCTTGCCAAACATCTCGTTCAGGTGCTCGCGGGCATAGGTCAGCTTATCGGTACGCGAGAGGTAGAGCGAATAGTCGGGAATATTGATGATACCCTCCAATCCAGGCATTTTCGTGGCATCGATGGTGGTGGCCACGACATCGCCCACAAAGAGCAGTTTCGAGTCGCTGTGGTTGACGATGTTGTGAACCTGGTCGGGCATGAATTCGTGGAGGATCGGCACGGCAACGGCGCCATAGGTGAGAACGGCCAGATAGGCAGCAGCCCAGTTGGCACAGTTGCGTCCGCAGAGAGCTATCTTATCGCCCTTTACGACTCCGCTGTTCTCGAACATGATGTGCAGTTTCTCGATTTTCCGCGCCACGTCGTGGTATTGCAGCGTTATGCCCTTATAGTCGGTCAAGGCATCACGATCCCAATGTTCGATAATGCTTTTTTCAATCAGTTCGTTGAAACTCGGTATTGTCATCATGTCTGTTTTAGTATGCGTTTCTGTAAAGGTATCGCTTAATGCTCTTTTTCGGCGTTTTCTCGAATTCTTCCTTGCGGATTCTCACGGCAGAGATCTTGCTGAACACCGGCAGTTGCGCGTTCAGGTTCTGACGGTTCTGCTCCATGATGTTCTCCAAGTCTTCGTCGGTGAAGCCGAGGTTCTCGGCCTCGTCCATGTCGGGATAGACGAGGGCTACGAGGTGGTCGTCTTTCTGCACGATGATGCTTTCGCTGACCATCGCCATCGAGTTGAGCTTG
>DFHC01000108.1:0-3598 GCA_002372575.1 bacterium UBA3734 | reverse complement strand
TCTTCGGGATAGATGTTCTGTCCGTTGGCGCTAAGGAGCATATTCTTCGAGCGACCCTTGATGAAGATGTTGCCGTCGGCGTCGATGAGTCCGAGGTCGCCCGTATGGTACCAGCCTTCGGAGTCGATGACCTCGCGCGTGGCCTCCTCGTTTTTGTAGTAGCCCAGCATCACGTTCATGCCGCGTACAAGAATCTCGCCCGGAACATTGCGCGGGTCGGGGCTGTCCACCTTCGTTTCCATATTGTAGATGGCCCGCCCGCACGACTTCGGCACAAACTCGCGGTAGTCGCGATAGCTGATAAGCGGGGCGCACTCCGTGGTGCCGTAGCCCACGGTGAAGGGGAATTCGATGCTCTTGAGGAAATCCTCGACTTCTTGGTTCAGGGCTGCTCCGCCGACAATGATTTCATAGGCTTTTCCGCCGAATGCGTTATACACCTGCTCGCAAATCATCTGCTTCACCTTCTTGTTCACCACGGGCATGTTCAGCAGCAGTCGCATGCGATTATTCTGAATCTTCGGGAACACTTTCTTACGGATGATTTTCTCCACAATCATGGGCACGGCAATGACCAGCGAGGGCTGAATCTCGGCATAGGCCTGCGCGATGAGCGAGGGACTCGGCAGTCGCGTGAGGAAATAGAGGTGCATTCCGTTGCAGAAGGGGAAAATAAACTCGAAGGCAAGGCCATACGTATGAGCCATCGGCAGGATGGAAACCATATTCGTGCCAGACTTCACATGCTTTCCGAGCTGCGTGAGGGCGAAGTCGAGGTTGCCCAACAGCGCACGGTAGGGAATCATCACACCCTTCGAGAAACCCGTAGTGCCGCTCGTGTAGTTGATGACAGCCAGTTCCTCGGGGTCGTTTTGATGGTAGCGGACATGCTCCTTGCGGAAATATTTGGGGTATTTCTCGCCAAAAAGCTGGTTGAGATGCTCTCGGGCGTAGGTGATGCGCTCGCTGCGCGACAGCATGAGCGAAAAATCAGGCAGATTGACAATGGCTTCCAGTGCGGGCATTTCATCAGGGTTGATGGTCGAGGCCACCACGTCGCCCACGAAAAGGAGCTTTGCGCCCGAGTGGTTCACGATGTTATAGACCTGGTCGGGCGTGAATTCGTGCAGAATCGGCACAACGACGGCTCCATAGGTCAGCGTGGCCAGAAAAGTCACGCCCCAGTGCGAGCTATTCCTGCCGCAGAGGGCGATTTTGTCGCCTTTTTCAATGCCGCTATGCTCGAAAACGATATGCAGTTTTTCTATCACTCGCGCCACGTCGTGGTATTGCAGCGTGGCGCCCTTGTAGTCGGTTAGGGCGTCTTTCTCCCAATTGTCAATAACGCTTTTTTCTACGTATGAATTGAAGCTTTTCGATAATTCCATTGCACAATTTCTAGAATTTTGTGCAAAGGTACGAACTTTTTTGCTCACTTCCAAAAAAAATGTGCATTTTTGTGCAAAAAATGCTCTTTTTTTATTCGTAGCGCATCGATTTTGCCGGCTGGATGTGCGAAATCAGGTAGCTCGGAGCAATGAGAATGAAGATGCTGACGAGGAGCGTGGCGATGTTGAGCAAGATGATAATCGGAATGTTGATTTCCACGGGCACGGTGCTGACGTAGTAAGTAGCGGGGTCGAGCTTCACAAGGCCCGTGAAGCGTTGCAAAAGCGCGAGTCCAATGCCCAGAAGGTTGCCGACGAGCAATCCGCGCCCTATCATGAAGACGGAAAACCAGAGAAACGTGTGGCGAATGCTTTTGTTTCGTGCGCCGAGGGCTTTCAGCGTGCCAATCATCGTCGTGCGCTCGAGAATGATGATGAGCAGGCCGCTAATCATCGTCACGCCGGCCACGGCCGTCATCAGCGCGAGGATAATCCACACGTTCAGGTCGAGCAGCTCGAGCCACGAGAAAATCTGCGGGTTCAGCTCCTGAATCGTTTTCGTGGAATAGGTTTCGCCATAGGCGTCGGTCTGGCGGTTCACCTTATTTATATATACCTCCTCGGTTTCGGCAAGTCGGTTGAAGTCGCTAACCGTCACCTCTGCCCCACTCACTTGGTCGGGCTGCCAGCCGTTGAGTTTCACGGCGGTGTAGAGGTCGATGTAGCAGATGGCATCGTCGTATTGCGAGAGGTTGGTCTGGTAGATGCCGCTCACGGTGAAACGCCGTGCGCGCACGCCTTCGTCGCCGACGAAATAGGCGAAAATCTTGTCGTTGCAGGCCAGTCGGAGCTTGTCGGCCATCGATTTCGAAATGAGCAGCCGGTTGGTCGAGGCCGAGTCGGAAAAGGCGGGGATCGAGCCTTCCTTCAAGTTCTGGTGGATGAATGTCGAGTCAAATTCGGGTCCAACGCCCTTGAACAACACGCCGAGGAAGTCGTCGTCGGTCTTCAGGATGCCCTGTCGCATGGCGAACCGCTGCACGTGCTTCACGCCCGTCGCCGAGCGCAGTTCCGCCATCATCGAATCGTTCATCTGCACGGGTCGCTGGTCGGCCCCATAGAGCGTCATGAACTCGCCCACTTGCAGATGGCTGCCGAAGCCCACCACCTTGTCGCGAATCGTGTGCTTGAAGCCAAACACCACGCTCACCGACACAATCATCACCGCCAGACCGATGGCCACACCCGCCGTTGCAATGCGGATGGCTGGCTTCGACACCATGCGCTGCCCGTCGCTCTCGCGGTAGATTCGTCGTGCTATGAAAAGGGGGAAATTCATTTGTTTTTTCGATTCAGTTGCGTCGTCGTTTTTTTAACTCTGCCTACGCACTGGGCGGACATTGTTACAGACAAAAGCCATATAGTGGAAATTCTCAATACAGCCCATGACTTGCCAACTCGACGTGCACCGCATAGTAGCGAGTGCAAACGATTGATAGTCTTCCTTTCAAACAGAAGGGCATCAATTGATCGCTCTATATACATTCCTATTCCATTTTGTTGTTATGCTGGTGCAAAAGTAAGTATTTTCTCTGAAACAAACAAAAAATACTATCACTTTTGATAAAACCGAGAGGAAAGTTTGCTGTTTAGTGTATGTATTCAAATGAGATTTTGAGAGCTTCTATTGCGATTGTTTAACCAACTTGGTTTCTATCCTACGCAGTGGTGGATAGAACATTTTCTGAAAATATCATAAAATGTCGTATTTGTTGGTATAAACTTATTGCTATGTGAAACGATTTTGTTATCTTTGTAGTCAAAACTGAATAAGTAGACTCTATAATGAAAAATCCATATCTGCTACAAATCCTTCCTATCAAGGAAGTGATCAAGAAGCAACTCCCCTATGGTCTTGAAACCACGGCAGATTTGCTGTTGGAGTTTATGTGCACAAGCGAGGATGAGCAACAGAGAGACACTGCTGCCTTTATCAAAGCATCCAAGAAGATGCCAGAAATGATCATGGTTTTCGATTTTGCCATGTCTTTGCTAAAACACGATGTCATACCTATTTGCGAATCCATCTATGACACAGGCATAGATGGAACAAAAGAACTTAACGACTATTTGACAGACAAATATGGACAGGATGATAATGCGAAGAATAACTCTAAGGCTTTCAATTTCTTCAATTGGTTGGTTCTGAG
>DFHC01000066.1:23841-31722 GCA_002372575.1 bacterium UBA3734 | reverse complement strand
AACCGAGCTTTACGCTCTTATTCTTTGTCTTGTAAAATCGGCAAAATTTAGCAGTGAAGGATAAGCTGGCGAAAGGCTCACGTCGTTTGGGCGTGGGCTGTTTTGCTTATTCACTGCCAGGGCGTTTGCCGATGCCTACAAGACGGGTAAGCAAATATGGTTCCGCCCATTTTGTTTGCCCACCGAGCGAGGCTCCACCAAAGGCAAACGCAATGCACGAAGAACCGCACATCGGCAACCTCATCAAGGAGGAACTCAGCAGGCAGGGGCGCACCATCACCTGGCTCGCCCGACAGCTCGGCTTCTCGCGCCAAAACGCCTACAAGATCTTCAACCGCCGCTGGATCTACACCGACTTGCTCCTCAAGATCTGCGACCTGTTAGACTACGATTTCTTCAAGTGTTATTCAGATTACAGGAACAACAGGAAAAAAGAATGAATTTACGGGGTTTTGTGGCGGCGTTTCCGAAAAAGCTGTAATTTTGCAGGCAGTTGGTCGCGGACACGGAATGAAAAACCAGTGCATTATCAAGACGTAAGGGGCGGGCTTCGGCATGTTCCCTCCAGCGATAACACAAATAGCCCCTTGTTAGGAGGGGCTTTTTGGTTGCCTTTTCCATAAACTTTTGAAAGCTAAGCTTTTGTTTTTCATTCGAATTTCTTCAACATAATAATAGGTGTCGCCAATTCGTTTGGTGTAAATCAATATTCTATTGTGGTGCATGACATCTCTTTGAGGGGACATTTCCACCTTGTCGCGCTCCTTGATGATATAAGGTACCAACAAATAATCTTGCAATGATAACGGCATCCTGTCTTCACTTTTGCTACCATGCCGTTTTTCCGAATGTTGGATGCCCGTCGTTTCTATAACATGTTTATATCCAGTTAGGTCAATGCCGTGCCTCGCGGCAAGTTCAAAAAGTTCGTCGTCAATGTTTTCATCAATGATGCAGAATTTGTAATCGCAACTTGTGCCAATGAGTTCCACTAATTCTGAAAACGGAATCTTGGTTGGGTGTTCTTTGTCGAATGGCTTTTTGTCTGTCATGGTCTGATGCGTTTTTAGTATCCGCCGCAAAATTGCAAACTCCGCCAAGATCAAGCCGTTGATTAAACGTTTGTTGTCGACAGTAGTCGTTTGTCGTCGTTTGCTGTCGGGTAAAATATTCATAATCAATGACAAGAAAACTATTGACTTCGCCGAATCAAAGATTTCAACAATTCAACATCATTCAATTCAACAATTTACTATCTTTGTCCGCTCAAACGAAACGCAACAAATAACAGATAAACTATGAAGAAGACATTCACCGCAATCCTGGCCTTGGCCCTCGTTTTTTCCTTCGGGAAAGCCAACGCCTGCACCAATTTCCTCATTACCAAAGGCGCCTCCACCGACGGCTCCTGCATGATTAGCTACGCCGCCGACAGCCATGTGCTGTATGGCGAACTCTACCATTATCCCGCCTCCGACTGGCCCGCCGGCGCCATGCTCGATGTCTACGACTGGGACGGCGGCATGTATCGCGGCCAAATCCCACAGGTAGCACACACCTACAACGTGGTCGGCAACATGAACGAATGGCAGTTGGCCATCGGCGAAACGACCTACGGCGGCCTCGAAAGCCTTTGGGAAGGCCAAGGCGTCATCGACTACGGTAGCTTGATTTACATCACTTTGCAACGCGCCAAGACCGCCCGCGAAGCCATCAAGACGATGGGCGAACTGGTGGCCAACTACGGCTATGTGAGCGAAGGCGAGTCGTTCTCGATTTGCGACACCGAAGAGGTGTGGATCCTCGAAATGATTGGCAAAGGCAAGGCGAACAAAGGCGCCGTGTGGGTGGCTCGCCGCATCCCCGACGGATATGTGAGCGGCCACGCCAACCAGGCCCGCATCACCACCTTCCCCTTGGCCACGCGCAAGTGCAAGACCAGCATCACCTTCAAGAACATCGACAAGCTCTTCAAGGACCCGAACATCGACTGCGTTTATGCCGACGACGTCATCAGCTTCGCCAAGGAGATGAAACTTTACAACGGTCCTGATGAAAAGTTCTCGTTCTCAGATGTCTACAATCCCGTTGATTTCAGCGGAGCCCGCTTCTGCGACCTGCGCGTGTGGGCCATGTTCAACAAGGTGACCGACAACATGAAAGACTATTGGGGCTATGCCACGGGGCGCGACATCAAGCGTGTGCAGCCTTATACAAAGGGGATGTGCCAAACTCCTGATAATTTCCCGACCAACCGCATGCCCCTTTGGGTGCTGCCCAACAAGAAGGTGAGCGTCCTCGACATGATGGACTTCATGCGCGACCACCTCGAAGGCACCGAACTCGACATGTCGCAAGACGTGGGTGCTGGCCCGTTCCACTGCCCCTACCGTTGGCGCCCGATGGAGTTTGAAGTGAACGGCCAGACCTACGTGCACGAGCGCACCACCGCCACCCAACAGACCGGTTTCTCGTTTGTGGCCCAAAGCCGTGGCCAATACGAATGGCCCATCGGCGGCATCATTTGGTTTGGCGTCGACGACACCGACAACACCGTCTACTGCCCGATGTACACCTGCATGACCGAGATTCCAGAGTGCTTCCGCGAAGGCAACGGTTCGATGAGCGAGTGGTCGGAGACCTCGGCCTTCTGGACCTTCAACCAGATGAGCAACTGGGCCTACACCAAATACGACTACATCCACCCCGAAATCCGCAAGGTGCAACGCGAGATGGAGACAAAGTGGGTGGAAAAAGTCATCCCCGCCTTGGATGAGCGCGTCAATACCATCAAAGGCAGAGAGGCCCAAGTCAGGGAACTCACCAAGTTCTCTTGCGACGCCGCTAACGACATGACGGCCATGTGGAAGCGTTTCTACCAACAACTGTTCATGAAATACATGGACGGCAACGTGAACACCGCCCAGCCCACCAAGCCCGGCAGCAAATACACGCCCATCAAGAGCGAGCACCCGAAATATAGCGACGAGTACTACCAAATCCTCATCGAGAAGACGGGCGACAAGTATAAGGCTTACTAATCTTGAATTTTAAATCTTGAATCTTGAATCTTTGAGATATGACAAACCCAGAAGAAGAAAAAGTAACAGAGAAAAAGTCGCTCAATTTCATTGAAGCGAAAGTGGAAGAAGATTTGGCCAACGGCAAGAACGGCGGACGTGTGCAAACGCGCTTTCCCCCAGAGCCTAACGGCTACCTTCACATCGGCCACGCCAAGGCCATCTGCCTCGACTTCGGCATTGCCGCAAAGCATGGCGGCGTGTGCAACCTGCGCTTCGACGACACCAACCCCACCAAGGAGAACATGGAATACGTCGACGCCATCAAAGAGGACATCCAATGGCTTGGTTACCAATGGGGTAACGAATACTACGCTTCCGATTACTTCCAGCAACTCTGGGATTTTGCCATAGAATTAATAAAAAGAGGTAAGGCCTATATCGACGAGCAAAGCAGTGAGGAGATTGCCGCACAAAAAGGTACACCCACGCAGCCTGGCATCGAAAGCCCCTACCGTAACCGTCCCGTTGAGGAATCGCTTGACTTGTTCAACAAGATGAACAACGGCGAGATCGGTGAGGGAAAGATGGTGCTCCGTGCCAAGATTGACATGGCCAACCCGAACATGCACTTCCGCGACCCAATCATCTACCGCGTCGTCGACACGCCGCACCACCGCACCGGCACCAAGTGGCACGCCTACCCGATGTACGACTTTGCCCACGGCCAGAGCGACTACCTGGAGGGCGTGACGCACTCGTGGTGTACGCTCGAATTCGTGGAGCATCGGCCTCTGTACGATTTGTTCGTGGGCTGGATGAGAGAGTGGAGAAAAATGCCTTACGAAGGCCCTCGCCAAACGGAGTTCAACAAGCTGAACCTGAGCTATACGCTCATGTCGAAGCGAAACCTGCTCGCGCTGGTCAGCGAAGGCATGGTGAACGGCTGGGACGACCCGCGAATGCCCACCATCTGCGGTTTCCGCCGTCGTGGCTACTCGCCCGAGAGCATCGTGAAATTCATCGACAAAATCGGCTACACGACCTACGACGCACTCAATGAAATGGCACTCTTGGAAAGTGCCGTGCGCGACGACCTGAACCAGCGCGCCATCCGCGTGTCGGCGGTGCTCGACCCCGTGCGCGTGGTCATCACGAACTATCCCGAGGGCCAAACCGAGCAGCTCACCGCCGTGAACAACCCCGAAAACGAGGCCGACGGCTCGCACAGCATCGAATTTGGCCGCGAAATCTGGATTGAGCGCGACGACTTCATGGAAGAGGCCGAGAAGAAATTCATGCGACTGGCCCCTGGCAAGGAAGTGCGCCTGAAGAACGCCTACATCATCAAGTGCGACGAGGAGCACCCCTGCGACAAAGACAGCGACGGGCGCGTCACCACCATCTATTGCACCTACGACCCCGAGTCGCGCAGCGGAATGCCCGGCGCCGACCGCAAAATCAAGGGAAAAACGCTGCACTGGGTGGCGTGTCACAACGCCGTCAGGTGCGACGTGCGGCTCTACGACCGCCTGTGGAAGGTGGAAAACCCGCGCGACGAAATGGCCGCCATCCGCGAGGCGCAGCAGTGCGACGCCGTCGCCGCCATGAAGCAAATCATCAACACCGACTCGCTGAAAGTGCTCACAAACTGCTACGCAGAGCCCTTCGCCGCCGCGATGAAGCCCGGCCAGTACCTGCAATTCCAGCGCATCGGCTACTTCATGGCCGACCTCGACTCCACGCCCTCAAGTCCCGTCTTCAACAAGACCGTAGGCTTGAAAGACACGTGGGCGAAAGCCAATAAACAATAGAAAATGTCAGAAAACGACAAATATTTCGAGAGCGACGAGTTCAAGGAGATTTTCAAGCGATACGAGGCCGCCCGGAAACGAGGCGAAAGCCCCTATTTCGACCCCGAGGAACTGACCGACATTGCCGAATACTACTCGATGTATGGCAATGTGGAAGCCGCCGTGGAGGCCGCCGAGCTCGGCACGAGGATGTTTCCCGGAGCCGCCGAGCCGCTGGCCTTCTTGGCCCGCATGGCGATGCACAACGAAGACGACATCGGCCGCGCCGAGGAGCTCATCGAGGAAATCGACGACAAGACGCATCCCGAATACCACTACGTCAGGGCAGAATTCATGATTTTCTGCGGAGAATACGATGCCGCCGAAGACTATCTGAACCAGCAGCTCGACAACCTCGACGACGAAGACGAGCGCGAAGACTTCATCCTCGACGTGGCCACGCTCTACGCCGACTACGACCACTACGAAATGGCTGCGAAATGGCTGCGCCGCTCCAGCCTGACCGACGACCCCGACTACAAGGAGCTCGTGGGCCGAATCGCCATGCACACGGGCAACTACGAGGAGAGCGAACGCATCTTCAACGAACTCATCGACGCCGACCCCTACTCCACGCCCTACTGGAACCACCTGGCCTCGGCGCAGTTCATGCACAACAACATCCGCGACTCCATCCAGAGCAGCGAATTTTCCATCGCCATCAATCCCAACAACTCCGACGCCATCCTCAACAAGGCCAACGGGCTCTTCAGCCTTGGCAACTTCAAGGAGGCGAAGAAATACTACAAGCGATTCAGCGAGCTCTGCCCCAACGAAGAGTCGGGCGAGATGTTCCAGGGCATCTGCGAACTCAATATGGACCACCTCGAAAAAGGCATCGAGCACCTGAAAAAAGCCGAGAAAATTGCTCCCGAAAACTCCACGAACCTGTTTGAAATCTATCAGGAGCTGGCTTTCTCGCTCTCACGACTCGGACACTCGGAAGAAGCCCTCGCCTACGCCGAAAAAATGCTCAACGCACCCACAGGAGTCCACGACGAAGCCCTCGTGCTGAAAGCCCACCTGCTCATGGAAGCCAAACACTGGGCCGAGGCGCAGGCCTGCTATTCGCAAGCCATCATCGAGAGCAACGGTTCGGCCCATATTTTCCTGCGCGTGGCCATCTCCATCTACGACCTCGGCTACTACGACCACGCCTACCGCCTTTTCCGAATGCTCGGCAAGTTCGACGGCGACGACGAGCGCACCGAAGGCTTTGCCTACGAAGCACTCTGCTGCTATTCGCTGGGAAAAGAAAAGGAATTTCGCGAGGCCGTCAAGAAAGCCTGCGAGCGCAACCCACGCGAGGCCGCCATCGTGCTCTGCGACCTGTTTCCCGAAGAAGTAGAGCCGAAAGACTACTATCAATACCTGATTAACAACTAAAAATACGGTCGCAAGACGATAATTTTCCCGAAAAATGGCAGAAAAAGTGTTCTCAAATTTGTGAATACGAAAAATTGTTTGTATCTTTGCCCCCAAAATAGCAAAAGTTTATGAAAGTTACCTTCGAAAAAGATTATCTGAGGGAGCTCTATGAAAATGGAAAGGCCAGCGACAAGAGACATCGCTTTCAAGAACAAATCGTCAAAAAGTACATCCGCGTGGTGGACCTGATGGTGGAATTGGCGAACGTGATGGAATTGGCTCGATATGGCGGACTGCACTATGAACATCTGCACGGCGATAAGAAAGGAACTTCGTCGGTCAGGGTGAACAATCAGTATCGCATCGAGTTCCGAGAGATTGTCGAAGAGGGAAAAACGATTGCCGAAATTGTGAATATAACAGAATTGTCGAATCATTATAAATAAAATATATTATGGTACACGTAAAAGGAACAGACGACCGTATGGTTGCCAACAACTTGGAGCCGTTCTATTTGACTCACCCCGGAGAGGTCATCAAAGACGAACTGGAATTTCGCGGAATCAGTCAGCGACGGCTGGCGATGGAAATCGGTGTGCCCCCCAGCCAACTGAACGAGGTGCTCAATGCCAAGCGACCCCTGAGTGCAGAAATGGCGCTGCTAATCTGTCAGGCTCTCGACCTGGATCCGATGCCACTGCTCTCGTTGCAGATGAAATACAACCTGTTGTCGGCAAAGCGCAATAAGCCGTTTTTCGAGCAACTGAAGAAAATTCCAAGAATCGCCGCCGTATTCTGACTTCAAGCCAAAGACAATGCAGATAGCCTCGGAACTATCTGCATTTATTTTTTTCTACGGGCGGGATATTTCCCGAAAACAGTCGTATAACAAATAGAGACAGGTCACAAAAACAAGTGTGAATACGGACAAGGAAATCATAGAAGCCATCAAAGGCGGTGGCAGCAAAGGACAGAGCCTGATGGTCAGTCGCTACGGGCAGCAGGTGTTCGCGATGGTCGTTCGCCAAGTGGGCGACGCGATGGATGCCGAGGAACTGACGCAAGACACCTTCCTGCGCGCTTTCAGCCACATCAGCAGCTACGACCCCCAGCGGGCATCGCTCGGCACGTGGCTCTGCCGAATCGCCTACCGCCTGACGCTAGACTTCCTGAAACGCCGCCGTCCGCAAATTGTCTCGATAGAAGACACGGAGGTTTGGCAGACAGACATCGGCGAGGAGCAACTGGCAGCCGGACTCTCCACTGGCAACGAGGAACGCATCCGACAACTGGAACTGCTGATGGACGACCTGCCACCCGACGACCGCCTGCTGCTCACGCTCTACTACTTCGAAAACCGTTCGCTCAACGAATGTGCGTTCATCATCGACACGACCGCCCACGCCTTGGCGAACCGCCTCTACCGAATCCGCAGAAAACTATTCAAACAACTTCAGAAAATATGACAAACTATAAAGATACCGACCTTCGCGAAGCCCTACGGCGCAAATATTCCGACACGCCGCAGTTGTCTGCCGACTTTTCCGAGCGCCTGATGCAGAGGCTCGAAAAGTCGATAGAAAAGGAAAACTCGTCGCGCTTCAGCTCCCTCTCCATTTGGAGAGGGCGGGGGGTGAGGC
>DFHC01000066.1:9953-23795 GCA_002372575.1 bacterium UBA3734 | reverse complement strand
GGCGGGGGGTGAGGCTTGCCCTCATCGCAGCCGCCAGTGTCGCACTGTTGATAGCATTGCATAAACCACAAACACTACCGACTGTCCCTCTGTCAAAAGAAGAAGTAACTATTATGGATTGGTATGTGATGAATGGTGAACAGAGTATTCTGGAAAAACAATATTCCCACCAACGGGAGATTCAGGAAAAAGGCAACAGGTTGATTGCCCGCATTCAGCAACAAAAAATCACTGAAAAATAAAAAGATATGAAAACAAAAAACATGATTTTTATGGCATTTACAGCCATGAGCATTGTCGGATGCACGCTACCTGCAAGTCAGAAAGAGCAACATCAGATTGAGACTATCAGCGAACTTTACGACACGCTGTCTCAACATGGTATCCAAGTACAGTACTATGTCCTTTGCCAAGATTCCGTTCTGAAAGAAGAATACTGCATCGACCACATATTAAATACCCCAGCCATTGAAGACACTACAAAGGATGACAAGGAGTGGCACAAACGAAAAACCGAGCATCAATTCCTGTTGGAACACGCAACGGATTTTGTAGAAAAGATGTGCAGTACGGCTGAAAAGAGTTATCGCTACATTTCAGGCGACTCACTCAATTACAGCCTTACCATGAATGACAGTCCAGGGGAATTTATAACCCTGATACGCCACAAGGATGCAGAGGTAAAGGAACGCAAATGGATAAACTTCTACTATTCAAAGTTGAAGCCCGTCAAGCCTGCCGAAATTTCCCGCGACATCAAGCCCGTTCAAAAGATGCTACAAGATTTCCTTTCTGAGCAGAAGGATGTAAAGCCATACGAGGTCAAATATGAGTGGGACGAAGGAGTGGCTATTCCAGCCAATTGGTATAGTGATTTCTACGAAGCAAACAGAGGACTTGGTTCAGATTCGCTTGCAGCGGCATCGGTCACTGGCACCCATTATTTCATTCCTGCAAAGGATGAACATCGCATAAAAGTGACGGTAGATTTCATCAATCGCATCATTCAACTTGTCAAAGAGAAGCCTGTCATCGGTTCGTTTTTAAGAACTTCTGCACACACAGAATCAAGTATGAAGAATGGAGAGTGGTTTCTTAATCTTTTAGGCTATAAAATTTTTAACCCTGAAACGCATCGGAACATCTACAATATTAAGATGGAACAGTCGCCAGAGGGTGTTCACATTCTCGAACTCTACACATCCGATGTTCCCCGTTTCACAATTCCCATAATGTGGTACAGATTCAAGCAAACCCATAACTTCGAAATGACCCCAGAAAAAGATTTCGAGTAAACATAGACAGTAAATTTAAAACTTTTTATAACTGAATTTTGAGAACAGTGAAAAAATTTTTTTTACTGACTGCAATGTTTCTCCTCTTTTCGGCGTATATATAGATAAAGACTGAATAAAATGATGACCGAAACAGACCTGATAGAGGGATTGCGACGACAAAAGCCCAAAGCACAGCGACTGCTGCTCGACCGATATGGCCGTGATGTCTTTGCGCAGGTGGCGCGACTCATCCCCGTTACGGAGAATGCAGAGGAGGTCTATCAGGATGTTTTCGTCAAGGTATTCAGGAACATCGGGCAATACGATGCGGAAAAGTCGGCACTCAGGACGTGGATTTCGCGCATCGCCTACAACGAGGCCATCAGTTTCCTCAGGCAGCGGAAAATGCCCGTCGTCTATTTCGAGGACAATGGTTATGAGGTCGATAAACTGTCGGATACGGAGGTGGACGAAATGCTGGGACTTGCCAACTTCGAAACGGTACAACTCATCAGGGCCGCCCTGAAATACCTGCCGCCAGAGGAACGGGCACTCATCACAATGTTCTACTACGAGGAAATGAGCCTGAAGGAAATAGCCTATGTCACGGAGTCGATACCCACAACCATTGCTTCGCGACTGAGCCGAACGAGAAAGAAACTTTGTAAAATCATAAAAATGCTACAATCATGAAGAAGGAACAAATCAACGGACGAAACGGCGAGCGCCATCAAACTTGTTTAGATGGCCGACTCGTGACGGACGAGGGCAAGGCCAACATCCTGCGCCAACAGGACAAGAGCCTGCGCGATGCCATCCGACAGGATGAGGCTGAACTGCCGCAGATGCCATCCGACCTGAACGACCGCCTGATGCTGAGGCTCGAAAAGTCGATAGAAAAGGAAAACTCGTCGCGCTTCAGCTCCCTCTCCATTTGGAGAGGGCGGGGGGTGAGGCTTGCCCTCACCGCAGCCGCCAGCGTCCTTTTGTTGCTGACTCTTCATTATTATAATAATCGCAGTGTTGAGTTAAAAGAGATGCCATTGGCGAAAACGCAGACGGTTGCAACAGATAGTTCTTCCCATATAAAAAATGAGCCGATGCCCACGAAAGTGGCAGAAGTTCCTTTAGTGGCACAGGCAGAAAAACCTAAGACGACAATGACGATACAAAAAACACCGTCCAAATCGCCCCAAAAGGATCGCGTGAGAAAGGCAAAGGTCACACAACCGAAGCCAACAGACACGACTGAAGAACTCGTTACACATTTAGAAAATGACGAATTGCACTTAACGGCAGAAGCAAGTCCTCAAGTGACAATAACGAGAACGATTCATCTTTCCCCAGAACAAGTGATATATATCGTTGATGCTTCGAATCAAATGCCTGCAATGGAAATGCTCTCCGTGAACGAACTACGTATGCGCGGACAACGACTGACAGCAGAAGTACAGCAACATTTACAAAATCCGATGTAATTCTAAACCCCACATAACAATGAAACGAATTATTCTCTTACTGATGCTCACGCCCCTGTGCGCGGCATCACAAGCACAAGTGAATCCGAAGATTCAGCAACTTTTCGATAAACTTACGGAATTGGGCGAGCGAACAAATATCATCAAGTCGGGTGGCAAACATCAGCCCACGCGTTTGCAATGTTCTGTAGATTGGTACTACAGCAAAAATATGTATTATGGTCCCCCAGCCCACTCCAAAGACAGTATGCTCCGTGAAGAATGGAACAAGTTGCAACAGCAGTTGTCCATCGTCCGTCATACCCTCGACGAACTGCAAGAGGATGCCGCTGAGAGTTACCATTACGAATACCACAAAGGCGGGCGTGACACCATCGTCTATTCTATGAACCTTTGTCGTGACACAACTCGTCAAGCAAGAAAGCATCAAAGCGAAAACCATCCGTTTTTTGATTCTGACGAGTTTCTGTACTTTACATATCGTCCTAATCAGGGTGATAGTTCATATTTTGGCTACCTCTCCTATGTTGTCGGCCTGCCCGAACCGAGTGAGGAAGCAGAAAAAAAGAGTTTGGAAACACTGACTTCCGATGTTATCCGCCTTTTCAAGCAGAACAAAATCAAACCTCGCAAAGCCATTTGGAGACACAACAATGAATATTCCGACTCCATCTGGAAAAACAATGGGTTAGGATTTGAATTCCGATATAAACTTAGCGATCATAGTCTTGAGGGCATCACAAATGCCACAATATTCACCATACCGATAGAACAGGAACAGAAGGCTTGGCAAATTCTCCATCAAATCGACAGTATTGCACTAAAATTCACCGATGGAAATCACGATTATTTGTACAGATACAAATATAACATCAATTTTAAAGATCCTTATTGGTTGCCTCTCTTATGGGAACCCATTCTGAGTTGTTTCCCCCTTTCTGAAGCCGAATACTATAGCATTAGCGTTCGCAACGACCGATTCGGCTTCCATTTTGCCATTACACAGACTGATGGCGTGGAATGGATTCCCTCGAACTGGCCAAATATCAAATCTTTTGATAATGGGAAAATCACTTATTTCAAGGGAATGGAGATACAGGAGTCCGCAAAAATTATTTCACCAGAAAAAGATTTCGAGTAAAAAAAATCGCCTCACGATTATAGATTTTCGCGAAAAGTGGTAATATATTAGTAGAGGACCCCAAGCGAATGGAAACAGAAACAGGCAAGACTCCCCCGACCACGCACGACGAAACTCTGCTCATACGCCGCATACTCGACGGACAGACAGGGCTGTTCCGCCAACTTGCAGGGCGATATGCCACGCAGGTGATGCGAATGGTGGGCCGCCTGATTCCTTCGCCCGAAGAAGCCGAGGAAGTGACGCAAGACACGATGTTGGAGGCCTACCAGAGCCTCGCCCGATTCGACGCGCGAAAAGCCAGTTTCTACACGTGGCTGATGCGCATAGCCCACCACACGGCACTGAAACACTACCGACAGCATCACAAGGCGGTGGCCATCGTGGAAATGGAACCGAACTGGCTCGAAACCGTCGCCGACGACGAAACCGATGCCCTGCTCAACGACACCAACCGCGTGGCACTAATGGAAAAGGCCATCGACACGCTGAAGCCCGACGACCAGATGCTGCTCAACCTCTACTACTTCGACAACCGTCCGATTCGGGAAATCGCCTGCATCACCGAGCGTAGCGAAGGCTATCTTCACTCGCGGTTGCAATGGATTCGGAAAAAAATGGCCATCACCATCAAAAATCTTGAAAACAATGAAGAAAAATAAAACATCCAAAGACCAGGGCCTGCGACTCGCCCTACAGCACAGAAACGAGGCCGCCGAAAGAATGACGCCATCCGCCGACTTCGCCGACCGCCTGATGCAGCGCATCGAGGAGCAGACGGCGAAGCCAAAGCACCGCCGCGTGTGGCTCTATTCGGGAATCGCAGCCGCCGCTGCCAGCGTCCTGTTGTTGCTGACGCTACATTATAATAAGGTAGAGCCGAAACAAGAAAACATCGTGGCACAGCAAACGGAACAGCCAACCACGACGAAGGAAACCGAAGAAACGCCAACAACAACGGTGACGAAAGAAGAAAAAACAATGGTGGCGGAAGCAAAAACTACGGTCGCAAAAGAAAAAACGATGGTGACGCAAGAAAAAACGACGGTCAAGCAAGAGAAACAGCTGCTGGCACAAGCCACGCCGACCGAACAGCCGCAAGTCCAGCCGCAACCCATCGCCGAGAAGAAAAAAAGCGACGAAAAGGTGAAAAGGGCCGAAATCGACCTGAAAACGCGACTTCACTATGCCGAATTGGAGTTGGAAAAGGCCACCCACAAGCGGCAGGCGGCCTACGAGCAGGAAATGAAACAACGCTGTCTGCAACTGGTTCTGACCCTCTTGACACCGCAAGAGGAAGAAAGAGAAGCGACAGCCGGAAAAGTGAGAACGCAACAAAGTTAAACCCCATTAAAATAAAAACTTATGAAAACAATCAGACTAACCCTGCTCCTGTGGGCCGTGAGCCTTGCAGCAGCAGCACAAAACAGAGCGGTTGAACAAGCCTTCAGGCAGTTTCTCGCCACACCCGGCATCGCCACCTCTGAAAGCGTCATCCGCGAACGCGACTTGAGCAAGCCGGGCAACCCGATGAAATCGACGTGCGAAATCTGGGATTTCACGTGCGACGCCAGTTTGCTGAGCCACATCGAGCAGTTGTCGCGAATAATGACGGAAAATTCGTCGTCGGAACAGTGCTATTACGTGAAAACCCACACAGCCGGCCGTATGGACTGGCACGACATCCTCGTCGGCGATGACCCGACGCGACTCGTCGAACTGGGGCGAAGCGAACACAGCAACTACACCCTCGTGAATTTCCTCGACACGCTCGAAACCACCAAAACCCACCGTTTCGCCTATGCCTTGGAGTGGATTGAACAAAACGTCCCCTTCAAACTGAAAGAGCAGAACGGGAAACTGGTCAAAACGCCCATCACGGAAAAAACCTACAAGGGAAAAGTCGTGATTACCTACGCCCGAATGCCGCAGACGAAGCCTCAAGTTAAAACGAATGAGATAAAATATATCGATTCTATCGAAGACGAAGATTTGGCATCAACAATACCCGAATTAACGGAAAAAGACATCATTTCTATTAAAAATGATTTAACGGAAAAGGGCATCGCTGAAATAAAACCCTTTTTGGATTTTTTTAATGAGGTGATAGAGTTGAGGAATCAGTTAGAGAGCGGCTTGATGGATAAGGGTGAATTTAAAAGGCTTATCAAAAACACAGCTTTGATGACGACCAGGCCTCATTTATCTGAAGAAGACATTAGGAAATTTATGGTAGTGGACATCGATGACCTAAAAACAGTTCGCGATTTGTTTGGTGAAGCCCTCAAAAACAAGAAAAAATAACCCATAAATTGAAGAAAATATGAAAACAACGAAACGACTTGCCACACTGCTCATCGCACTTTCAACCTGCGCAGTCTTAATGGCACAAAGCGACAAGCGCCTGCGCTACGACAAGGAATCCGACCTCGAAGGCATCGAAATGGAACCCCAACTGCTCTCGATGCACGAGAACTACGACCCGATGGACCACGGAACGTGGCCAGTCTTTTCCACACCGTGCGTCGCCGCCGTCGCCCCAAAGAGTGACGATTTAGTTGAGCGCACGGCTCTCTGGTGTACCAAGAAGGCAACCTATATGTTCACCATCCGTGAACATTGGTTAAACAGGGTTTCCACTACGACCGCAACAGAGTTTATCCGAGACAGCAAAACAGGAAAGAAATACTACATCAAAGAACATAAGGGTGCACCAGTCGGTGTTTCTTACAAGATTAAAGGAAACGAGGGCAAGTACATCTACTCAGTTTCCATCTATCCGCCACTGCCGAAAAACTGCACCCACATCGACATCGGAGAAGATGTTGAACCCGAGAAGGTACCCAATGTCACAAATTGGGTAAAAACCCCCACCATCAAAAACATCCCCGTCCGTCAGCTGCAAGCAAACCAGTATAAGATTACGGGAAGATAAAATAACCCATAAAACTTAGAAAAATGGAAACGAAGAAACGCTTATACACGCTGCTCATCGCACTTTCAACCTGCGCAGTCTTAATGGCACAAAGCGACAAACGGATTCGCTACGACAAGGAATCCGACCTCGAAGGCATCGAAATGGAACCCCAACTGCTCTCGATGCACGAGAACTACGACCCGATGGACTACGCAACGTGGCCCAGTTACAAGGCTGCCGCCACCGTCGCCCCGCAAGGTGAAGATTTTGTAAATCGCACGGCTCTCTGGTGTACCAAGAAAGCAACCTATATGTTCACCATCTATAAAGTCCATTGGGACAATATGTATTTTTCTTCGAGTTCGACAGAGTTTATCCGCGACAGCAAGACTGGAAAAAAATATTACATCAAAGAACACGTGGGCGCACCGCTCGATGTGACTTACTGGATAAAAGGTCACGAGGGCGACTACATCTACTCGGTGGGCATCTATCCGCCACTGCCAAAAAGTTGCACCCACATCGACGTCGGACAAGATACCCATCCCGAATACGTGCCCGGCACTACAGGATGGTCAAAATCTGAGGTCATCAAAAACATCCCCGTCAGCCAACTACAAGCAAACCAGTATAAGATTACGGGAAGATAAAAGCCGAAAAAGCGAGTAATTCATATAAATAACACTTCTATTTTTAAATGGCAATTGTCAAAACCAGTACCTGTGCGTGAGCATCGGTGCTGGTTATTTAAAACATTTCTACCTATGATGAAAAAACTATTTTTTACCGCGCTGTTTGCGCTCGTTTTTATGCCCATCTCGGCACAAAAAATCATTGTTCAGGATTTGGAATCCTGGATGAGTAGCCTCATTTCCAGAGCCATTGACCACCACGTGGATGTCAATAAAAGTCTCGGTCAGGAACGCGACCTTCAGAAAGAGGGTTTGCCATTGAAATGGCGATGCGATGTCATAACCTTTACGCTTTCAAAGAAACAACGTTTTTTGTTCAACGAGATGATAGAGGCTTTCGAGTACACTGGTCACTATAATCCCAATTGCTACAGCATCAACTCTCTGACGAAGAGTAATCCACAAAGTGGAACAAAACGCAACTTAATAATTGGCGATGATATGGACCGATACATCACTATTGGCGAGAACTACAGCAACTATTTAAATGTGAATATACTTGATAACGAGGACACGACCCAAACGCATCGCTATGCCTATGCCCTCGAATGGAAGGAAGACTACGAACGCAATGTCTATGTCCGCTACATCGTTACTTATGCCAAAATACCGCAATAGAATGTAAATTGGCGTGAATTTCTTGCCGTTATCGGCAAAAATTAGCTTTTTTGTGGCAGAAAAAGAAGTAAAAATTTGCCGATAGTACAAAATTTTACTCGATTATTTTAAAATTATCTATGAATAAAAAAAATATTTTCACCGCGCTGTTCGTCCTCGTCGCAGTGGCGGGGCAGGCGCAAGAAAGTATCAACCTGAAAGGTACTGCACATGCCGATGTTAAGAAAGTCTATGTTTTCAAAAATATAGACTTGTCGCAGCCCGCCGACAGCATCGTAGTCACTAATGGACAGTGGGAATACAATCCCGCAGCGAAAATTCTTCCGACCTTACGAATTTTTATTAGCGATGTTTCATTCAAACAAAAGAATTTGAATGAACTTGTCGCCATCATGGCAGATACCGTTCCAACCGTGGTTGACCTAACCACAGGAACGGTGAAAGGCTCAAAAGCGTCCGAAGCGATGAACCAAGCCCTAAAAAGCCTCTTTGTACTTTCAGCAAGCAATGGTCCAAAAGAGGAAGGGTTTAGAATCATGCGCGAAGCCGTAATGGATAACCTCGACTCGATGATTCCTTTGGAATTTGTGCCGATGATTTTCAGCGGACTATCGCTGGGTGACCTGCAACGCATCTTTTACCCCGATGCCCCATACGCCAACTTACCACTTATGGCGGAGGCTAAGAAACGATTTGAATTACTTTCTGGACAGTCGGTTCGTTCCATAGGAAAGCCTTTCACCGACCTTGCCATGAACGACACTACGGGACAGGAACGCCGACTGAGCGAATGGTGTGGCAAAGGCCGCTATGTGCTGATCGACTTTTGGGCTTCGTGGTGTGGCCCCTGCCTTGCAGAGATGCCTTATGTGACGCATTGCTACGAAAAATATCACGCAAAAGGTCTTGACATCATCGGCATTTCATTCGACAAGTCGAAAGAAGCATGGCTACACGCCATCGATACGATGAAAATGCCTTGGATTCACTTGAGCGACCTTGCGGGATGGCAAAGCATCGCTGCTACCACCTATGAAATTAAAGGTATTCCATCTAATATCCTTCTTGATGGTGATGGAAAAATTGTTGATATAGACCTGCGAGGCGAACAACTTGATATGCGATTGGCAGAAATATTCAACGATAAAAAATAAACCGAAACAAATATGAACAAGAAAATCATCATCACCGCCCTACTCGCCCTTGTCGCAATCGCAGGGCAGGCGCAAAAAGCAGAAAAAGTTTGGAACGACGTGGTCACGGGTTACGCCAATGTGCCCATTTTCAAAGTAACACGCGTGGTCATGTACGACGACCGCACAGACATGAGCCTGCGCATCCTGATACGGATAAAAGGCCAGCAAATTGGCTTTACGAAAGGCACTGCGCTGAAGGCCGATGGCAAGGAGTATGCCGGCACGGGGTATGCCATCAAGGGCTCCGAGTCCGTTCAGATGGGTGAGCCACTCACGATGCCTTCCGACACGACGGAACTGGTGCTGAGCTTCGCGCCGCTGCCCCCGACAACGAAAAAAATCGATTTCGTCATGCCCGAAGGCTTGCAAATACTCAACATCCATAGTGCCGACCGCCTGCCCGAAGGCATCGCCGACACCTACTGGCGCAACGAGGCCACGGGCGACTGGCTCATCGGCTTTGCACCGAAGCACGTCATCTATGAAAACAAGGTGCAAAACATCGCCAGCCAGACGGAAAAGAACGATGCCTACACGCTCACGCTCGACGACGGCACGCTGATTAAGGTCGGAAAACTCAAAAAAGGCCGACGCACCATCGCCATCGGCCATCGGAAACCTCTCGTTTGCAGCCCCATCACAGGTGCCGCCCTGCCCGACTATCCGACGAAAGACCTGCGCACGGGCTTTGTCGATAACGGCTACAATCCCTCCGACAGCGTGACCATCGTCGGATGGATGAAGGACATGCCGGAACAGGAGTGGAAAAAGGGTACGGAGTTTGTCATCGAAAGCAACAACATCTTCAAAAATGATTATGCTATCAGTAAGCTTGAAACTTTCCCTGCGAAGATGGATTCATTGGGACGATTCTCGCTGAAAATGCCGTTACTGAACTCGACGGTGGTCCGTTTCGACACTGATCGCACATGGAAATATGCCGCCTTGGAACCTGGGAAAACCTATTTCTTTCTCAATGATTACAAGACGGGGCAATGCTTGTGGATGGGCGACGACGTGCGGTTTCAGAACGAACTGCAGGCCAATACCTTATGGATGTCTGGCGACCGCATAGGCGACGAGGAGAAAGGTAAAATCAGCGCCATGCAGTTCAAGGCCCGTACCGACAGCACACGCGCCAACCACATGGCAGAACTTCAAAAAATCATTCGCGAGCACCCCAACCTTTCCAAACGCTACATCGACTTCCAAATGGAACAAATCCTGCTGGGACAAGGCGAGGCGATGATGCAAGCCCAATATGCCATGCCCGACAACAAACTGCCTCATGCCTATTTGGACTATGTGGAACAGGAACTGTGGCCGAAGGTCGGAAAACCCTACACACTCCATACCGAATTCAAGCTTTTTTGGAATGACCTTCTCCACCATCTTGTCACGGAAAAGCACGGTGTCAGAGTCAAAGAAGAAAACGGTGACAGAACATCGAATTACGTCATCATTTCGAGCACCGACCAAGAAGTTCCCACCCTTCGACGCTACAGAGATGCCGGAAAACTGTCTATCACCGACGAGGAACTGGCCACAATCGCACGCTACCGGCAAGAAGAAAGAAATTTCCGTCCAGACAGCGAGGATGCCTTGGTGGAATGGGCTGAAAAAGACTTCGTGAAGCAATATTGGGCCATTACTGGTCGCGAGGACGTCAGACGTGTACTCAATGCCGAATATCCGCTCTTCCCGCTCTATCAGAAACTTGCCATTTTAGACTCGCTCGGTTGCGACCGAGACCTGCGCGAAATCGTCGCCACCAATCATTTTTGGGAACGACTTGACCACAGCCGCGAGCCGCTCAGTCAGGCAGAAATGAAATATATCGAAGACAGTTTAACGATGGCTTCCGCCAAGAATCTCCTTAAAGCCGAGCAGCAGAAATACATCGCCATCGAAAACGCCGACATCTCTAAGTTGACGAGCCTGAACGCCGTGGATGTGTCGGAAATGAGCGATGGCGAAAAGATTCTGCACAAGCTCATTGAGCCCTACCGTGGCCGCCTGATTCTGCTCGACGTCTGGGGCACGTGGTGCGGCCCCTGCAAGGATGCCCTCTCGCACTCGCAGGAACAATACGAAAGGCTGAAGGAATTCGACCTCGTGTATCTCTACTTGGCAAACCGAAGCCCGCAGGAGTCATGGGAGAACGTCATCAAGGAGTACAACGTGACGGGCGAGAACGTCGCCCACTACAACCTGCCAGCCGAGCAGCAGAGTGCCATCGAACGCTTCCTGCAAGTTCGCTCATTCCCCTCCTACAGGCTCATCAGCCGCGACGGGAAGGTGCTCGACGTGGATGCCGACCCTCGCAACCTCAATGCCCTTACAGAGCTTTTGAAAAAACTGAAATAAGTTGTTTTACGCATTTTTTTTCTGAGAGAAAACGGAATTAATTGTTAAAAAACAATAATATCCTTCTTTTTTATAGTACTTTGTATTGCAAGGTACTATATTTTTTATAATTTTGCAGCGTGAAAACGATTCCTCAACGAATCGGTGGTACGAGGGTGCGAAGGTCAGCCTCTTCGAGGCCGAGGGTGCGAGGATGGTTTTGGTGATTTGAACGCTCTGTTACAAGGGCTATTCTCGTACCTACGTACTCCCGTACCCCCGTACCTCCGAAACTTAAGAAGATAATCGTAAATTGTAAAATTGTAAATTAAAATCATGAACATCGACAATGCAAAATCACAGATGCGGAAGGGAATGCTCGAATACTGCGTCCTGCTCCTGCTCCGACGGCGCCCCTCGTATGCCTCAGACATCATTCTGCGGCTGAAAGAGGCCAGCCTGCTCGTGGTGGAAGGCACGCTCTATCCGCTGCTGTCGCGACTGAAAAACGACGGTCTGCTCTCTTACGAATGGCAGGAATCGACGCAGGGACCGCCACGAAAGTACTACGCGCTCACGCCATCGGGCGAAGAGTTTCTCTCAAGCCTCGACGCGGCGTGGAGCGAGATTGAAAACACTGTCAGTATATTGAAAAGGTAAAAATAAAATGCGAAAAATATGAAAAAGAACATCACCATCAATCTGTGTGGGCGACTTTTCAACATCGACGAGGATGCCTACGAACTGCTGCGGCACTACACCGAGACGCTGCGCAACTATTTTGGCAAACAACAGGGAGGCAGCGAAATTGCCGACGACATCGAGGAGCGCATCGCTGAACTGCTTGACGAACTGAAACGGCAGGGCGTGGAGGCCGTGAACATCGAACACGTGAAGCAGGTCATCACGCGCATCGGGCAACCCGAGGAAATGGACGGCTCCGAGCCCGACGACTCGCCAGACCCGCAATCGACCGATTCCCATGAAACCGACGGCGAAAAAGCGGCTTTTCAGGGCAACGAGAACGAAAACGGCCACGGCGAATCGTCGTTCAAGAGTTTTTTCAGCGATGTGAAGGAGCTTTTCCGCGAGCGTCGCTTCTATCGCAATCCGAAAGACAAGATGATTGCCGGCGTGCTGTCGGGGCTGGCCTCGGCGTTTGAAATCGACGTCACGCTGCTGCGGCTGCTCGTCATCGCCGGCGTCGTTGTCCTTTCCATGCTGGGCAGCGTGTTCGGTTTTCACGACGGGATCGTGTTCTTCAACGCGAATGTCTTCCTGACCGTTGTCGTCTTCTATATCATTATGGCTATCATTATGCCCGAGGCCGAAACGCCCGAACAGCAGCTGAAAATGCAGGGAAAGCCCGTGAACATGCAGAATCTGGCCGAGGAAGTGGTGCAAAACGTGTCGGAAACAGACGAAAAATCAACGAAGCAAAGCGGCTGCCTGAAGAGTGTGTTCAACGGCATTCTGAAATTCCTCGGCAGCTGCCTGAAAATCTTCTTGATATTGTTGGCGGCAGGTTTGTTCTTCACAGGAGTTGCGGTTTTACTGATGGGATTGTTCGCCATTTATTCGCCTTCCGACCCATCTTTCATCTCTTGGGACACGGAAATCATCCGGGGCGACCTTCTTCCAATTTTCGTAGGCTATTTAATGGCATTGCTGGCCTCGCTACTCATTCCCGCATACGCCATCATCCAACATCTTGTGTTGCAACCGTTGAAAATCTGGCAACGGATCGGCTTGATTTTCGTGTGGCTTTCAACATTGGCAATAGCATTGGTTACGTATAACATCATCGACTCAACCGACAGGAGGCATTATCAAGAACTTAAAAAAACGGAACGCATCAACAGGGCTAAGGAAAATGAGCGCAAAAGAGCGGAATTGAATCGTAAAAGGGCGGAATTGAATCAAGAGTTTATCACCGAAGAAGGTGTCACGATGAAACGCTTTGAATATAGATATCTGCAAGAAAACGGATGGAAAGTCGTGAATGCTGAGGGCTGCAACAACCGCTTCACGGCTCACGGCGAGTATTATGTCGAAGAAGACGGTTGGGTTCGCTACCTCGACTGCTACGACGAAGACGGTCGCCAACGCTATCGCGTCGAGCGCACCGACACGCTGATGCCAGGCAGATATTATCTTCACTGCGCAGCACGTGCCAA
>DFHC01000066.1:1820-9829 GCA_002372575.1 bacterium UBA3734 | reverse complement strand
ACGGGAAACATCGGCGGAAGCATCTGGCAGGAGGCGAAAAAGCAGTCAGACAGCATTCAAAACAATCAAAAATCGGAAATAACACCAATAAAAAGAATACACCCGATGGAAAAACGTCGCCAAAGAATTGCTACAAGACAGAGGACAAGCATCATAGAAGCCAACGGTGGCAAGGGCTACGGCTGGAACCGCCTTGAATTCAATCCAATCGTCATCACGAAACCCACTGCCGTGAGCTACGGCCTCACTTCCGACTACCAATTCACAGGGCAGCCCTTCCGCGGCCAATGGTTCTCGGCCTGCGACTTCATCATCGAGAAAATTAGCGAGTAATTCATACAATAACACTTCTTTAAAAAGACAATTGTCAGCGTCGGCATTGGTGCGTGAGCATCGGTGCCGATTCGTTTTCGCGTGAAGTTGTCGGAATTTTTGCTTATTTCGATGAAAAATAGTAACTTTGCAGCCGAAAAATCGAATCAGCTATGTTCAAAAGACTATTTTTCGCGCTGCTTATGGCAGCAGCGCTCGCCCTTCCGACCCACGCCACAGAACAACCCTCCGCAGGCATTGCCGAGGCCGTGCGTGGCGACTCCGCCGACACCGGATTCATGGCCGACCTCTTGCACTGGTACGATGCCCACATGAACTACTGGGCCGTGGCGGGCCTGATGACCGTAGAAAGCTCGTTCATTCCCTTCCCGTCGGAAGTGGTGATTCCGCCGGCTGTCTATGTGGCATGCAACCCCGAGAGCAAAGGCGGAATGAACGTGTGGCTGGTGGTGCTTTTCGGCACTCTGGGCGCACTGCTCGGGGCACTCATCAACTATTTTCTGTCGCTCTGGCTGGGCAGGCCCATCATCTATGCCTTCGCCCGCAGTAAAATTGGCGGTCTGCTACAACTTTCGGAGGAGAAATTGCAGCGTTCTGAAGCCTATTTCAACGACCACGGCAACATTTCCACCCTCGTGGGGCGCTTCATTCCCGTCATCCGGCAGTTGATTTCGATTCCCGCCGGTCTTTCGCGGATGAACATTGCGGCTTTTTGTTTCTTCACCACCCTCGGTGCACTGGCTTGGAACCTCGTTCTCGCACTCTTCGGATGGCTCGCCTACAAAGCCGCCGACCCGACCGTGATTGAGAAATACAGCCGTCAGCTCAGCCTCGCCATCATCGCCCTGTTTGTCGTGGCCGTGGTGCTCTTCGCGTGGAAATATTGGAGGAGGAAAAAGTAATTACGTCGGCACGCACAGAACCAACAGCACGTACATGATGTTGGCCAGCCCCATCATCGCCAGGCATTTGTTGTAGGCTTTCCCCTCGGCACGGAGAACGCGCCAAAAGACATAGAGTGCAGGGATAACAATCAGCATTGAGAGGTTCAAGCCATAGGCCAGAAAAGAGAAAATCGGCGTCAGCAAGATGCAGACAAACATCATCGTTTCCCCTGCCGTTTTACCGAATCTGACGGGCAGCGTGAGCTTTCCCACCACAGCATCGCTTTGTATATCCCTGAGGTTGTTGATCATCAATACGCACATCGACAATAGTCCGCACACGCCACCCGAGAAAAATGCGGTGGCGGAGAAATGTCCTGTCTGCAAGTAGGCAGTGCCGGTAGAGGCCACCACGCCATAGTAGGTGAACACAAAGAGGTCGGCTATGCCGAGATAGGAAAGCGAAAAACGTGTGGCGGTGTAGAGCCACGCGAAAAACAGTGCCGACAAGCCTATCAGCAATATCGGCCAGCCGCCCTGCCCCACCAAGAACGCTCCCGTTCCAACCGCCACGAGAAGCACCATGGCAATGGCCACCAACAGCTGCCCGACGCTGACCTCGCCCTCGGCCAATCCACGTTTGAAGCCTGCCCGACCAGCTTGGTCGGCACCGCGAACGAAGTCGTAGTAGTCGTTGATGAGGTTCGACAGAATCTGCAAGCTCAGAGCGCACAGAAGCGTGATAGCAGCCACGCAGGGAGCGTGCAGCGGAACGGCCAGAAGCCCTATCGCCACCGGACAGAGCGATGCAGGCAGTGTCTGCGGGCGGAGCATACGTATCCACAGGAGTATTTTCTTCATTTTCTTGCCGTGTAGATGGTTGTAATTCCGAAGGTGAGGGGGCGATATTCGGGGGTCTGAAAGCCTATTTCTGCCAATTTCCGTGTCATTTCCTCGCCCCAGATGAAATTCTTGACGCTCTGACACAGATACGTATATGCCGTCTTGTCCTTGCTGACCCACTTGCCAATTTTCGGCAGGATACGCGTGAAATAAGTATCGTAGAGCCTGCGAACCAGCGGATTTTTCGGATAGGAAAACTCCAAAACCAGAAGTTGCCCGCCAGGCTTCAGCACCCGCCACATCTCGCCTAACCCTTGCTCCAGATTAGAAAAATTCCTTACGCCATACGCACAGGCAACGGCGTCGAAGGCGTTGTCCTCGAAGGGGAGTTGCAGGGCGTTGCCCGCAAGCAGCGTGATGCGGTGCGAGAGTTTTTTCTGTTCGATTTTCTTTCGACCGATTTGCATCATTTCCTCCGAAATATCCACGCCCACAATTTTTTCGGCCTTCTGCTGACGCGCTATTTCGATAGACAAATCGGCGGTTCCAACGGCCACGTCGAGCAGCGATTCACACGCACTCAGTTGCTTCACGCTCTTTCTCCGCCAATAACGGTCGATGTTGAGCGAGAGCAGGTGGTTGAGCCTGTCGTAGGTGTCGGCAATATGGTCGAAAAGCGAAGCGATATTGGCTTTTTCCTTCATTTCCTCTGTCAGATGTAAATTGTAAATTGTCAAATTGTAAAATTGTAAATTTAGAACGGCAGTCCCACAGCGAAGTGGAACGAAAAATCGCGGCTCAAGCGTGGATGCAGGAAGGCGTAGTGCTCGTGCGAGTCCTCGTAGGCCGGATTGATGGCCTTCATGCCCATGTCGAAACGCAGCACGAAGTAGTCGAAATTCAGTCGGATGCCCAAGCCGTAGGCCACGGCAATCTGCTTGTAGAACTCGTCTAACTTAAACTGTCCGCCGGGCTGGTCGGCATAGTTGCGCAGCGTCCAGATGTTGCCCGCATCGATGAAGGCGGCGCCGTGGAATTTCCAGAAAAGTTTCGTGCGATATTCCAAGTTGAAGTCGAACTTCATGTCGCCCGTTTGGTTGATGAAGTCGATGCGCCCGTCGGTGCCTCGGAACTTTCCCGGGCCCAGTCCGCGCACGCTCCAACCGCGCACGGAGTTGGCTCCACCGGCGAAATAGCGCTTCTCGAAGGGCAAGACGGTGCTGTTTCCGTAGGGCCACGCGATGCCCAAATCGGCATGGACCACAAGCTGGTTGTGCGTGTCGAGCTGCCAGAGATGGGTATAGTCGAAATCGAACTTCGCATACTGCGCAAAGGCGATGTTGAAGAGCGTATATTGGTTTTGGGCATTCTTGTGCAGTCCGGCGGTGTAGGCGATGGCCGAGAGCAGGTTGCCCGCCGTTTCCACGTTGGCGCGGAAGGCGTGGTTTCCTCGGTTCACAGTGATTCCGAAGCCGATTTTCATGATGAAAAGGTCTTCGTAGTTGTAGCGAAGGATGGCGTTTCGGTTGCTCACGCTGTCGAGATAGTCGTGTTTGAACGTCGAGCTGATCCACGGCATGTGGACGTAGTTCAGGTCGAGCAGGTCGAAGCGGTAGTTGGTGTTGCGGCTTTGGTCTGTCCAGCGATAGCGCCAGGCCGTGGAGAACACGCGGCGATGGAACTCCGGCCGATTCTGCAGGTTGTACGAGAGCGACAATTCCGACGTGGCCGTCCTGCGCCTTTTGAACTCGCGCGAAAGAAACGGCGCCACGAAGCGCGGAAACATCAGCTTCGTCTCCACGCCATATTCCTCGTAATTCTTGTTCTGATAGCCCTCCAAGCCCGTGATGGCCTCGAAAGCGGCTCGCAGCTGCACGCTCAGCACCTCTGAGCCGCGGAACAGGTTTCGGTTCTCGAACGTGAGCGAGGCCGCCGCGCCGAGGTCACCGGCCGTGTTCGTACCCTCGGGCTGAAATGCAATCACCGACGGTTTGTTCATGCTCACCTGCACGTCGCAGTCGAGCAGATTTGAGTCGGGCACCTCCGTGAACTTGATGTTTGTGTATTTCACGGCCTGCAGTCGCCCGAAATTGTTGTAGGTTTTCTGCAAATCGGCACTGCTGAAATATGCTCCTTCGCGAATCGCCGTGTTGTTCTCGAGCACCCGACGGCGCAGGGGAATCCGCTCGCCCTGTTCCGCAGTGTTTCCGCTCAGGAAATTCACGTTGCGAATGCGGTAACGCGGGTGCTCGGTGGGCGGTTCGTCGTTATTGGCGCGATATTTCTGCAAGTGCAGCGTCAGGTCGATTTCCTTGCTGTAACGGGACGAATCGGCGGTGTAGCTGATGAAATCCTTGTTGAAACGATAGTAGCCCCGATTCATCAGAAACGTCGTGATACGCTTGCGCTCCGCATCAAGCGTGCTCACCTTGAATGGGTCACCCTCGCGCAGCAACTGACCGCGGTCTTCCGTGCGCAAGATGCTGTCAATTTGCTCGTCGCGGATGTCGTAGAAGATGTCGCGGATGTCGTAGGGAGCACCCGGACGGAGCGTGTAAACGGCCTTTAATTTCTTGCCTTTCACCTTCGTTTTCAGATCCACTTCAGCGTGAAGATAACCCATGTTTCTCATGGCTGTCTGCAGGTCACGACAGGTAGAAACAGCCAATGCTGTGTCGAATATAACTGGTTGTTCACCAATTCGTTGCAACATTCGGTTTAACCATTTTGTCGTATCTCTTCCCGACAGCGAATACACACCGAGCGGAATCTTCATGAGCGAAAACCACCGCGAGTTTTCCTTCTGGCGCACATACGGCGCAAGCGATGCCACGTCGAAACCCTTCGGCTCTGACTTCACCCTCACCGACTGCAACATATAGTCGCCGTCGGGCACGAATTTCGTAGCCGAACACGAAGCCATCACCACCGCCACAAACGCAACGACAACGACGCCGAAAAACCATTTTGCGCGTTTCACGGGCACAAAATTACGCATAAGTGGGCGAAAAACAAAATTTTGGCCTCGGTTTTTCCGCACGAAGTGGCTTTTCATGGGGAAAATCACGAAAAAAGCCCTTCCGACTGGTGGTAATCAGCGAGTCGCCCGATGGGCGAGGTAACAACAAGCCCCACTTCAAAACCCTCGTCGCGGGCGGCTTCGCGCAGCAGCGGCTCGTAGTGATGGGCGATGCTCCCGACGAAATTCACGGCAAGGTCGCGACGCTGATAGGGCACGATGTTATGACGGAAAAAACGCCGAAATTCGTCTTTCACAAGCTCGCGGAGAGCCTCGTCTTTTTCAAGGTGAAGATGGATGAATTTCGAGAAGGAAGCGAGGAATCTGTTGGGCATGGATTCGCGATAAACCTTCTTGATGATTTCATCGAGCGAAAGCGATGTTTCTTTCTGAAAATCAATGTATAACGATTCCGATAGAACGCCTTTGAAAAGTGCATTCAAAAAGCGTTTTCCAAGCGATGCGCCGCTGCCTTCGTCGCCCAGAATGTAACCCAAGGCGGGCGTGTTTTGCACGATGTTCTCACCGTCGAAAAGACAGGAATTGCTGCCCGTTCCGAGGATGCAGGCGACACCTTCCGCGTGGCCGCAAAGGGCGCGGGCGGCACCGAGGAGGTCGGATGCTGCGTGGAGTGTGACGTGTGGAGTGTGGAGTGTGATGTGTGGATTGTGGAGTGTGGAGTGTGGGGTGATGGCGGCGAACGGCGAGCCGGCTGCGAAAGCCTGCTGAAACGCCTGCTCCATTTTCCCGACGAACTCGGCTCGCACGCCAGCACCATAGAAAAACACCTCAAAACAGTCCTCATTCGGCAGTTCCGGCAGCAATTCGCATTGCAGAATGCCGACAATCTGCTCTTCCGGCATCAAAACGGGGTTCAGTCCCTGCGTCTGAAACGACTTCCTGCCCGTTTCGCCGAGCAGCATCCAGTCGGTCTTGGTGCTGCCGCTGTCGGCCACGAGCACCGCCGCATTTCGATTGTTTCTCCTCATATCGATAATTTTTCTGCAAAAATAAAAAAATCTTCCGACAATCCTTCGTATTTTGCGAAAAAATCGTATCTTTGCATCTGAAATTCACAAAAGAAATCATGAAAAAAAGCATATTATCGCTGATTCTGCTGCTGGCAGTGCTGCCAACCCACGCCGTGCTGAAGGAGAAGGACATCGACAACACGCTCTCCGTGCTGCGCACTGAGCTCACCACTTTCCATTCCGAACTGGAACGACAGAGCGGTTTTATGCGCGAGCAGCAGGAGGCCATCCGCAAAAACCTGTTCGGCGTGCTGAACCGCTCGAACCAGAACTCGCTGATGCTCTATTCGCAGAAGACGGGCTACATTTTCGACCTGACCTACGCCTGCCACGAAGCCACGGAGCAATATCAGGAGTTTCAGCGCAACGTGATGCCCTTCCGCACGTATCTGGAAAAGGCCAACGCCGACATTGCACGCTACGACAGCCTGATTGTGAACCTCTCGAACATGCCGACGATGGCGCTCTCGGAACGGGCGAAAACCGACCGCAGCGTGTGTCTGGCTCTTGCCGTGAACATCCGCCGCACGCTGAAGGACAACCGCGAGCAGCTGAACGACTACATCGGCTACTACGAGAACACGGAACGGCAGCTGAAAAGTCTGAACGACTATGCCAATAAGCGCTATCTGGACATTCAGACGAGCATTTTCAACATCCGGGGCGAGCATTATTTCAACATTCTGCGAAACTTGGGGAGCAACCTGCGCGACACGCGACAGACGGTGATGAAAAAATACATGACCTACGACCAGGGCGTGCGCTCCGACTGGGACGTGAGGGTGATTTTGTTCCTCTTCGTCGCGCTGTTCATCTATAGCCTCGTGTCGTTTGTCATTGCGTCGGTGGTCATCCGCTACCTGCTGCCCAAACGGCTGCGCACGGAGGGCTTCATGGCCAAGCGCATGTGTATCATCATGACGGCGTCGGTGGTGTTGCTGGCGATTATTCTGGGCGTGATCAGGGCCACGGTGGAGCAGAATTTCCTCATCATGGCCTCGAAATTGCTCGTGCAATACACGTGGCTGCTCGGCGTCATCCTCATCTCGCTGCTGCTCAGGCTCGACGGCTCGCAAATCAAGAGCGCCTTCCGCATCTATGCGCCGCTCATTTTCATGGGATTGCTGGTCATCATATTCCGCATCGTGCTCATTCCCAACGACTTGGTCAATCTGATTCTCCCTCCCTCGCTGCTCATTTGCATGCTCTGGCAGTGGTATGTCATACGCCGCCACAAGCACAACATTCCGCGCAGCGACGTTTTTTATACTTATGTTTCGCTCTTCGTGTTCATCGCATCGGTGCTTTGCTCGTGGATGGGCTACACGCTCGCCAGCGTGCAACTGCTCATTCTCTGGATTATGCAGCTCACCTGCATCCTCACGCTCACTTGCATCTCGGGCTGGCTGAAGTCGTATGCGAAGCGCAGGGAACTCGACTCGAAACCCATCACCGACACGTGGTTCTTCCACTTCCTCTATACGGTGGTGCTGCCCGTCTTGGGCGTGTTCTCAGTGCTGTTTTCGTTCTACTGGGCCACCGACGTGTTCAACCTGAGCGATGCCGCGCGCCACATTTTCAACAAGAAATTCATCGAGTCGAAGAATTTCACGCTCAGTTTCATGTCGATTGCGCTCGTGGTGAGCCTTTTCTTCCTGTTCAAATACATCAACCGCACGCTGCAGAGCCTCGTCAGGCTCTATTTCGAGAAAAGCGACCTCTCTACCGCCGCCACACGCAGCCTGATGGTGAAAAACGTGATTCAGTTGGTGGTTTGGGGAGCGTGGCTGCTGATTTCGCTCGGCATCATGCGCGTGAACAACACGTGGCTCGTGGTGGTTTCGGGCGGCCTTTCGACGGGTATCGGCTTCGCCATGAAAGACATCATCGAGAACATCT
>DFHC01000066.1:0-1773 GCA_002372575.1 bacterium UBA3734 | reverse complement strand
ATCATCGAGAACATCTACTACGGCATCTCGCTCATGGCCGGACGCATCAAGGTGGGCGACTGGATTGTATGCGACGGAACGCGTGGACGGGTGTCGTCGATTAGCTACACCTCGACCATGCTCGAGGCCATCGACGGCTCGGTGATTGCCTTCACCAACAGCCAACTGCTGCTGAAAAACTACAAGAATCTGACGAAAAACCACGGCTACGAACTGGTGGTGCTCGACGTGGGCGTGGCCTACGGAACCGACTTCGCTCGGTGCCGACAGTTGCTCATCGACGCCATCAAGGAGTTGCGCGTGACCGACCCGCGGAAGGAGCCCAACGTGCTGCTGAAGGAGTTTGGCGACAACTCGGTGAACCTGAAAATCGTGGTTTGGCTGCCGGTGATTACGCAGGCTCTCGACCAGAGCCGCATTCTGGAATGTGTTTATAACACGCTGGCTGCCAACAACATCGAAATTCCGTTCCCACAGCGCGACCTGCATATTATCAACCCTCAAAACCTGATTGAACATGGCGCGAAAAAAGAAACCACTACCCATATTTGAACACGTAACCATCACCGACATCGCCGCCGAGGGAAAATCGCTGGTGAGACTGACGATTCCCGCCCACGACGGTACGCCCGAGAGCCAGTTGGTCGTATTCGTGCCGTGGTGCGTGCCGGGCGACGTTGTGGATTTGCAAATCAAGCGGAAAAAACACAGCTATGCCGAGGCCGAAGCCATTCGCTTCCACGAGCTGAGCAAGGTGCGCGAAGTGCCTCGATGCCAGCATTTCGGCGTGTGCGGCGGCTGCAAATGGCAAAACCTGCCCTACGAAGAGCAGCTGCGTTTCAAGGAAAAGCAGGTGTTCGACCAGCTCACGCGCATCGGCCACCTCGCCCTGCCCCACCCTGGCACCACTTCTGCCGACGGCCTCTGCACGTTCCAGCCCATCATGGGCTCGGTCAGGCAGTATGAATATCGCAACAAACTCGACTTCGGCGCAGCCAACAAGCGCTATCTGACGAAAGAGGAAATCAGTAGCCTCCCCCCAGCCCCCTCCAAAGGGAGGGGGGGCAAAGACGCCCCCACCCTCGGATTCCACATCACGGGCGCGTTCGACAAGATTCTGCCCATCGAGAAATGCCACCTGATGGACGAACGCCATAACCAGATTCGCAACGAAATTCGCGACTACGCCATCGCCCACGAGATTCCATTTTTCGACATCCGCGAACAGACGGGCGTGCTGCGCGACGTCATCATCCGCAACTCCAACACGGGCGAGTGGATGCTGATTGTGCAAGTGAAGCTCGAAGGCTCGTCCCTGGCAGATTCCGAGGATGGAAAGAAAGTAAAAGGCTTACTTGAGCATATTTCTGATAAATTCAAGGAAATCAGTGCATTGATGTGGGTGAACAACCAGAAATGCAACGACACTTTCGGCGACCTCGACGTACACCTGTTCAAGGGCAACGACCACATCATCGAAACGATGGAAGAACTGCGTTTCAAGGTCGGTCCGAAGTCATTCTACCAGACCAACACCGAGCAGGCCTATCACCTGTACAGCGTAGCACGCGACCTGGCTGGCATCACCTCAAAAGACATTGTGTACGACCTCTACACCGGCACGGGCACCATCGCCAATTTCGTAGCGCGACAGGCGCGGAAAGTTGTCGGCATCGAATATGTGCCCGAGGCCATCGAAGACGCGAAAACCAACTCCGAGCTGAACAAAATCGACAACACGCTCTTCTTCGCCGGCGACATGAAGGACATCCT
>DFHC01000175.1 GCA_002372575.1 bacterium UBA3734 | reverse complement strand
GGGTTTCAAGGACGGAATGAAGGAGGTCGATGACGAGTTGAAAGACTTGAACGACAAAAAAGACGCGGCGAAACGGAAATGAGCGGCGAGGCTTCGTTTTGGGACCATCTCGACGAACTGCGCCGACGCATTCTCTATTGTCTGGCGGTGGTTGGCGTGGTTGGCGTGGCGGCTTTCGCGATGAAAGAGACGCTGTTCGACATCGTGCTGGCACCGCGTTCGAGCAATTTCGTGCTCTATCGAATGATGGGCATCGAGCCGTTCTGCGTGGGACTGATGAATACGCAGCTGACCGAGCAGTTCATGATTCACNNTTCCTGACCTATCGGCTGCTGGGCGTGGAGCCTTTTGTGGTGGGACTGATGAACACGGGACTGACCGAGCAGTTCATGATTCACCTGAAGGTGGCGATTTACGCCGGACTGCTCGTTGCGTTGCCCTTCGTGCTCTACGAGGCGTTCCTCTTCGTCTCGCCGGCGCTCTACGAGCGGGAACGACGCTACGTCGTGCAAATCGTGGGCAGTTCCTACGTGATGTTCGCCCTCGGAACGCTGCTGAACTATTTCCTCGTCTTTCCGCTCACGGTGAAGTTCCTGGGCACGTATCAGGTGAGTCCCGACGTGGCGAATATGCTCACGCTGCAGTCGTATGTCGATACGCTCATCACGCTGAGCTTCGTCATGGGAATCGTGTTTGAACTGCCCGTGGTGTGCTGGATTCTGGGAAGAACGGGCGTGCTCACGAGGCAGATGATGCAGACCTATCGCCGCCACGCCGTCGTGGTCATCCTCATCGTAGCGGCCATCATCACGCCCACGACCGACGCCTTTACGCTGGTCATCGTGTCGCTGCCCATCTGGCTGCTCTACGAATTAAGTATTTTAGTTGTAAAAAATAAAAATTATGTTGAAACGAATTAGAACCATTTTGGCCGCAGTGATGTTCATTGGCATCACGCTGCTGTTTCTCGATTTCACGGGCACGGCCCACCGCTGGCTCTCGTGGATGGCGAAAGTGCAGTTCCTGCCCGCAGTGTTGGCGCTGAACGTGCTCGTCGTCGTTGCGCTGCTCGCGCTGACCTTTGTTTTTGGCCGCATCTATTGCTCGGTCATCTGTCCGCTCGGTGTGTTTCAAGACGCCATTGCGTGGCTCGGGAAAAAGGTGAAGAAACACCGCTACAGCTATTCGAAAGCCCTTTCGTGGCTGCGCTACACGATGCTCGGCATCTTCCTCGTGGCACTCGTGGCAGGTGTCGGCAGCATTTTCCAGTTGCTCGAGCCGTATAGTGCTTTCGGACGCATCGCCACGACGATTTTCCAACCGATTTGGAAATTGGCGAACAACGGTTTGGCCGCCATTGCCGAAAGTATCGACAGTTATGCGTTCTATTCGGTCGATGTGCTGTTGCCGTCATTTGGAATGGTGCTTGCTGTCGCTGGCATCACTTGTTTGGTGCTGATTCCGCTGGCTTTCGCGAATGGCCGTACCTATTGTAACACGATTTGCCCCGTGGGCACGGTGCTCAGCTTCGTGAGCCGTTTTTCGCTGTTGAAGGTTCGTTTCGACGCAGAAAAATGCCGCAGTTGCTCGCTCTGCACGAAGAATTGTAAGACTTCCTGCATCGATTTCAAGACGCACACGGTGGACTATTCGCGCTGCGTGGTCTGCGGAAATTGCGTGGATTCGTGCAAGTTCGGGGCGTTGAAGTATGGCTGGAGTTCAGGAAAAGGGGGGCAGAATGGGAAGCCCGACGCAGGAAAACGCTCGTTCCTCCTTGGCTCGGCGATGGCCGCTACGGCAGTCATGGCACAGGAAAAGAAGAAAGTGGATGGCGGATATGCCGTGATTGAAGACAAGGTGGCACCCACGCGCCAGACGCCGCTCGCACCTCCGGGAGCACAGAGCCTCTCCAACTTGGAAAAACACTGCACGGGTTGCCAACTCTGCGTGTCGGAGTGTCCGAATGGCGTTTTACGCCCCTCGACCGATTTGATGCACCTGATGATGCCCACGATGAGCTATGAAAAAGGCTATTGCCGTCCTGAGTGCAATCGCTGTTCGTCGGTGTGTCCCACGGGTGCCATCAAGCCGCTCAGCATCGAGGTGAAAGCCTCCACGCAAATCGGCCATGCCGTGTGGATCAAGAAAAACTGCATTCCGCTTGTAGATGACGTGGCCTGCGGAAACTGCGCTCGCCACTGTCCCACGGGAGCCATCGAAATGGTGCCCTCCGACCCCAACGACGAAGAGTCGGTTCGCATTCCGGCAATCAACGAGGCTCGCTGCATCGGCTGTGGTGCTTGCGAAAACCTCTGTCCGGCTCGTCCGTTCTCGGCGATTTATGTCGAGGGCCACGAAGTGCAGAAGGAAGTGTAGTCTTCAGCCTTAGCCCCATAAAAATAGGGGTTGGAGGTATGAAAAATCAAAAAATTATTACAAAAAATATACAAAACATGAAAAATCAAGATAAAAAAGCGGGGCAGTTCTCTCGCCGCCAGTTCCTGAAACTGTTCGGAGCAGGAGCCGTTGCCACGACAGCCACGATGGTGGGATGCAAAAACAAGGTTGAAAGAACCGTCGAGGCAGAATACAAGAATCAGGTGGAGCCGCCCGTGGGTCAAATGACCTATCGCGAAATACCGAACACGGGCAAAGTGTCGCTTCTGGGCTACGGCATGATGCGACTGCCGACCATCACCGGCGAGGCCGCCCGCGAAAGCAAGGAAGCCATCGACCAGGAAATGGTGAACCGATTGGTCGATTACGCCATCGAACACGGTGTGAACTATTTCGACACCAGCCCGGCCTATTGTCAGGGAATGTCGGAACACAGCACGGGCATCGCCCTGAGCCGCCACAAGCGCAGCGAATACCTCGTGGCCACGAAGCTCTCGAACTTCGCGCCCGAAACGCAGACGCGCGAGGGCAGCATCCAGATGTATAAAAATTCGTTCAAGGAACTGCAGGTCGATTACATCGACTTCTACCTGCTCCACAGCATCGGCGGCGGCGGAATGGAAGCCTTCAGCAAGCGCTATATCGACAATGGAATGCTCGACTATTTGGCGGAAGAGCGCAAGGCCGGACGCATTCGCAACCTCGGCTTCTCCTACCACGGCGACATCACCGTGTTCGACACGCTCCTTTCGTGGCACGACAAATACAAGTGGGATTTCGTGATGATTGAACTCAACTACCTCGACTGGGACTACGCCAACGAAATCAACGAACGCAACACCGACGCCCGCTATCTCTACGGCGAATTGCAGAAGCGCGGCATTCCCGCCGCCGTGATGGAGCCGCTGCTCGGCGGACGACTCGCCAACGTGCCGCAGTTCGTGGCCAACGAGCTCAAGCAGCGCGACCCCGAACACAGCGTGGCCTCGTGGGCCTTCCGCTATGCCGGTACGCCCCCGGGCGTCTATACCGTGCTCTCGGGAATGACCTACATGGAGCACCTCAAGGACAATCTGCTGTCCTATTGCCCGCTGAAGCCGCTCACCGAAGAGGAACAGAAATTCCTCGACGACGACATCGCCCGCAAGCTCTTCTCGATGCAGAACATTCCCTGCACCGACTGTAAATACTGTATGCCCTGCCCCTACGGAATCGACATTCCCGGCGTTTTCCAGCACTACAACAAGTGCAAAAACGAAGGCACGCTGCCCAACGACGCGATGGATCCGCAATATGCCAAACTTCGCCGACAATACCTCATCGGGCTCGACCGTAGCGTTCCGCGCCTCCGTCAGGCCTCCCACTGCATCGGCTGTGGCCAGTGTGAGTCGCATTGTCCGCAAAACATCCGCATCACGCGCGAATTGCACAAGATTGATGAGTTCGTGGAGGGTCTGAAAAGCGGAAAATCGCAGTTTGTCGCTGTCGAAAGGAACGGAAAATAGTTGAAACGTCATGGAAAATCGCCCTCCGCAAGTAGCTATCGTTGATTCCAACACCCTTGCAGCCATTGGGTTACGACAGGTGCTGCAGGCGGCTGTGCCCGTGATGCAGGTCGATGTTTTCGGTTCGTTTGCCGAGCTGGAGGCGAATCATCCTGAGTGCTATGCCCACTACTTCGTGGCGATGAACTTGGTGCTGGAAAATCGGAGTTTTTTCCTCGAATATCGTCGGAAAACCATCGTTCTCACGACTTCTACCGACCCTAATGCCCAGCTGAAGGACTTCCATTCGCTCTGCATCAACCAGCCGGAGAGTCAGTTGGCCAAGTCGCTGCTCATGCTTCAGCAGCGTGGCCACGCCCAGCAGCATCGTCCGCAACCTGCTGCCGCAAAGGTGCTGAGCGACCGCGAAATCGAGGTGCTGTCGCTGATTGTGCAGGGACTTATCAACAAGGAGATTGCCGACCGGCTCAACATTGGCCTGACGACGGTCATCACGCATCGCAAGAACATCATGGAGAAGCTGGGCGTGAGGAGCGTGTCGGCACTGACGATTTATGCCGTGATGAATGGCTACGTCGATATCAACAGCATTTAGAGGAACGGCGCGAGCAGGTGGGCAAACCAGCCGACGAACTTCTTCCAGGGCGTGCGGAACTCGTTCCACGACTCCTGCGTCAGCCGGAAACAGTCTTTTTTGTCTTGATTGAACATGTCGTCGAGCTGTCGGGTGACGGTTTTGTCGATGATGACGGCGTTGGCCTCGTAGTCCCAGCGCAGCGAGCGCGCGTTGAGGTTGGCACTGCCCACGGTGCAAAACCGACCATCTACCATGAGAATCTTCGAGTGATGGAATCCGGGCGTGTACATCCACACGTCCACACCGTGTTTCATGAGCTTGTGCAGGTTGTAGAAAACGCAGTCGGGTGTCAGCGGAATGTCGCTGTGGGTCGAGGCAATGATTTCTACCTTCACACCGCGTTTGACGGCCTGTTTCAGTTTCTTTTTCAGCTTGCGGTTGAGCGTGAGATAGGGATTGATGAGCTTGATGCTGTCTTGCGCGCTGTCGAAGGCGTCGTAGTAGAATTGGCGGATGATTTTGTTAGTTTTCCGAGGCTCGCGGTTGATGATGCCGACGGTGGCGAGACGGGTGATGGGTGATGGGTGTTGGGTGATGGGTGATGGGTGTTGGGTGGTGGGTGTTGGGAGTTCTTCGCCAGTCGTTTTTTCCCAGATTTCAGTGAAAATTTCTTGTAGCGTCTGCGCCTCGCCGCCAATGATGCGACAGTGCATGTCGCGCCACGCTCCCACCTGCTTGGTCCCCTTGATGTAATAGTCGGCCACGTTCATGCCGCCGATGTAGGCGATGCTGTCGTCGATGACGACGATTTTGCGGTGGTCGCGCGAAAAAACGTGGTTGATCCATGGGAAATTGAGCGGGTCGAACTTATGGATTTGGATGCCGCGCTCGCGCAGTGATTTCAGATGCTTTTTTTTCAGTGGACGGTTGTTCGAGGCGTTTCCGAAGGCGTCGAACAGCGCACGCACGGCCACTCCCTCGGCTGTTTTCTCGGCCAGCAGGTCGAAAAGTAGCGAGGCGATGGAGTCGTTTCGGAAGTTGAAATATTCGAGATGGATGGAGCTTTTCGCTCGCCGGATGTCATTAAACAGGCTGTCGAACTTCTCCTGTCCGCTCATCAGGAGCTTGACTTCGTTGTTATGTGAAAAGGTGATTCCGTCTTCTCGTAACTGATTGATAATCAGAGAGTCGGAGGTCTGTGCAAAAGAAGTGAAAAGTGAAAAGTGAAAAGTGAAAAGTGTCAGTAAAATGACCCCTTTCCATCTTTGAACAGCTTTCATCGTTTCTATTTCCTTCACCCTTTAACTCTTTAACCCTTTAACCCTTTAACTCTCATATCATGCAAGAATAATGATCGACCACGCCAAGCAGATGACGTTCCTGATCGGCCACGAGCACGGAGTGAATCTTGTGGCGTTGCATAATTCGTTGAATTTCAGTGATTTTCGTCGTTGGAAGAACGGTTTTTGGCTGTCGTGTCATGATGTCGCTAACGGTATGGTCGAAGAAATCGGCCTGCCAGCGTTCCATGGCGCGGCGAATGTCGCCATCGGTGATGAGACCGATGATTTTCTCGTTTTCGAGCGACACGCCAAGCCCCAGTTTCCCCTTGCTCACGTGGATAATGGCCTCGCCGAGGTGCATTTCCTGCGGAATCACGGGCAGGTCGGCAGAGCGCATCACGTCGGCTGCCGTGGTGAGCAACAGGCGTCCGAGCTGTCCGCCCGGATGGAACTGCGCGAAGTCCTGCGGCTTGAAGTTGCGCTTTTCCATGAGTGCGATGGCGAGCGCGTCGCCCATGACGAGTTGTGCTGTGGTAGAACTCGTGGGCGCAAGGTTCAGCGGACAGGCTTCCTTCTCCACATGCACGTTCAGATGCACGTTCGAGTATTTGGCGAGCAGCGAGTCGCTGTTGCCACTCATGCCGATGATGGGCACCTGCATGTGGAGCACGAAGGGAACAACGCGGAGCAGCTCGTCGGTGAGGCCAGAGTTGCTGATGGCCAAAACGACGTCGTCGCGCGTCATCACGCCGAGGTCGCCGTGGAACACGTCGAGCGGATTGATGAAAAACGCGGGCGTTCCCGTCGAGGCGAGTGTGGCGGCGATTTTCGCACCGATGTGGCCGCTTTTGCCCACTCCTGTCACGATGACTTTTCCGTGGCAGCGGTAGATGAGCTCCACGGCGCGGTCGAACTGCTCGTCGAGCTTTGGAATGAGGTCGAGCACGGCTTGCGCCTCGCTGCGAATCGTTTGTATAGCGGAATTTCTTGCGTCCATTTCTGTCAATTTGTCAATTATTTTTCTAAACTCCTGAACTCCTGCAACTCCTGAACCACCTGCTCGAGTTTTCCGAGTTCCAGCATATTCGCGGCGTCGCTCAGGCCGAGGTCGGGCGTGGGATGTACCTCGAAGAAGAAGCCTGTGGCACCGAAAGCCTTGGCAGCGAGTGCCATCGCCGGCACGAAACGTCGGTCGCCAGAGGTTTTCCCGTCGCCTGCGCCGGGCCGCTGTACGCTGTGGGTGCAGTCCATGATGACCGTCGGCACGATGTCGAGCATGTCGGGAATGTTGCGGAAATCGACCACCAGATTGTTGTATCCAAACGAGTTTCCGCGCTCCGTAAGCCAAACGTCCTGCGCACCGGCGTCGCGCGCTTTTTCCACGGGGTAGCGCATGTCGCGACCGCTCAGAAACTGTGCTTTTTTGATGTTCACCGTGCGACCCGTTCGCGCCGCAGCCACGAGCAAATCGGTTTGTCGGCAGAGGAAGGCGGGAATCTGCAGCACGTCGCATACTTCGCCTGCGGGCGCAGCCTGCCACGCCTCGTGGATGTCGGTCAGCACCCTCAGTTGGTGCTTTTCTTTCACGTCGGCCAGCATCTGCAGGCCGCGTTCCAGCCCAGGGCCTCGAAACGAGCTGATGCTGGTGCGGTTGGCCTTGTCGAACGATGCCTTGAAGATGATGTCGGTGCCGTACTTTTCGTTGATGCGCACGAGTTCCCGGGCGACGGTGTCGAGCAGTTCGGCTGATTCGATGACGCAGGGTCCTGCGATGAAAATGGGTTGCATAGGGCTCCGTATGTGTTAAATCGTGTGTGCAAAGGTAGTGAAAAGCTTGTGACAAAGCAAGGATTTAAGGATAATTTACACTTTCCCACTCTCTCATTACTCCGCCCCCTCGTCGATAATCATCTGTTGCTGGTAGATGTCGCTGAGGTCGATGTCGTCGATGATTCGCTGGCGGAGTGTGTCGCGTACGCTTTGCGGGTCGGGTGTAAGACTGCGTACCATGTTCTGAATCTGGGCGATGCGAGGCTGGTCGGCAGCAGTGTTGCGAAACTTCTGGTAGTAGGCGAAGGCAGCTTGGAAATATTCGTAGGCCGTCTTGCTGTCGTCGTTGAAAAGATAGCAGTAGCCCATACGATAGAGCGCGTCGGCCTTCTCGTTGTCGTAGCATACGTTGAGCGCCCGCTCGTAGTAAGGGATGGCCTGCTTGTACTGCTTGAGATTAAAATGGCTCTCGGCGTTGATGTAGTAGTAGATGGAGCGCTCGTGGGGTGCGAAGGGCTCGAGTTGCGGGATGAGCGAATCAAGGTATTCGCAGGTTTTTTCGTCGTTCCAGTCGTAATAGTAACATACGGCGATGAAGGCGCGGAATCGTGGGTTGAGTTTGTAGCGACGGTCGAGTTTGTCGAAAAGCAGGAGCGATTCGTGGAATTTTCCGCTTTGGAAATATTCGATGGCTTTTCCGAGCATTTCTTGGTCGTCATGCTGCGTAGGTCGCAATGAAAACGAGAGCAAGGCTATCATGCAAAAGGCTGAAATTAAACCTTTTGCAGCCATTCGAAGCCAATTTTTTTTCGTATTTCTTGACATCACGGCTGGGTGTAGAAATCGATGAGTTCCGAAATGGCTTTTTGGCAAACGACGCAAAACTCAGGATGTTCGTTGGTGCGCATTCTGCAGTCGGGAAGGGCGCGATATACTCCTTTCAAATTGTAGCCAGCTCCTTCGTAAATGCCGATTTTTCCATAGCCGGGTGGGGTAGGGATGGGTGTGTTTTTGTCGAGCATCGACTGCCATTTCTTAGAGAAATCGGCCAACGTGGTGATGTTCGGCTCCCACGGCTCCACGTCGTGTGGATACATTGGAATATCCTCAGTTTCATAGGCGTATTCGTCGGCCAACCCTGCAAAACTATGTCCAAATTCGTGCACGACCACGGGGCGGAACTTCGGATGGCGCGACATGGCCAGATTGTAGGAGTTGAGGATGCCGCCTCCGCCGTAGTGCTCGGTGTTCACAAGCACGATGATGTGTTCGTATGGAATGCCGGCCAGAAGGTCGTGCAAGTCCTTGAGGTGGAGCGTGGTGAGGTAGCGTTGGCTGTAGAACGTGTCGAAGTGTGAGTGCAGGGCGGTGTTTTTCCAAATGCCTTTGCTCGGCTCACTCGTACCGCTGTCTTTCGAGGGCGACTGCACGGCCACAATGCGAAACCTGTTGCGCTTCGACTTGAAGGGTTCGTGTGCGAAAATCGCCTCCATGGCGGTATTCGTGTCGTCTAAAAACATGTCCATCTCGCTCTCCTGATAGCCCTCGGCGACAAACGCCACACTGATGCAGCACGAGTCGTTTTCCGCCTCCTGAACGACGGAGTAAGGTGTGACGTCCTTCTCGCCTATGCGACGAATCAGGATGTCGTTCGGTACAATGCGGTGAGTCATCGTTGATGTTACCTCACGACGATTGTTGAACAGGCTGACAGTTACGTCGATCGTGTCTCGCGGCATGGGAATCAGGAACACGTTTTCAAACGATCGCCACATCTGCGTGGCCTCGGGATACGACTGCCATTCCTGAAACAGCGTGGAAAATGAGTTCTTATAGATCACCTCTCCCGTCAGATGGCTGCGCACGCTGATTTGGCCGTTTCCCTCGACGGGCAACTCGCTCAGCCTGTGGCGTTTCCCGTGCCATCCTGGTGAACTGCTCAGTTGGTCGAGGGCAATAACCTGATGCGTGGCATCGCCCGAAAACGTATAGTCGATGCGTAGCGTGCGATCCTCAAAATAGTCTTCGAATTTTTGCGCAAAAACATCAGCGCACACAAGCGAAACAAGGAGCAGCAGTGTCAGTTTTCCCCATTTTCCCATAGCGAGGTCTCCTTTCCCTTTTTAACTGATTTTGAGCTCGTTCAGAAGAATTTTGATATACGGGCGCTCCCAGTCGCTTTCGTGGAAACGCTCCTCGCCGTAGCGAAGAATGTCCAGGTCGATTTTCACCGTCCCGGTGTGCTTCATGGCGTAGCCCATGCCGCATTTCCGTTCAATCTGTTTCAGGGCCTGATGAACCTGCTTGTAGCCGTGGACAGTGTGGGTGACAGCCAGACAATTCAAAAACCGGTCTGATTCGGGCAAATCAAGTGCCTCCGACCAGATTTCTGAGCTGTATCTGACGTTGTGGAATAATTCTTCAAGGCGCTGCTTGGCTAAAAACATATTGACACTGTGGTCAACATTCGTTCCAATGGAAATGATAATGTCTTTCAGTTCTGTCATACTTTTTTATTTTTGTGCAAATATACTAATTATTTGCTAATTATTCTTAAAACTCTAATTTTTTTTGTGATTTTTTAGGATTTTATGTATTTTTGTACGAAATTTTAGAAGAAATATGAGAAAAATAGTCTTAACCCTCGTCACATTGGTTGCGTGCAGTTCTGCGGTTTTTTCCCAGACGCGACTCAATCGTCAGTTTCAAGAATACGTCCACAAGTATAAGGATATTGCCATCGAGGAGATGAAACGCTACGGTATTCCTGCGAGCATCACGCTGGCACAGGGAATCCTCGAGAGTGCCGCCGGAAACAGTGATTTGTGTCGGAAAGGTAACAACCATTTCGGAATTAAATGTCATGGTTGGGCGGGGCGCACGGTATATCACGATGATGACGAAACCCAGGAGTGCTTCCGTGCCTACGAAACGGCCAGAGAAAGTTTCGAAGACCACAGCAAATTCTTGGCCTCCTCACAGCGTTATAGTCGCCTGTTTAAGCTTTCCCGCACTGATTATTCGGGTTGGGCTCACGGGCTGAAAGAATGTGGTTATGCCACCAATCCGCAGTATGCGCAGAAGCTCATCCAACTGATCGAACTCTATCAGCTTCATCAATACGACTCCCCAAGTACAAAACATCGGAAAACAACCCGTTCAGGGGCAGCAAACGAGCACCCCATCCGCATCTACAACAAGAACCTTTACATCGTTGCCCGCCGCGGTGACACGTTCAAGTCTATTGCCGAAGAAGTCGGTATTTCCTACCGGAAATTGGCGAAATACAACGAGCGAAGCCATAAAGACGTTCTTTCCGAAGGCGATATCATTTATCTAAAAAAGAAACAGAAACGTGCCGACAAGGCATTCAAAAACACGTTCCATGTTGTGAAAGTCGGCGAAAGCATGTACTCCATCGCTCAGCAATACGGAATCCGCCTCAAAAGCCTGTATAAAAAGAACCGTCTTGATGCTGACTACCAGCTGAAAGTGGGCGATCGGCTGCTTGTATATTGAATATACGGTGAACGCGTACGCGCATGTATTAAGTAATGTGTATAGTTTAAATAACCTTAAAAACGGATTTTTTCGAAAAATTTTCCCCAAAAAATTTTGCCGTTCGTTGGAA
>DFHC01000057.1 GCA_002372575.1 bacterium UBA3734 | reverse complement strand
GGCTGTCGCCCATAGATAGGCACAGGGTAAAGAAGACGTCGCTCCTACACACACTGAAAGGGGCAGCTCCTGACCCTCACGAAGCCCGCCACGCGAAACGGACAAGGCTCGCAAAAGACAAAAGAAAAGCCTATGGTTTGAAAACTGAAACTGGGCAACCAGTTCCGCCAATTGCTTCTCGACACCAGAGAAGGACTGAAAACTTCCGCTATTTTTAGTGGTTGAAAGGGTGCAGGAACTCTTTCAGCCAAACATTTCTGCATAGCCATTCTTTCATCTTCCGCCATGTTCACGGGCTTGTGCGCACTGCCTGCCGATGCGCAGGGAACACAAGCCACTGACACCAAGCAGTATTCACCAGTAGAGATCAGAGATCTAAAGCCTGAGGAGATTCTGCCTGTTTTATTAAAACATAGAGTTGGGGATAAATACGAGACTATTGAGCATCTAGGGATAGCTGAAAATGTTAGGATTAGTGATATGATGCACAAGTATGGAGCCTGATACTACTCTCCAGAGCAGTATCAGCAGCTGATGAGTAGGATAAATGTTGGTATGATATGAGAAGCTCCACTCCGGTATGACAACTATGAGGTTATTTGATGATGAAGTGGGTATGAGCCATCAAAGCATGCTGGCGCTCCACGAGATACAAGAGAATCGATAGTTAAATATGCAAATAAGTATGTTGTAACAAATCGGAATAATGCAGATAACGCTTTAGAGGAATATATAGAGAATAATCCAAAAAGTATAAATATTTTTTGAGAATCTAAGGTTTTTAGATTAAAAAAACAAAATGATATAAAAAACATGTTGAAAAAAATTAAAAATACTACTCATTGAGAAAATTTGATTATATTTGCAGGATGAGGAAATATTTACACAAGAAATGGGACTCTTATAAATAAAGTATATAATCAAGACTATGAAATGGAAGATGAAAATTGAATTTATATTGGTAGTGCATCTGGGGCTAATTCGGATAAAAACACCGATCCAGATAGTCATATAATAGTAACTATAGCCACAAATAAATATGGAGATGCCGATAAAACGCATGAAAGTTACGAAAGTGCTTTATTTCCTGTAGGATTCGCGAAAGGATCCTTGGCTGCTGGACGTACCGTGCCATATTATGATCCATCTTATGGATTTGCTGTGTCTGAAAGCTGAGATTATGCTAGTTCTCGGACAAACCAACATAATGCATCAAATGTGACATGTTTTACTCAGAACTTCGCTGATGTAGATGGTGCTAGTGAGATACTAGAGATGTTGAAGTCTACTACAGATACTGACTATATCAGATTTGACCTAAACTGAGACTGAGATACTAATGATACAGTTAGTATAGCTCAGAGTGATGGCTCATATCTTCATCAGCCAGAGACTGTATCTCTTCCACTCTACAATTATGCTAAGGCTTTTGTAAAATATGGTATGGCTATCAACGAGGCGGAAGGAAAAAGGCCGTCGATTCAGATGCCCGCCGAAATCGCTTCGGGTCAGGTTTCGAGCCTTGAGAAAGGATGGTACAAGGGCGTTGTCTTCCTCTTCCCCGGAACAGAGGTGCTGGTGGATGGCGAATGGATTCCCTTCGACAACGACAACTTCCAGTCCACCATCAAGAACTGCAATCCTTTCCACCTCGAATTCAGAATGAATGGCGACCTGCTCGTGCAGCAGGGATTCAAGGTCGGCGATGCCATCGAGGGAACCATTCAGGCCGTCGATGACCAGTGGTGAGGCCTGAAAGACATTTCCAAGCCCTTCACCCTGACCCTGACCGACAACCCCAACTCCATCGGCACCCTCGCTGCCGGCAACCAGTCAACGAAATCGTCGTGGTACACCATTTCGGGCCAGAAGCTCTCGAAGCGTCCGACAAAACCCGGCGTCTATATCCACAACGGAAAGAAATTGGTGGTGAAATAAAGTGTGCCGACGAAGTAGCAGCATCGCTGAAACAGAAAAGTGAGCGTAGCGAACTAACTTCTAAGCGAAGCAATAACTCCAAAAAAAGAAGCGAATCCTTTTGCAGGTTCGCTTCTTTTTTCGTATTTTTGCAAGCGTAATCCATCAACCAACCAACAGATGAAAATCGTTTTTGCCACCAACAATCAGCATAAACTCGAGGAAATCCGGCAGATTCTCGGTCCCGGGTTCGAAGTTTTGTCGCTCAACGACATCAACTGCCACGACGACATTCCCGAAACGGGAAAAACGCTCGAAGAAAACGCCCGAATGAAGGCTGAATACGTTTGGAAACATCATCTTTCCCATGCAGAAACGCCCATTTTTGCCGACGACACGGGCCTTGAAGTCGATGCGCTCGGCGGTGAACCCGGCGTTCACAGTGCGCGCTATGCCGCCATCGACGGCGACGGTTCTCAAAGCCACGACAGCGAGGCTAATATGCAGAAATTATTGCGGAAATTAGGAAATAATAACAATCGCAAGGCACGATTTCGCACCGTTATCGCGTTAATAGAATGTCGGGGAACGAGGAGTGAGGAGCGAGAAGCGACCTTGTTCGAAGGCATCGTCAATGGCCACATCGCCCACGAAAAAAGCGGCTCGGAAGGCTTCGGCTACGACCCGATTTTCATTCCCGACGGCTACGACCAGTCGTTTGCCGAACTCGGTGCCGAGGTGAAGAACAAAATTTCGCATCGGGCACGCGCCATCAAAAAATTGGCCGATTTTCTTAAAGGTGAAAAAGTAAAAAGGTAAAAAAAATGAGAAAACTGATTGTTTTGTTCGCTGCTGTTCTTCTTTCAGCCACCACGCTCTGCGCCACTACTATCGGCTCGTGGAAAGCCTATCTGGCCTACACCGACATCACCGAAATCGAGCGCGTGGGCCACGAACTCTTCGTGCTCGCCAGCAAAAACCTCTATCTCTACAACACACAGGACCAAAGCATCCGCACCTTCAGCAAGATGGACGCGCTGAGCGACTGCTCCATTGCCCACATCGCGTGGAATCCGAAGGCGAAAAGGCTGATTGTCATCTACGAAAACAAGAACATCGACCTGCTCGAAATCAACGGAAACTGCACGAACATGCCCGAATACTACATGAAATCGGTCACGGGCGACAAAACCATCAACGACATCTACATCTACGACCAGTTCGCCTATCTCTCCACGGGCTTCGGCATCCTGAAAATCAATACCTCGCGGGCAGAAATCAGCGATACCTACCAGCTTGGCTTCAACGTGAATTACAGCTACGTGGAAAACGGGAAAATCTATGCCGCCTCACCCACCCATGGCCTCTACGCCGCAAATCTCAATGCAAATCTGCTCGACAAATCGAGCTGGACATACGTGGGTAATTTCACTCCGAAAACAAAAACCATCGACCCCGAACTGCTCGAAATGGTGAAAAACGTGAACACGGACGGCCCGAAATACGGCTATTTTGGAGTGCTCGCAAGCATCAACAACACACTCTATACAGCCAACGGATTCAATCAGCAAGACGGTATCGTGCAAATGATGAAAGACGACAAATGGACTCTGCTGGAAGTTGGAAACATATCACAAACCACCGGACTGACCTTTCCAGGAATCGCCTGCATCGATGTGGACCCACTTGATGAAAACCGCCTGTTCGTCAGCTCCAGAAATGGACTCTACGAGTTTAAAAACGGCCAATTCACCACACACTACAACCACAAAAACTCGCCCATCGAAATTTTCGACAAAATCCATGAAGAATACGAACTCGTGACGGGCCTCAAGTTCGACAACGAAGGAAATCTCTGGATTCTGAACAGCCAGGCTCCCACACAGGCAATCATCAAGCTCGACCGACAGGGAAACTGGTCGAGCCACTACCAGGCTGACCTCATGAAACTCAATGATGCGGGTTTTCTCAACAAAAGTCTGGCCATGCTCGAAAAAATGATTCTCGACAGCAAAAATCGCCTGTGGTTCGTCAACGACCACTGGAATCTGCCGTCGCTCTACTGCTATAATCCCACTACCGACAAGCTCGATTCCTACACGAAAATCATCAACCAAGACGGCACCTCCTATGCCATCGAAGAAGTACACTGCGTGGCGGAAGACAAGGAGGGAAACATCTGGGCAGGCACGAATTTAGGAGCCTTCTATCTCGACCCCACGCAATTTGGCAGCTCCGAGCCCGTCTTCACGCAAGTGAAAGTGCCCCGCAACGACGGTACCAATTATGCCGACTACCTGCTCAACGGCCTCGATATATCCTCTATCAAAATCGATGCTGCTGGGCGAAAATGGTTCGGAACCTACGGCAACGGCGTCTATCTGATCAGTGCCGATAACATGACGCAAATCCATCATTTCACGGCCAATAACAGCAAACTGTTCTCTGACTACATCGAGGACATCGCCATCAACGAAAAGACGGGCGAAGTGTTTTTCTCTACCTCCGAGGGACTCTGTTCCTACATGAGCGATGCCACCACGGCCTTCGATACGATGGACAAAGACCATGTCTATGCCTACCCGAATCCCGTCAGACCCGATTTCACGGGCCTGATCACCATTGTGGGGCTCTCGAACAATGCCGACATCAAAATCGTGACGGCCAATGGCGCGCTCGTGGCCGAAGGACGTAGCAACGGCGGAACCTTCACTTGGGACGGACGCGACCAAACTTCCGGACAACGCGTGTCGTCAGGCGTTTACATGGTCATGGCGGCAACGGCTGAAGGAAAGAAAGGAACGGTATGCAAAATTGCCATCATCAACTGATTCTTCGCGAACACTGGAGCCTCGTCATCATAGTGGTTCTGCTGCCGTTGTTGCTGACAGCGGCCATTCCCATTCTTCCCACTTTCGACGACTGGACCACACTTGTCTCGCCCGATCCCGACGACGATGTCTTTTTCAAAAAAGAGCGATTTCTTTTCTACGGCTACCATTGGCGACCTTTCGATGCCATTTTCGGCTATATTTTAGGACGAAATCCACAGTTGCTTTTTCCCATGCTCAATCATGTTTGCGTGGTCGTTGGACATATTGCCAGTGCCTTCCTGCTCTACTTCCTCATGCTGAAACTCCAATTCGGCACTCTCAGTAGAAACGTAGCCGTCGTTTTCTTCCTCCTTTCACCCGGAATGCTCGCCACGGTGCTGGCAGTCGATGGCTTGAATCAAACTTACGCTAACCTGTGGGCATTGGCCTCGGCACTGGCATATTTGTCGCTCAGAGGACGAAAAAAATACGTTTTTTGGCTTGTTTTCGTGGCGATTGGAACTCTCTGCAAGGAAAATGCACTGATGTGGGCTATGATTACGCCAATTCTGGCTTTCGGATTCGAAAAAATTGAAGTCAAAACACTGAAAAAAGACCTGCTCATAGGCCTTATTCTAATGACACTTTACGCCGCCTTAATTCTGGTGCTGCCAAGCAACATCGAAATTCATCCCGAATACGTGCCAGAATCGTCAAAAACGCTGCAGGGCGTGTTTAAATTCCTGCTGACCACATGGGTGGCAGTCGATTTCGTGGCACTGCTCCATGAGCCCGGTCGCAATCTGCTGATAGCGGTCAGCACTTTTTTGCTGTCACTCCCTTTGCTTTGCTTCATTTTCGTCAGAAACATAGGAAAATTCAAGGAAAAACGCCTGCTCGTGCTTGTTTTCAGCCTGCTGATTGCTGTAGCTCCACACGTTTTCACTACTTTCAGCATGATGCACACCTACGCTGCTCTCGCGCTTGCAGCCATGATTATCGCAGCGGTGGCCGACCATTCAAGTAACCTCAAACTCTTCAAAATAGCGTTTTTTCTTTATCTGGTGGCCGCAATTTTTGTCGATACACATCTGTGGTGGGAATCGTACAAATCGGGGCAGGTGGGAAAGGAAATGGCCAAATCCGTGGCAAAAAATGACCTTTCACAGCCAAAAAATGTGTATGTCATCACAATTCAAGACGACTATCCGCGACTTTCTTCCTTCTGCGTCATTCCCTCTGATGCCTTCGGATGGGGTAGGGCAGTGCAACACGAAACCAACTACGCATGGCCGAAAACAATCAACGACACCCTTATCCCTCGCGAGCAACACTACATGGAAACGGCTCATTCCCTCGCAAAGGAGAAACTTGCCAGTGGTGAGGCTGAAAGCGTTTGGATTGTTGATCGGAAAAACGTAGATATCCTCACTTCAAAATAATATTTTTTTTTATTTTTAAAGAAAAAATCTTTTGCTGATGATGATAGCAAGTGGATAATTTGATAACTTTTCATCGAAAAATTTGGATTTTTCCTTTTCCACATTCGATACTTATTTTTCCACATGTTGTAGGAAATTTAAAATATTGAAAATAAACCATTTATGAAGTTATCCACAAATACGAGAAATAGAAGATTGTGGATATTTTCATAACTTTTTCTTGGGTAAAACTGTTGAAATTGCATGAAAAAAAGCAAGAAAACCTCATACTTTTTCCGTAATAATCCATGCAGATTTTTTTTCCATATTTTCTGCAAAAGAAATCCACAGTGTTTTCCACATTTTTATTGAAAAGTATTGATGTTTACAAATTTTTTTGTATTTTTGTGGGCAAATCATCAAAAACAAGACGGATATGTACGACAAAGAACGCGGGCTATACATCGCCCACTGCCCGAATGGGGCACTGAGTATCAACGGAAAAATGGCGAACCGACACGGACTGATTGCCGGCGCTACGGGTACGGGTAAAACGGTTACGCTGCAAGTGATGGCCGAGTCTTTCTGTCAGGCGGGAGTGCCCTGCTTCATGGCCGACATG
>DFHC01000025.1:232-4564 GCA_002372575.1 bacterium UBA3734 | reverse complement strand
GGCATCTCCCAGATGCCACCACCGATGTCCTCAGGGTCGTCGAGCGAGAGCGGGGTGTTCTCGAAGTGGTCGCGCATGGCCTCGCGGACGTCAGCCACAGAGACTTTCTTGTTGGGCTTCACCCAGAGGGGCATGGGCTCGGCGTTTTTCTCAATGCCTTCGGCCCAGGGCAGATAGCGGTCCATGCCGTCGGCATAGCGGTTGAAGAACTGCCACACGCGTGCATCGCAGATGCGGCGGCCCGAGAAGTCGGGAGCGGCGTATGCGGCGTTGTAGGAGAAGGCCTCGTCGGTGCCTTTGTACCAGCCCATGAGACGGGCGTAGCTGACCACGTTCTTCGACCAGAGCACGGTCTCCTCGCCGGCCTTCTGCTTCTTTTGTCCCTTGGCGGGCATGAAGGTGGTGATGCGGCTCTGGTTGGCGTGACCGCAGATCATGTCGTCGGGTATGCGCAGGGCCACCCATACGGTGCGTCCCAGCTGCTTGCGGGCGGAGGGCTTCATCGTGGCCTTGACGGAGTCGGGCACCCAGGCGCCCATCATCTCCATGATCCATGCCTCATTGGGGTCGCAAATAGTAAAGGTCTCGCCCTCGCTGCAGTAGCCGTACTGCTCGACGAGTGTGGTCATGATGCTGATGGCCTCGCGGGCGGTCTTAGCCCGCTGCAGGGTGATGTAGATGAGCGAGCCGTAGTCGATGATGCCGGTCGTGTCGATCATCTCGTTGCGACCGCCATAGGTCGTCTCGCCGATGGTCACCTGCCACTCGTTGATGTTGCCGATGACGTTGTAGGTTTCGGGTGCTTCGGGAATTTCGCCGAGATAGCGCTGCGAGTCCCAATCGACCACCTTGCGCATCTCTCCGGCGGCGTGCTTGCCTGCAGGGAAATGGTAGAGACCGATGAACATGCCGTAGGAGTCGGCATTGTAGGTGCAGATGACCGAGCCGTCGGTCGATGCTTTCTTACCAACGATGAAGTTGGTACAGGCGCTTGCACTTGCGTGGAATCCGCAAATGAGAAGCAGGGAAATGATGATTTTCTTCATGCTGATTGATTGTATTGGTTAGTGTTGAATGTTATCGAGCTGAATGGGTTCGTCGATGGGCTCCGGCTCGCGGGGGTCGAGTTGCCGTTCTTCGATGGCGGGACCTGTTTCAGGCTGTGGCTCGGGCTGCGTCGTTTCGTCTTTCTTCGTATGAATTCTGACGAGCGCAATGTTGCCGACGTGCATCAACTTGAGCGTAGAACGCGATTCCTTGTCCGGATTGTGCTGAAGCATGAAATAGCCGGAAACCTGCTTGATTCCGCGACGTTCACCGTCAGAAATGTTCACGCGATACTGGTTGCCGATGCTCATTCGCGTCATGACCGAAGCCGTGCTGTCGTTTTCGTAGGTCAAGGCCAATAGTGCCATGCCGCTGCGTGCGCCGTCTTGATAGATGAACTTGGTCTCGAAGCTGAGTATGAACTGGTCACCGGGCTTGTAGGTCGTGTCGGCCTTCAGCGAGAAGGAATAGACGTTGAAGCCGGCGTGCTGCGTCAGCACGAGCGATTCGTCGCCCGTCCAGATGTTGGCCGTGTCGCCCGTGTTCGAGATGGTCATATAGCGGTTTGCCTCGCTCGCGGAGGCGCCCAGAATCAGGGCTTCGTCGGCCAGTCGCTTCGAGAGGCGCTCGTAAATTTCGTAGAGTTCGTCGGCATGGCGCGTGTAATAGACCATCGAGGAGTCGAAATCGGCCTCCGTCACACCATGTTTCTGCAGTACGGCGAGCTTATAGACGTTCAGCCGAAGCGTGTCGTCGTAGTTCACGTCTGTGTTGGAAACGGCGTCGGCCACGTGATAGTCATAGAGAATGGCCTCCATTTTCCCGTGCGAGAGATGGCGCGGGGCATCCTTGTCGCATCCCCACACGAGCAACATCATCATCGACAGCAGAAACAGGCCAAACTTACGCATCTACGAAGTGATTTCAGTGTTATCGAGTTGATTTTCTGACGATTCCGAAGCCTCTTCGCTGAACGACAGCGTGGCGAGTTCCCGCCTGCAAAACAGCAGCAGCGCCACCACAGCCACGCTCACGCAGGCATCGGCAAAATTAAACACGGGGCTGAAGAAGATAAACTCCTCGCCGCCCACGAAGGGCATCCACTCGGGCCACGTAGTGACAATGAGCGGAAAATAGAACATATCGACGACCTTGCCCGTGAGGAAACCCGAATAGCCGTGGCCAAAGGGCACAAGGTAGCTGACGTAGAACGGCGACGAAGCCGTGAAAATCTCGCCGTAGAACATGCAGTCGATGATGTTTCCGGCAGCTCCGGCCAAGAGCATCGACAACAGCACGACGTAAACCGTGCGGGCGCCCTGCCCTATCTGTCTGCGCAGGTAGATGGCGATGAGCGTCACGGCAACGATGCGGAAAATCGTCAGCACATATTTGTTGATGAACGAAAGGCCAAAGGCCATGCCGTTGTTCTCGATGAAATGAATCTGGAACCAGTCGGCAATCCAGATGCTTTCATAGAGGCGCATGTTCGTCTTCACGGCAATTTTGATGACCTGGTCGGTCACCAGCAGCACGGCAATGAGCAGAACAGACAGCCAGGCAGCCTTCTTCTTCGTCATTTCTTGTCGCGGGCTTGTTTAGAGGCTACACTCAGCGTGGCGTGGGGCACGGCGCGAAGGCGTTCCTTCGGGATGAGCTCGCCCGTGATGCGGTCGATGCCGTAGGTCTTGTTCTGAATGCGCACGAGAGCGGCTTCCAGTCCGGTAATGAACTTCTGCTGGCGATTGGCCATGCTCACGAGCTCTTCTTTCGACTGCGTGAGGCTGCCCTCTTCCAGCGCCTTATACGTGGGCGACGTGTCATCGACATCGTTGCCGTCTTGATTCATGATTTGACGCATCATGGCATCGTAGTCGCGGCGTGCCAAACGGAGTTTCTCGTTGATGATTTCCTTGAATTCCTCAAGTTCAGCATCTGAATAGCGTTTCTTTTCTGACATAGTTTTATTTGACAATTTTACTATTTGACGATTATACGATTTTACGATTTTATAGTGCTCCCCTCCCTTTGGAGGGGTCGGGGGAGGCTTTTCCTCCTTCCTCGGCGCCTCTTCCCCTTTTGGGGAGGGGTTAGGGGTGAGGCTAACTCTTTAATATTTTAATATTCAACTTGAATTCGTCGAAGTCTATTTCCTGACCGTCGTTCGGGGCGATTTCGAGCGAATCAGCCAACACCTGCGAAACGATGTAGTCGCGGAAAGCGGCAATGGCGGCATCGGTCTGCTCGTTGGGGGCCACGGTCACGGCGATGTGGTCGGTGATTTCAAAACCGGCATCCTTGCGAAGGTTCTGAATGCGGTTGATGAGCTCTCGCGCCATTCCCTCACGACGGAGTTCGTCGGAAAGCTCCACTTCAAGAGCCACGGTGAGGTTGCCCTCGTTGGCGACGAGCCAGCCCGGAATGTCTTCGCTGATGATTTCAACGTCTTCCTTCTCCACGATAACCTCCTGATTTTCAACCATCAGAGCGAATTTTCCTGCCGTTTCGAGCTCGGCGATTTGTTCTTGCGAAAAATGATCGACGGCGGCAGCCACGGCCTTCATCAGTTTGCCGAATTTCTTGCCCATCGTTCGGAAATTGCACTTCACCTTCTTCACCAAAACGCCCTGTCCCTCGACAAACGTGAGCTCCTTCACATTCACCTCGCTCATAATGAGCTGCTTCACGGCCTCGATGTGCTTCTGCTGCTCGCTGTCGATGGCGGGAATCATAATGCGCTGTAGCGGCTGACGCACCTTGATGTTCACCTTGCGACGCAGGGCGAGCACCATCGACGTGATGCGCTGCGCCATGTCCATCCGCGCCTCCAAATCGAGGTCGATGGCCTTTTCATCGACTTCGGGATAGAAATCGAGGTGTACGCTGTCCTTTTCGCCGCCGAGGTCGCGATAGAGCTGGTCGGCGTAGAAGGGCGCGAAGGGCGCGAGCAGCTTGGCCACGGTCATCAGACAGGTGTAGAGCGTCGTGTAGGCGGCTTGCTTGTCGTCGCTCATGTCCTTTCCCCAGAAACGCTTGCGGTTTAGTCGCACATACCAGTTCGAGAGGTCGTCGTTCACGAATTGGTCGATGAGACGGCCTGCACGGGTCGGGTCGTAGCCTTGCAACTCATGATCGACGGCTTTCACCAGCGAATTTACGCGCGAGAGAATCCAGCGGTCGATTTCCGTTAGTTGAGAGCTGATAGTTGACAGCTGACAGTTGGCCTCCCACCCATCCACATTCGCATAGAGCGCGAAGAAGGAATAGGTGTTATAGAGCGTTCCG
>DFHC01000025.1:0-139 GCA_002372575.1 bacterium UBA3734 | reverse complement strand
GGGGTCGAATTTCAGGTTGTCCCACGGCTCCGAATTGGTCATCATATAGAAGCGCACGGCATCGCTGCCGTATTTTTCAATCATTTCAAAAGGATTCACCACGTTTCCTACGTGTTTCGACATCTTGTTGCCCTTTGCG
>DFHC01000148.1:5241-10014 GCA_002372575.1 bacterium UBA3734 | reverse complement strand
AAAATTTGGCTATCTCCCAATTTTTATTTACCTTTGCACCCGATTTGATGGTCTAGTAGCTCAGCTGGATAGAGCAACAGCCTTCTAAGCTGTGGGTCTTGGGTTCGAATCCCAACCGGATCACTGGAAAACGAAATAAGTCGCTGTAAACGAGCGACTTATTATTTTATCTGATAGCAACTTTCACGCCGTTTATCACATAGATGCCCTTCGCAACGATGCGATGAACGCGCCGACCTTGCAAATCGTAAATCGCGGTGGCCTTCGACTGGAGATTGTCGATGGCGGAGTCTTCAATGCCAAGCGTTCCATCGCTGTAGATCACGCGCACTACGGCGTTGGAAGCGACAGGATTCACGGCATCGGCATTCTCGATGGTTTTGACGGAAAATCCACTGACAGAGGGGATTTCCAGCGTGTAGCTGTTGCCCGCTTCGACGAGCGCCGTCACCGTCTCGGCAGCTTTTCCGCCGTTTTCATAGACGTATTCCACGGTGACGAGAAAATAGGGTTTGACGTAGTATTCAAAGGCTTTGTAAGGATGGCCGTAGGTGTGCCAGCCCGTAAACGAGCCTGCCATGCCGTCCCAATACTGCCCGTTCGTTCCCTTGACTTCCCACACGTCGCCCGCGTGGGGGGTGAAGGTGAAAGTATCGCCTGCATCATCGACAAAAATGGCCTTGCTTTGTTCGAGTTTGGGAATATACTTGCCCGTGAGCTCGTTTTTCACGCGAAACCGATTGTCCGAGGTGCCCACGCGCTCGAGCGTCCAGACGTAGTAGGGGTCGGTGTTCTCGATGACGGTGGACTGCATGATCTGGCCGTTGTCGGGATTGATGTTGCGATAACCGATGCGCTCAGTGTCTTTGGGCGATGTGTCGAAAAGCACGTAGCTTCGGCCATCTTCGAGCTCGCTCACGGCTTTTCCAATGCGTTTCACGCCGGCGTATGCCTCGGAATCGTACACAATATTATATACGGTGTCGCGCTTCTCATCGAACTTGAGCGAGGTGGTTTGCGTCGTGTAAAAAGGGACTTCGGGTACCATGGGCTGATAGCTATTGTTGCTGACATCGACCTGATTCAGGCTCTCTACGACGATGGCACCACGACGGTCGCGCCCCACGAAATCGACGTTGTAGGAAGTGCGGCGGTAGTACAGGCGGACGTTGGCCGCATCCACACTCTCCTGACGCTGATAAGTGAATCCGCGGAACTGCGGCAAATGGAGCGGGTCGGCGAGTTCCTCGTCGCTACGGCTGCACACGAAGGTTTCCATCGTGGCGTTGGTGCCCTCGTCGATGCAGGTGAGCGTGAGCACGCGCACGGGCGTGAACTTCCATCCCGTTCCCTGCGGACGAATGGCTCCGCTGTTGGCCGCCACCGCCCCTGCGTTCGACGGCGCAGTGGTGGGAATGGGATAATAGCGCATATTGTTGCCCGAAATCGTGAAATCGTCTTCTTCGGGCTGATAGGTCAGCGTCAGTTCGGTGTTGGCCGTACCCACGAGATTGCCGATTTTGTCGATGGCGTTGCCCGTGGGGCCACCCACGAAGCGGCCTGTACCCACGTTTTTCAGGCGAATTTTGGCCGTGTTGCCCTCGGAGGTGACGGAAGTGACCGTCCACGCGTCGTTGGCGTAGGCGTCGTCGGTGTGGGTGAGTGTGGAGGCGCCTTTCGTGTCGCAGAGCGAGCGCGTGGCAAAGCGTTCCACAGTGTTAGTGATGCGATATGTGCCGTTCAGCACGGGAAAATCGACCTCCACGGGGTCAACGTCGATGTCGAAGGTTGGGTCGAAGGTCCACAGGCCTCCGCTTCCGCTTTTGGGGTCGCTGTAGAGATTCACCGTGTAGTTCCTGCCCGGCATGGCGCAGTTCATCCATTGTCCGCTGTGCTTGTCGCTGCGGATGGAGTAGTAATAGATGCCGTCGGAAGCCGATCCGTAGCCATTGTCGCCAAGGATGAAGTTGTAGTTTTTCTTCGTGTTGTCGTACGACCATTTTCCATCGACTCCAGCCACCGATGCCGTCGGATTCAGTGAACCGTCGGGGGCCGTTTTGTTCACAAGGGCGTATTTTCCCGAGCCGCTGGGGTCGAGTTCAAAAGCCCAAAGCTGCGCGTCGTAGTTGCTTGCGCTCTCCTTGGCGGCCACGTTGCTCCAAATCATCCCTGCGGCAGCCCCGTGAGCGCTCATCTCCGTGAGCAGGGCCGATCCGCTCTGAATCAGTTCAATCTGGCGATTGTTGCGACTTTCGCCTCGAGAAACGATTTTGTACCAGAACTTGTCAGCGACAGCCATTCCCGTCGAGGATTTCGGCCTCACCATGTCGGCGGAAGAGCCGTCGGGCGTGGCACCGTCGTAGCGCAGGAATTGCGGGTGGAAGTTGTATCCGCCGTGGTGAAGCATCGTGGTGTCGCGACGAATGCGGTCGCGGAACGAAGTCCAATCTTTTCGCGCCTGCGGTGTCCAGCCAGCCTCGGCCACAGCCATCAGTTTCGGAATGGCGAGGTATTCCAGATGCTCGGGCTCGCTCACGTGCTCGCACCAGAACGTGCCCTGTACGCCATGGTAATAAGGCTGGCGGGCGGAAGAAACATTGGCCGGAACGGGCACGTAGTTGTAGGTAGATTGCAGCGTGTTGTCGCCGTAGCCAGCGCCGTAGTCCGAGGTGGTGGGCTTGCGGTTGATGTAGTACGACTGTCCGCCGCTGTTATATTCCGTGATAATGGCCTTCAGGCCGAGGTCGGCAGCCTTCGATGCCGCCTGCTGACAGGGTGTCCAGCAGTAAATCATCGCCTCACTGTCCTTGATGAGCTGCGTGTTGGCACCTCCGGCCGTGATGGCCTCGTTCCACACTGCGATGCGCTTGCCGAGTGTCTTCAGATGCTCGGCAATAATCCTCGTGAAGCGGCTCTGGAGCTGCGAATAGCTCGTCATACCCTCTTTCTGATAGAGCGCACGGCACTCGGCATTGTTCTGCCAGGCGGTGGTGGGCGTTTCGTCGCCTCCGATGTGGAACACCTCGCTCGGGAAGAGCGGTGCAATCTCGGTCAGGATGTCTTTGGCAAACTGGATGGCACCGTCGTTGGCCACGTTGAGCACGTCGGTAGAGATGCCGCCCGACACCCACACGCTGTGCGCTCCGTTCGGCGAGCAGCTGAACTCGGGATAGGCCGTCATGGCGGCGGCGAGGTGGCCAGGCATCTCGATTTCCGGAATGACGGTGATGTGGAGCTTCGCGGCGTAGTCCACCACGTCGCGGATTTCCTCTTGCGTGTAGTAGTAGGGGCCATATTGGTCGTTGGTCCAGTATTGGCCGTATTTCAGGTCGGTGTTCCACGAATTGCTGCGTTTCGAGGCCACCGAAATCAGTTTCGGGTACTTTTTCACCTCCACGCGCCAGCCTTGGTCGTCGGTCAGGTGCCAGTGGAAATAGTTCATCTTGTAGTACGACATCAGCCGCAGCATCTTTTTCACCTCTTCGACGGTGAAGAAATGGCGGCTCACGTCGAGCATGAATCCGCGATAGGCGAAGCGCGGTGCATCATTGATGGAGACGCAGGGGATGGCGTAGTTGGCCGAGGCGTCGAGTTTCCCGACCAGGACATTGCCCGGCAGCATTTTTTTAATCGACTGCAGGCCATAGAAAAATCCCCTCACGGTGCTCGACTTCAGCGTGATGCCGTCGGTGTTCACCAATAGGATGTAGCTCTCGTCGGCGAGCGTCGTAGCGTTCATTGCGAGCGTGATGCTGGCACCAGCATTGCTTCCCACGGTCACCGTGCGACCCGTGGCTGCCCTGAGCACGTCGGCGAAGTCGTTGGCCTGGGCCACGATGTCCGACGACAGCCCGCTCACATCGATCGTGATGCTCTGCGGAAGCACGTATTCGCCCGCTTTCGCCGTCAGGCTTCTCGGCCACGGCGTCAGGTTTACAGACTGTGCCAGAGCCTGCAGGCTCAGACAACACATCATCAGCAAAATTGCTTGGATTTTCGCGATTCTCTTCATAATTATCCTGATTTTTAAGAGTTTTCCAACTAATTTGCAAAGTTAAGAAAAATTTGCTGGGCGTGAGATTGTAGGCTAAAAGTTTTAACAACTTTTAGGTTCAAACAAACTACGCTCTCATGAAGAAAACACAAATAAAGTTTAACTAAACGCCTGTTCGATGACCTTTGGAAAATGCTGCTGCTCAAGCTGATGGATGCGGGCGGCAATGTCGTCGGGGGTGTCGTCGGGAGCGACAGGCGTGCGGAACTGCGCAATGATGGGACCGCGGTCGTACTCGGCTGTAACCCAATGAATTGTGATGCCCGTTTCGGTTTCGCGGGCTTGCCACACGGCTTCATGAACGTGGTGGCCGTACATGCCCTTGCCGCCGTATTTCGGCAGCAGAGCGGGATGCAGATTGAGCATCTTTTGGGGAAATTCCTCGATGAGATAAGGCGGAATCTGAAGCAGGAATCCCGCGAGAACAATGAACTGCACGTCGTGTTTGCGCAGCACGTCGAGCACCTTCTGCTCATCGCGAAATTCGGCTTTGGAAATCACCTCGGTGGGCACGCCCAGCCGCTCGGCTCGCACGAGGGCGTAGGCATCGGCGCGGTTACTGACGACGAGCGACACACGAATTTCGGTGTGGTTCGTGAAATAGCGGATGATGTTTTCGCAGTTGGTGCCGTTGCCCGACACGAAAATGGCGATTTTTTTCATGGGAGTTACAGGAGTTCAGGAGTGCAGGAGTTACAGGAGTGCAGGAGTGCAGGAGT
>DFHC01000148.1:0-5184 GCA_002372575.1 bacterium UBA3734 | reverse complement strand
AGGAGTGCAGGAGTGCAGGAGTTACAGGAGTTACAGGAGTTCAGGAGTATTCTCGCACCCCCGTACCTTCGACATTCGAATAACATCATTCATCATCGTCATCGTCAAAATCATAGCCGAAAAGAACGGGCTCCACGAACTGGTCGAGGGCGCGACGCTCTTTCTTCGTGGGCCTGCCCGTGCCTCGGGCGCGATCAACAAAACCGCTGATGCGACTCATTTCCAACAGCTCGTATTGGCTCGGGTCGGTGACGTTTTCGTAGATTTCGGGCACGAGTTTCGCACCCACGCGCTGTTCGATGGGCTTCAGGATGCGGAACGAATAGGTCACGGGCGGCTTCTTCACGCTCACCACCTCGCCGGCTTTCACCGTCCGGCTGGGCTTCACGCTCACGCCATCTATCGTCACGCGTCCGTTCTTGATGGCATCGACGGCGATGGATCGGGTTTTATAGATTCGGGCTGCCCAGAGCCACTTGTCGATTCGGGCTGTTTCTGACATTTTTTCCCAAGTTTGTTAAATTCGTTCATCGTGACATCTATGCCTGCCAGCACGAAGCTCGGAATCATCTTCACGGCGAGGTCGATGGCGGGCTGCAGCAGCTCCAACTCCTCGGCCGAGAACTGCCCGAGCACCCAGTCAATCTGGCGGCCCATGGGGAAATCGTGGCCGATGCCAAGGCGCAGGCGGGCGTAGTTCTGCCCGATGAGCTGCTGGATGTGGCCGAGACCGTTGTGGCCGCCGTTGCTCCCGTTCGCCTTCAGCCGGAACTGGCCGAGCGGCAGCGCCACGTCGTCGCTCACGACCAAAAGCCGCTTCTCGTCGATGTTTTCCTTCGTGAGCCAATAGCGCACGGCGTTGCCCGAGAGATTCATATAGGTGGTGGGCTTCAGCAGAAACACCTTCCGCCCGCGCAGGCTCGTCTCGGCGACATAGCCGTAGCGTTTGTCGGAAAAAACAGTATTGGACGCTTTGGCAAAAGCATCCAATACCATATAACCGGCGTTGTGGCGGGTCTGGGCGTATTCGTCGCCAGGATTCCCAAGTCCAACAATCAGGTACTTATCCATATCTCAGCCTTATTCTGCGGCAGCTTCGGCCTCGGTGGCCTCGGCATTGGCGGCGGCAGAACGCGATGCACGCGTGGTCTTCACGGAGCAGACAACCACCTCGGCAGGCGTGGCCAGTTCGAGTCCCTCGAAGCTGAGTTCGCCCACTTTGATGCTCTTGCCGAGCTCGAGTGCCGTCACGTCGATGTCGAGCACCTCGGGAATTCGCCCGTAGGGAGCCGTCACGTTAATCTTGCGGATGGAGAGGTTGAGCTTACCACCGTCGCGCACACCCTGTGCCAGTCCGTTGAGCTTCACGGGGATGCCGATGGTGATGGGCTTCGTTTCGCTTACTTCGTAGAAATCGACATGCAGCACAGCATCCGTCACGGGATGGAACTGCAGTTCCTTGATCACGGCCTTGTGAGACTCGCCGTCGATGTTGAGGTTCACGACATAGACCGTCGGCGTGTAAATCACCTTACGGAGCTCTGCCATCGGAATGGCAAACGACATGGCCACAGGCTTTCCTTCGACTACGCTCTCGCCATACAGGTTACAGGGAATCAAGCCCTCTTTTCTCAACAATTTCGAAGCTTTCTTTCCAACGGTTTCGCGCTTCTGACCGTTCAATGCAAATTCTTTCATAATTTTTGTGTTACTCTAAATTAAGTGAATAATGTGTTGCCTTAATTCGCCATCACACGAGATGTGCTCCAAAAAGCGGTGCAAAATTACAAAAATCTGGCGAACAAACCACAAGATTTCATGTTTTTTTTGAAAAATCATATAAAATAAGCCGATTTTCTTGCTCATTTCTGGGGAAATCACTAAATTTGCATTCGTATTTACATCGTTTTTAGAGAAAGATGATCAACCGAGAACTGATTAGAATCAAGATTGTGCAGCTCACCTATGCCTATTACCAAAACGGCAACCGCAATCTTGACAACGCTGAGAAAGAACTGCTTTTCAGCCTGTCGAAAGCGTATGACCTGTACAATCTGCTGCTGCTGCTCATCGTGGCCGTCTCCAAGGAAGAGCAACATCGCGTGGAGATTGGCACACAGCGGGCACAGCGCGAGGGTACAGAGGTGCCGACAACAAAATTCGTGGAAAACAAATTCGCCCTGCAACTCGACAACAACAGAATGCTGCGCGAGGCCGCCGAAACGCTGAAACTCTCGTGGGAAGACAATATTGAGTTCGTCAGGAAAATCTGCAACCTCATCGAAGAGAGCAAAATCTATCGCGACTACATCGAAAGCGACGACGACTCCTACGAGGCCGACCGCGAGGTGTGGCGGAAAATCTACAAGCAAATCATTCAGGAAAACGAAGACCTCGACGCACTGCTCGAAGAGAAAAGCCTCTACTGGAACGACGACAAGGAAGTGGTCGATACCTTCGTGCTGAAAACCATCCGGCGATTCGAGTCCAAAAATGCATCGCGGCAAGAACTGCTGCCCGAATACAAAGACGAGGAAGACAAAGACTTCGCACGGAAACTCTTCCGCGCCACCATTCTCAATGCCGACACCTACCAGCGCTACATGAGCGAGGCGTCGAAAAACTGGGACTTTTCGCGACTGGCCTACATGGACGTGGTCATCATGCAAATCGCCATCGCCGAAATGCTCACATTCCCGAACATTCCCGTCAGCGTCACCATCAACGAATACGTTGATTTGGCAAAAATCTACAGCACCCACAAAAGCGGAGGCTACATCAACGGAATGCTCGACAGCATCGCCAGACACCTCATCAAGACAGGGAAAATGATGAAAACGATGAACGAGAAAGTTTCGAAGAGCGAGGAGAGTTCAGGGAACGAGGAAGTTTCAAAGAGCGAGGAAGAGGAATCGAGAAGCGAGAAACAATAGACTATAAACAAACAATAAAATTTAAACATTATGACAACAATTCTTTTACAAGCACCCGCACCCGCCGGCGGCGGAGGCATGAGTATGCTGCTCATGATGGTGGCCATCTTCGCCATCTTCTGGTTTTTCATGATTCGTCCGCAACAGAAGCGGCAGAAAGAAATCCGCAATTTCCAAAACTCGCTGAAACAAGGCGACAAAGTGGTCACAGGCGGCGGCATCTACGGCACCGTCAAGAGCATCGACCCCGCATCGGGCGTCGTGGAAGTAGAAATTGCACGCGGCGTAACGATTCAAGTCGATAAGAGCTACGTCTTCGCCAATGCCGCAGCTTCGCAGACGAACACCAACAACGCCTAAAAAGCAAAAAACGTCGTGAAAGAACAATTTCTGCGAATCTATCGCCCTCTGAGAGACTTCCTGTTCAGCATCGTGAACAGGGAGTTCCTTATTTTTCTGTTCTTTCTCGCACTCAGCACGGTCTTCTGGCTGCTCACCACACTGAACGACACCAGCGAACAGGAGTACAAAATCCCCATCACGCTGACCAACGTGCCACGCGACGTCGTCATCACCTCCGACATGGACGACACGCTGCGCGTGACCATTCGCGACAAGGGCTTCACACTCGCAGCCTACCTCTCTGGCCGTCCCCTGAAGCCCGTCGTACTGGATTTCCAGAACTATTGCAAGCAAGACAACGGACGCGGCCACGTTGCGCTGGCCGACCTGCAGCGAGCCATTCTCCCCAACCTCTACGGTTCGTCGAAAATCGTATCCATCAAGCCCGAAAGGATTGACTTCTACTACAACCACGGGCAGTGGGAGAAGGTTCCCGTGCGACTTGTGGGCGACATCACGCCGGCCAAAAGCTACTACCTGACGCGCACACGTTTCTCGCCGAGCAATGTCGTCGTCTATGCCGACAAGAACATCCTCGACACGCTCAAAAGCGTATATACAGAGCCCGTTACCGTCACGAATTTCTCGGACACGGTCGTGAAAACCGTAAAACTGCAGCGCATCAAGGGCGCGAAAATCGTGCCTGCACAGGTGCGAATCACGCTCTGCACCGACGTGCTCACCGAAGAGAGCGTCGAGGTGCCCATCCACGCCGAGAACATGCCCGAGGGAAAGACGCTGCGCACGTTTCCGCCACGCGTGAAAGTGCGATTCGTGACTGGCGCGAGCGTCTATCGGCAAATCAAACCCGGGCAGTTCCGCGTAGAGGCCGACTTCAACGATTTGTCCACCAACAACCCTGAAAAATGCACCCTCCACCTGCGGAAGGTTCCGGCCAACGTGCGCGATGCACGTCTGGAACTCTCGGAAGTGGATTATCTCATCGAACAATGAAGCACGTGGCCATCACCGGAGGTATCGGAAGCGGCAAGTCGTACGTCTGCCAACTGTTGCAGCGACGCGGCATCAGGGTCTATAACTGCGACATGGCCGCCGGTGGACTGATTCGTGAGTCGGAGAGCATCCGCCACGCGCTGACCGCCCTCGTGGGCGAGCAGCTCTATGCCGACGGCATTTTCCACAAACAGCTGCTCTCGGACTACATCCTGAGCTCCGACGAAGCGCGACAGGCCGTCAACAACATCGTACACCCCGCCGTGGCCGAGGATTTTCTGGCCTCGGGCATGGAATGGCTCGAAAGCGCCATCCTCTTCGAGAGCAATTTCCACCAGCGCGTGCATTTCGACCACGTGGTCTGCGTCACTGCGCCGCTCGAGTTGCGCATCCGGCGCCTCATCCTGCGCGACCAAATCACGCGCCAGAAAGCCCTCGAATGGATTCGCTGCCAAATGCCACAAGAGGAAGTGCTGCGCCGTAGCGACTTTGAAATCGTCAACGATGGCGTGAGCGATTTGGAAGAGCAAATCGACGAAATACTAAAAAACATTCAACAACTCAACAAACAACAATTAAACTATAAAAAAATGGAAACAATTCTTTCAATTGCCGGCAAACCGGGCCTGTTTCGGCTTGTCAGCCAAGGAAAAGCAAATCTGATTGTCGAAACACTCGACGAAGCGAAAAGACGAATGCCGGCCTTCGGCACGGAACGAATCACCAGCCTCGGCGACATCGCCATGTTCACCGACAGCGAAGACATTCCACTGTGGAAAGTGCTGAGAAACGTGGGCGAGAAAGAGCAACTCAAAGCCTGCTCGCTGAACTTCAAGAAAGCCTCGTCGAAGGAGTTGCACACGTATCTCGGTGAAGTGCTGCCCGACTACGACCG
>DFHC01000107.1:27730-31250 GCA_002372575.1 bacterium UBA3734 | reverse complement strand
TCCTTCCTGTCGGATGCCGTCGCTCACCACCGCCACGCGGTTGTAGCCCAGGCCGCGAATCACGGGTTTTGAAATGCTGCCGCCCGTGGTCAGCTGCGACACACCGGGCATTTGGGCAATGGCATCCACAATGTTCGTCGATGAGCGCGTGGACAACTCTTTTTGCGACACCACCATAAACGGCAGTGGCGTTTCGCGCAGCAGCGACTGGCCCGTTACGCCGCTCACCACCACTTCGCTCAGTTTCACGTGCAATTCGTCTTCCTCGCACACACTATCTTCATGCTCCACGTGCTGATGCACCTGAGCCGCCGCTGTCATCGCATACAAGCCCGACAGCAATACAAAAATTATATTTTTTTTCATTTTTTGCTCGATTTAGTTTAGAAATAACATTTCCCCCTTTCCCTTCGAAAATCAAGCAAACGCAGGAGGAGCTCGTGAGGAGTGATGAATCAGCAATACGATGGGGAGCGACGGAACAAGCGGTTCCATCAGCATATCGCAATCCGTTTGCACCAACAGCGAAACGGTCTTGGCAGCACTCACATAGGTCTGACTTGCAAACTCGCAAATCAAGCAATTCTCAAAAGAACTGAACCCGACAGAAAAATGCCCACCATGACGAACGTGATGCGCACAGTCGTCACAGGCAACGTCTTCCACCTCTACCACCTCGTGGTGGTGGAGCAGCGTCAGCGTCAGCATCGGGACGAATACCGACAGCAGCAGCCAAGCGGAAAGACGGCGTTTTCGTGGAATTTTCATCGTTCTATGGGGTTTATCCGACACAAAATTAAGTGAAATCTAACGAATTCATACAAAAAATCGCGCCGAGTAAAAGAAATTAACACTTTTGACTTGTATTTTCATTTTTTTAATTTCGGCTTTATTCCAAACTGAAACTTTGGAGTTTCTTTGTGAAATAGTCGCGGAAATCGCTCCACTTGTAGTAGGGACCGCTAACGGGCTTCAGCGGCAGCGTGGTTTCGTTTTCGTTGAGCAGGGCTTTCACGAGAATGTCGCCCTTGCCTTTCTTCGGCTTGTAGAAAATAAGTTGCACGTTGCAGCCCATCGGGAAAATCTTGTAATTGAGCCATCCCTCGGCAGGAAGTTGCTCGAAATCAGCGATTTGCTTACCGCAGTTGTCCATTTCGAGCAGACAGGCAAGCGGCATCACGCAAACCTCGTGGCCGAAGCGCAACGTGGCTCCCGGATGGCTCTTGCCAACGTTGGCATCGGCCTCTTCAAGGATTTTTCCGAGCAAATGGCGTTGCGAAAAGGGCTGCAAGGCACCGTTCAGCGGGCAGGGCCCGTAGCCGAGGTACCAACCCGCGTTCTCAATCATCCAGTTGTCGTAGATTTCGTCGGGCGTGAAGAGGTCGTAGAGCGAAATCGAGTGGCGCAGCTCGGAGCTCTGGATGTTCGAGGCGAGCTTGAACAGGTGGTAGTTCAGGTTCTCGGCATTCACCTCGTGGCGGACGTAGGCCGTGTCGCGGAACAGCGTCTGCATCACGCGGTCGTAGTTCGAGTGGCGCTTTTTGAAAGCATCGTAGGCTGCGCGCGCCTCGGGGTTCCAGATGCGGTCTTTCAGTCGCTTGTCGTCGTGGTTCATATACCACATATCGTGTTCCGAGGCGTCGTGGCGGATGCGCAGCTTCGGATTGAGGCTTTTCAGCTCCTGCAAGGCGTTTTCCATCGAGAGAATGCAGCGAATCACCACCGTGCTCTTCGCGTCGATGTCGGTTGCGCCCTTGAACACCTCGGGAAATCGCTCGTACATGCGTCGGGCAATCTCACGATGCTGCTGTGCGCCGAGCAAGGTGAGTTCGCCGAGTCGCTGGTCGGCCTCGTTGCGCAGTAGAACGACGCGCCGCAGCACGTCCTTGCCGTAGTCGGTGAGTTTTCCCAAGGAATCGGCTCTCGAGAGCACTTTCCAAGCGCGGTCGTAGTCGTTTTTCCCGATGAGATAGCGCGAGCCATGCCGCCCGTAGTGGCTGATGTAATACGGCTCATAACCTTTCGGCGCAGGCGTGAGCTTATGCTGCTCAGGCCCCGGGTAGGCGTAGTAATTACTTGCCGACTTGAATACGTTTTGCTTGAAATCCTCGCGCGGCGACTGAGCTATCATCAATGAAGGATGAAGGGCGAGGAACGAAAGAATGAAGGCGATGAAAAGGTTTTTTTTCATACAGATACGATGTTTTTTGAATTGAGATTTTATTGAATGACATTCCACACGGCCAGCATGTGGCAAATTGTTCCGGCAAGTACGAAAAAGTGGAAAACCGTGTGCATATAGCGACGGCGAAGCGAATAAAACAGTGCTCCGGTGATGTAGCATACGCCCTCGGCAACAATCCACGCGATGGTGGCCGCAGAAACGCAGTTGAGCAATGGCTTGAAGGCCACGAGCACGCTGAGTCCCATCAGGCAATAGCAGGCGGTTTCGATGTGGCTGTGCTTTTTCAGGTGGCGGAATGACGCAACGGTGCCGGCAATGGCTGCTACCCAGATAAAAATGAAGAGCGACCAGCCCCACGCCCCTTCGTTGCGCAGGGCGACGAGCGTAACGGGCGAATAGGAGCCCGCGATGTGCCAGTAGATGGCGGCATGGTCCCAGCGGCGCAGCGTTTCGCGCTTGGGCGACGACTGCGGCGTGGCGTGGTAGCGCGTGGAAGCGACGTAGCTCGAGAGCATCCCGAACAAGTAGAGCGCAACGCCCAGCACTGCCCACGAATCACCGTTTCCCACCGCTTTCCCTAAAAAGACAACTCCCGCAACGATGGCAAGCACGATGCCAACGGCGTGGCTTCGGGCGTTCCAGCGTTCTTCGTCAGGGGTGTAGAGCATAAGGGTGATGGGTGATGGGTGATGGGTGTTAGTTTTCGGTCCAGAGAACTTGCACGACGGTTTGTCCGACGGCTTTCAGCGTGTTGCGGTCGATGTGCTGCATATCGTCGTCGAGCGTGTGCCACGTCGGGCCAAAGGAGCTCTGCGGACAGTCCTCGAAATAGGGAATGATGTCGATGGTGGGAATGCGAGCGTATTGGTTGAGCGGCAAGTGGTCGTCGTTGATTTGACCGCCTGTTGTTTTCGGGAAATAACTTGCAAAACCGGCTTGTTCAGCGGCTCGCCACACTTTTTCGACGATGGCCGAGGCAAATTGCTGCGAGAAGCGCTCTTGGAAGAAGCGCGCGCCCTGTCCGCCCACCATATCGAGGAGGATGCCGTAGCGCACTTCATAGCGTTCGGGCAGGTTTTGGGCGAAATAATTCGAACCTAAAGCCCAACTGTTATCACTTTCTGCGTGGTTTTCTTCCCATTGCGGCGTGCCCCAGTCCTCAGCGTCGAAGCAAATGAAGTCGATGCCGATGCTGGGTGATGAATTTTGGGTGGTGGGTGATGATAGCAGACGTGCGATTTCAAGCATCACGGCCACGCCCGAAGCAGCATCGTTGGCAGCGACGATAGGCTTGCGCCAGTTGGCCTCGTCGGGGTCGTTGTCGGCCCACGGACG
>DFHC01000107.1:0-27677 GCA_002372575.1 bacterium UBA3734 | reverse complement strand
GGACGACTGTCCCAATGGGCACAGAGCAGCACGCGCGTGGTCAGTTCCGGACGATACTTCGCAATGATGTTCGTGGCGTGGAGCGTCGTGCCGTCGTAGCCCGTGAGGTCGGCCTGCTGCGTGCTGACCTCGCATCCATATTGCCGGAATTTGCTGATAATCCAGTCCTTACACCGCTCGTGACCCTCGGTATTCATCGCACGAGGGCCGAAATCGCACTGTGCAGCGCAGAAAGCGTAGGCCGAATCAGCGGAAAAAGCCGGTCCGACGGGGCCAACTTCCACCTGTTCATCGCTCGAATGCGACGAAAGAATCGCTGGCAGATAGAGGGCTGCAGCGAGCCCTATCAGCACAACGACAAGGACGATTAAAAGGATTTTCTTCTTCAATTTTAACCTTTGACTTTTAACCTTTAACTTTTAACCTTTAACTTCTGAGCCTCTTCCATCACGCGCAACCAGTTTCCACCCCAGATTTTACGGATGTCTTGCTCGCTGTACCTCCGGCGAAGCAGATGCATCGTGAAATTCAGCGCCTCAGACGCGTCGGCAAAGCCCGCGACACCGCCGTCGCCGTCGAAATCGGTGCCGATGCCCACGTGGTCGATACCCATCACCTTGATGGCGTGCTCCAGATGCGCGATGGCGTCAAGAATCGAGGCCTGTCCGTCTTTGCGGAGGAAGCCAGCGTAGAGTGTCGTGTGCGCCACACCACCCTTGGCCGCGAGTCGGCGCAGCTGGTCGTCGGTGAGGTTCCGCGGATGGTCGCACAGCGCCCGACAGTTCGAGTGGCTGCACACGATGGGCGTCTTGCTGATGTCAAGCGCATCGTAGAAGCTTTTTTCTGCCGCGTGGCTGAGGTCAACCATCACGCCGTGGCGGTTCATCTCGGCAATGACCTGCTCTCCGAACGGGCTCACTCCGCCATGCGTGTTGCTGCCGCGCGCCGAGTCGCAGATGTCGTTGTCGCCATTATGGCAGAGCGTGATGTAGGTCACGCCGCGCTGCGCAAATCGACCGACGTTTTCGAGCTCGTGCTCCAGCGCAAGGCCGTTTTCAATGGCCAAAACGATGGATTTCAGCCCCATTCGCTTGTTTTCACGGAGGTCGTCGGGCGTGCGGGCGAGAGCCAAATACGACTTCTGCTGCTCGACGATGGCTTCAATCTGGTCGAAAATGCCGTTGGCGTATGCATTGGGCGTGAGTCCGGCCAAATGCGGCGCGAGCGACGAGAATTCCTCGTCGGGCTTTGGCTGCGGCAGATAGGCCGCCATCGTAACGCTGTCTAAACGCCCGTCGGTCATCTTGTGCAAATCGACGAGAATGCGCGGGTCGCGCTGTTCGAAATGAATGCCTTGCGGGAAGAACATCGGCGTGTCGCAATGGGTGTCGAGCGACAGGACTTTTTCATGTATCTTTTTGGCTTCGTGATAGTTACGAGCTTCTTCCACGAGCCATCGAAAGAGCTTCAGGCCCTCTTCCTCCAACCACTCCGGATGCCATTGCACGCCCAGAATCGGCTTGTGCTCGGTGCTTTCCATCGCCTCGATGGTGCCGTCGGGAGCCGTCGCCGTGACGCGGAATCGCCTCCCGGGGTCGTCAACGGCCTGATGGTGCAGCGAATTCACGAAAATTCGGATTTTCTCCGTCGAATCGGCGTTTTGAGGCTTCTCGGAAGCGTAAATCTCCGCCAAGCGGCTGTCGGGTTCGATGCTCACGCTGTGCGTCGGCTCCGAGCGGTGGCCGTCTTGCGAGTGCTTGATGCTGCTGCGCTCGGAAATGTCTTGCGCAACGTGTCCGTCGAGTGCCATCGCGAGCGTCTGCATTCCGCGGCAGATGCCGAAAATGGGAATCTGGCGGTTGTAGGCCAGGCGCGTGACGAGCAGCTCGGCCAAGTCGCGTCGCGCATTGATGCCGCCGAGCTTCGGAGCGGGTTCCTCGCCCGCCCACAGCGGGTTGTAGTCGGCACCGCCGCTGAGCAGCAGTCCGTCGAGCTGCTCCAACACACTGACAATCACGCTCTCATCGGCCACGGGCGGAATGATGACGGGCGTGCCGCCAGCCCGCACCACCTGTTCGTAGTAGGGGTCGCGCAGGGCGGCGTCTTCGCCGGTGTGGTTGGCCGTGATGCCAATCAGCGGACGCGGCTCGGCTTCAGGAAATCTGGCGTAAATCGCCTGAAGATGCGATGGCAAGTCGAATTTCTTCATTATTTTTCGTTTTCTTTCTCAATACCGATGAGTTCCACGGTGAAAATGAGCGTGGAGAAGGGCTTGATGGTGCCAGCCTGACGCTCGCCGTAGGCCAGTTCCTGCGGGATGTAGAGTTCCCACTTCGAGCCGACGGGCATCAGCTGCAGGGCCTCGGTCCAGCCTTTGATGACCTTGTCGCAGCGGAATTTCGAGGTTTGCGGATTGCGCTTGTAGGAGCTGTCGAACACGTTGCCGTCGATGGTTTTTCCTTCGTATTTCACCTCCACGGTCTGCTCCTTCGTCGGTTTTTCGCCCTCACCCATCGTGATGACCTTGTATTGCAGGCCACTGGGCAGCGTCACCACGCCCTCTTTCTTGGCGTTTTCAGCAATCCACTGCTCGTTTTCGGCCTTGTAGGCTGCGTTCATAGCCTCTTTCACGGCTCTGCTCTTCGCTTCAAAATAGGCTTGGGCGGCGGAGTCGGTATAGACGCTGTTGTCGCCCGCGAGCGAGGCCACGAAGCCGCGGTGGAAAATCTCTTCGCTGATGGCTACGTCAGAACCCTCGAACTCTCCCTTCATGCTCGGCAGAATGCGCTGCTTGGCCATCTGTGCGATTTGCATTCCGGCGAGATAGGCCACATACGCGGGGTCGTTTTCCTTCTTCGTGGCCTCTTGGAAGCCTTTCACGAAGTCGGCCATGTAGGCCGTATCGACCTTCATCGCCTGCTGTAGGTAGGGAATGAGGCCCTGCGTGGCCACTTTTCCAGCGGCGAAGCTCAACGAGTCGTTGGCCGAGGCCAGCACCACGGGTTGCTCTACACAGCAGTCGGAGACGGTGACCGTCTCCGATTGCTTTTTCTTGGTTTTCTTCTTGGCGGCGTCAGCCGTGCTCAGTGTTGCACTCAGCACGATTGCCGTTGCCAACAATGCGATTTTCTTCATGATTCTGTGAATCTGTGATGATTACTTCGTGCTCTGCAGTTCGATTTTGAAGATCAGGGCCGAGAAAGGCTTGATTTTGTCGGAAGCCTGACGCTCGCCGTAGGCCAGTTCCTGCGGGATATAGACTTCCCATGTGGAGCCGGCGGGCATGTTGGTCAGCGCTTTCGTGAAGCCCTTGATGAAGCCGTTGGCACGTGCGCTGATGGCGTCGCCGCGGTTGTAGGAGCTGTCGAACACCTCACCGTCGATGGTCTTGCCTTCGTAGTGGATTTTCACCTCGGAAGTGTCTTTCGGCATAGCGCCGGTGCCTTCCTTCAGCACTTTGTACTGGATGAACGACTTTGCTTTCGTGCCGTCGGGCTTGTCGTATTCCACTTCCAGCGTCTTGACACCGTCTTTCTTGGCGTTTTCGGCAAGGAATTTCTCGCCAGCCTCCTTTACATCGGCAAACTGCTTCAGCGCAACAGCGGCCTTGATTTGCTGCATCTTGGCCTCAGCCACTGTGCGAGCCTGCTCCATGTCCATCTTCTGGTTTTTGCCAGTGGTTCCAGCCACGAATCCAGCCATGAAATTCTTCAGCGAGATGGTCTGCGTGGAATCTTCACCGAACACTTCGCGGTTGATGCCAGGCATCATCTGCGTGGCAATCTGCTGACCGATTTGGATACCGGCGTAGTAGGCATTTTTCTTCTTGTCGTCGCCAGCGTTGGCACCGTCGTTCAGACCCTTGATAAAGTCGTTGATGTAGGCAGTGTCCACCTGCATACGATCCACGAGATACTCTTTCAGCCCCTGCGTCTGGGCAAGACCGATGGCGTAGCTCATCGAATCGACGTCACTTTTCAGATTTGCTGTCGGGGTTCCGTTGCCACACGAAGAGAAAGTGGCAGCGGCAATAGCCATAGCGGCTACAAATGTCATTTTTTTCATTTTGATAATTGTTAATTGTTAATTGTTAATGTTAATTGAATTAGATTACTTCTATCAGTTCCACGTCGAAAACCAAGGCCGAGAAGGGCGGAATCGAGCCGCCGGCACCGCGCTCGCCATAACCCAAATGATAGGGAATGAAGAAGCGATACTTGGCACCCTCTTGCATGAGCTGCAAACCCTCGGTCCAACCCGCGATGACGCCGTTCAGCGGGAACGTGGCGGGCTGGCCGCGCTGAATGCTGCTGTCGAAGAGCGTGCCATCGACGAGCATTCCCTCGTAGTGGCATTTCACTTGGTCGGTGGCTTTCGGTTTTCTGCCGTTGCCCTCGCGCAACACTTGGTATTGCAGGCCGCTGGGCAGCGTCACCACGCCGTCTTTCTTGCCGTTTTCAGCCAGATATTTCTCACCTTGTTCTTTCTGGGCCTTGTGCCGTTCAGCCGCCGAGGCACGCTGTTTTTCCTCTTGCTTCTGGAAAAATTCCTGCACAATCATCTGGGCCTCCTGCGCATCAAGTTGCGTCTTTCCGCCAGCCATCACGTCCTTGATGGCCTGTGCGAAGTCGTCGATATTGAGTCCTTCGGCTCCCATGTCGCTCAGTTGGCGTCCGATGCCCAGTCCCAAAGCATAGCTTATTTTGTCCATTTTTTATGAATTTTTCTTTTATAAAAATAATAATGTGTAAAATTTCGTGCAAAGTTACAATTTTTCTCCGATTGTGATGCATTATTTCGAGAAAAATCATTATTTTTGTGGAATATTAAGGACTACTGAACCATTTTTATGTGATTTTGAGATGAAAAAACTTGTATTTTTGACCGGTGCAGGCATGTCGGTGGAGAGTGGTTTCAAGACCTTCCGAGGTGCCGGCGGACTGTGGGAAGACTTTCCCGTGGAACAGGTGGCGAGCCACGAAGGCTGGCTCACCGACCCTGTATTAGTGAACAACTTCTACAATCGGTTGCGCAAAAAACTGTTCGAGGCACAGCCCAACGAAGGCCACAAGCTGATTGCCGACCTGCAACGCGACTTCGACGTGACGGTCATCACGCAAAACGTTGATAACCTGCACGAAAAGGCAGGCTCAAAAAATGTGATTCACCTGCACGGCGAGCTCACGAAAGTGTGCTCTTCCGACGACCAATTCGACGAGCGATACGTGTGCAAGCTGACCGAAGACAACTGCGAGGTGGCCGAGGGCGAAAAGGCTGGCGACGGCTCGCTGCTGCGCCCGTTTATCGTGTTTTTCGGCGAGAGCGTTCCTATGATTGCACCCGCCGCCGAGAAGGTGGGCGAGGCCGACGTGCTCGTCATCATCGGCACGTCGCTCAACGTGTATCCCGCGGCCGGACTCGCCCACTACGTGAAGCCCGGCACGCCCATCTACCTCATTGACCCCGACGACGTGAGCACCAGCGGCATCCCCAACCTCACGCACATCCAAAAAGGAGCGAGCGAGGGAATGAAGGAATTCGCAGAGAAGGTTAAAGGGTTAAAGAGTTAAAGGGTTAAAGAGTTAAAGGGTTAAAGAGTTAAAGGGTGAATCCTTTCAAAGAAGTAATCATAATTTTAAATTTTAATTCCAAATATGCAAGTTAATTTCCAGAAAATCCTGCCGCAATTCAAGCTCAGCGGCGAGGTGGCCGAAGTGAAGCCCTTGGGCAACGGCCTCATCAACGACACGTACAGAGTGAAAACCACGTCGGACAACACGCCCGACTACGTCTTGCAACGCATCAACAACGTCATTTTCACGAATGTCGATTTGCTGCAGCACAACATCGAGGTGGTGACGCGCCACATCCGCAAGAAACTCGAGGCGCGCGGCGAAAACGACATTGACCGCAAGGTGCTGACCTTCATCGAAACCAACGACGGAAAGACCTATTTCCACGACGACGAAGACCGCTACTGGCGCATGATGGTGTTCATCCCAGGCGCACAGACCTTCGAAACCGTCAATCCCGAGTACAGCTATCTGGCCGGCGTGGCCTTCGGCGACTTCGAAAAGTTGCTCGTGGATGTGCCCGAACCGCTCGGCGACACCATTCCCGATTTCCACAACATGGAATTCCGCATGCAGCAGCTGCGCGAAGTGGTGGAGAAAGACCCCGTGGGGCGCGTGGCCGGCGTGAAAGACATTCTCGACCTGTTTGAAAAAGATGCCGAAAGAATGTGCCAAGGCGAAAGGCTCTTCCGCGAGGGCAAGCTGCCGCGCCGCATCTGCCACTGCGACACGAAGGTGAACAACATGATGTTCGATGCCGAAACGGGCAAGTTCCTGCTCGTCATCGACCTCGACACCGTGATGCCAAGCCTCTTCTTCAGCGACTACGGCGACTTCCTGCGCTCCGCGGCCAACACCACCGCCGAAGATGACCCGAACCTCGACGATGTGGGCTTCAACGAAGAACTTTTCAAGGCTTTCACGCGCGGCTACGTGGAGTCGGCAGGCGAATTCCTCACGCCGCTCGAAATCGAGCTGCTGCCCTACGCCGTGGAACTCTTCCCCTTCATGCAGTCGGTGCGCTTCATGTGGGACTACCTCTCGGGCGACCACTACTGGAAGTGCAACTACCCCGAGCACAACCTCGACCGCGCGAAAAACCAACTGCGACTCTATCAGGAGGCCTGCAAGCGCGAGCCGATGATGACGGAGTTCATTAAAAGCCTCACCCCCTAATTTCTTTCGAGGGTACGGCGGTCAGCCTCTTCGAGGCCGAGGGTGCGAGAATACTGTTCTCGCGCCTCCGTACCCACGCACCTCCGTACCTACGAATAACTTTTTGAAATGACGATGACTATCAAGAAAATAAAAGCACCCCGCGAACTGCGGGCCGAAGACGTGCCTCAGCTCATGCTGGCGCATCAGGTGAAATACGAGAAAGTGGCGTGTTTGAACTGGGCGGAGGCATTTCCCGTGCATCCGCAGATGGAAGTGGCAATGGCGCACACGGGCGACAATCTGCTGCTACACTATCGCGTGGAAGAAGACTGCATCCGTGCCGCTGCCGAGCAAGACGGTGGGCGCGTGTGGGAAGATTCGTGCTGCGAAATCTTCCTGCAAGCCCCATCACCCATCACCCAACACTCAACACCCAACATCCAACACCCAACACCCAGCAAAAATAATCTCCCTTCCCCGAAGGGAGGGGCCGGGGTTGAGTCGCCTTACTTCAACCTCGAATGTAACTGCGCCGGAACGCTGCTCATCGCGAAAGGTCACGACCGTCACGACCGACAGCCGGCTCCGGAAGATGTTCTGAAAAGTGTGGGTCGATGGTCGTCGCTGACCTCAGAAGCCACGCCGCAACCCAACGGACGCTACGTGCTACCCTTGGAAAACGGTGATTTCCACTGGCACATGGCACTCGTGGTGCCCGCCACGGCACTGTTCGGCAGCGGCATCGACGATTTCTCGGGACTCACGCTGCGCGGCAACATTTATAAATGTGGTGACTGCCTGCGCGAGCCGCATTTCCTGTCGCTGTTTCCCATCGAGACGCCCCAGCCCGACTTCCATCGGCCTGAGTTCTTTCAAGAATTGAGGTTTGAGTGACGGTTTTTCACCGTTTTCAGTTGTTCGAGCACGCTCTCGCGACCCGTTCCGCCCTTGGAAATGCGTTTGTTCACGCAGGTTTCGAGGGCGATTTCGTCGTAGAGGTCGGCCTCGAACAAGGGCGAGAACGAGTGGTAGTCCTCGAGCGGAAGGCTTTCGAGGTCGGTGCCCGAATCGATGCAGAACGCCACGATTTGTCCCGTAATCTTATAGGCATTCCGGAACGGCATCCCTTTCTTCGTGAGGTAGTCGGCCAAGTCGGTGGCATTGATGAAACCCTCTTTGGCAGCGGCACGCATCCGCTCCTTTCGCACTGTCATCGTTTCAACCATGGGCGCGAACACGCGCAGACTGGTTTTCAGCGTGTCGATGCTGTCGAAAATGCCTTCCTTGTCTTCCTGCATATCCTTGTTGTAGGCCAGCGGAAGGCCTTTCAGCGTGGTGAGAAGCGCCATCAGATGGCCATAGACGCGCCCCGTTTTTCCACGGATAAGCTCGGCCATGTCGGCGTTCTTCTTCTGCGGCATAATCGACGAACCCGTCGTGAACGAATCGCTGAGTTCCACGAAGCCAAACTCCCAGCTCGACCACAGAATCAGCTCTTCGCAGAAGCGCGAGAGGTGCATCATCGTGATGGCAAACGCTCCCATCAGTTCGAGGCAGAAATCGCGGTCGGAAACGCCGTCGATGCTGTTCAGGCAGGGCTCGCGGAAGCCCAGTTCGCGGGCCTCGAAGTCGCGGTCGGTGGGATAGGTGGTTCCGGCGAGGGCACACGAGCCAATCGGGCTGACGTTCATACGGCGCACGGCATCGGAAATGCGGTCGGCATCGCGCATGAACATGGCGCAGTAGGCCAACAGATGCTGGGCAAACGAGATGGGCTGCGCCCGTTGCAGGTGCGTGTAGCCCGGAAGAATCGTATCTACATGGTTTTCAGCCACTTTCACGACGGCATCAATCGCCTCATTCAGCAGCTGCGCGATTTCCTCGCACGCATCGCGCAAGTAGAGGCGCAGGTCGAGGGCCACTTGGTCGTTGCGACTGCGTGCCGTGTGGAGCTTTTTTCCAACGTCGCCGATGCGGCGCGTCAGTTCGCCTTCCACAAACATGTGGATGTCTTCGCATTTGGGGTCGATTTCGAGTTTTCCACACTCGATTTCTTCCAAAATCTCACCCAACGAAGCCACGATTTCCTCACATTCCTCACGCGAGATAATCTGCTGACGTGCAAGCATTTGCGCGTGAACAACCGAACCCGTAATATCTTGCCGCCACATCCGCTGGTCGAAGCCTATCGAGGCGTTGAACGCATCGGCAACTTCGTTGAGCGGCTGCTTGAAGCGGCCTGTCCATAGCTTTTCCATAACTGAACTCCTGAACTCCTGTAACTCCTCAAATCCCGTTCCTCTGCTTCATTTTGGCATAGACCGCCGTGCTGAGGCTGTAAAGGTTGATAAATCCGTCGGCATCTTTCTGGTCGAACACCTCGTCGGCCTCGAAGGTGGCCACTTCCTCGTCGTAGAGCGAATAGGGCGAGCACACGCCAGCAGGGAAGATGTTGCCCTTGTAGAGCCTGAGCCTGACGTCGCCCGTCACGGTTTCCTGCGTCTTGTCGATGAAGGCTTGCAGCGACTCGCGCAAGGGCGTCCACCAGTAGCCGTCGTAGAGAATTTCAGCAAATTTCACGGCCACGAGCTCCTTGTAGTGCATCGTGGCGCGGTCGAGTGTGATGGTTTCGAGCACCTGATGCGCCTTGTAGAGGATGGCGGCACCCGGATTTTCGTAGAGCCCGCGGCTCTTCATGCCCACGAGGCGGTTCTCCACCAGGTCGTCGAGGCCGATGCCGTTGGCACCGCCCAGCTCGTTGAGGCGTTTCAGAAGCGGCTTGGCACTCATTTTCTCGCCGTCGATGGCCGTGGCCACGCCTTTCTCGAAGTGGATGGTCAGGTAGGTCGGTTCGTCGGGCGCGTTCCACGGGGCCACACACATCTCCAGAAAGCCCTCCTTGTCGTATTGCGGCTCGTTCATCGGGTCTTCGAGGTCGAGTCCTTCGTGGCTCAGGTGCCAGATATTCTTGTCTTTCGAATAGTTCGTTTCGCGGCTGATTTTCAGCGGCACGTTGTGCGCCTCGGCATAGTCGATTTCCTCGTCGCGGCTCTTGATATTCCACTCGCGCCACGGCGCAATCACGCGCATATCGGGCGCAAATGCCTTGATGGCCATTTCGAAGCGAACTTGGTCGTTGCCCTTGCCCGTGCAGCCGTGGCAGATGGCGTCGGCGTTCTCCTTGCGGGCGATTTCCACCAGTCGTCGAGCGATGATGGGTCGGGCGATGGCCGTACCAAGCAGGTATTGCCCTTCGTACTTCGCACCGGCCTTCACGGCCTCAAAACCCACCTCTGTCAGGAATTCCTCCGTCAGATCCTCCACATACAGCTTCGAGGCCCCCGTCTTCAGGGCCTTCGCCTCGAGTCCTTCGAGCTCGCTGCCCTGCCCCACGTCGCCCGAGACAGCAACCACTTCGCAGTCGTTGTAGTTCTCCTTGAGCCAGGGGATGATGATCGACGTATCCAAGCCTCCACTGTAGGCCAAAACAACCTTTTTCACTTTCGATTTTTCCATTTTTCTCTAAAATTTACGATTTTTCTTTATAAAAACATTTCTCTCTCGTTCCAAACTGTTATATTTTTGGCTGCAAAAGTACAAAATTATAATTATTTCACCATATATTTTTTGACATTTTTTCATAAACATACCATCTTCATGGTCAAATACGAAAGATTTTTTACCAATTCCATTGGAAAATCCAGATTTTTCACTATTTTTGCAACATGAAACGACATGGAAAGACGCAAGACCATATTGAGGAAGAAACTTTGGAAAGTTTCGGAAATAGAGTGGAAGAATCTATGGAAGTGCCACAGGGAACTTACTCCTTTGATGGTTCAATAGGAGAATTGGGAGGTTACAGGATTTATCTAAAATAGTATCCTTATGAGATATCGTATTCTATCCATCCTATTAATGGTGACCGCCATTACGTCATGCATCCAAATATCTGGTCTGACATCGGGTTTTTCGCATTTGACGAAACAGCAGCAGGAAAGGGTTGTTGCGTACAAGGGACGAATTGCCGATATTCATGACTATTCATACGTGTATGCCGTGGCTGTAGAGCAAGTAAAGGAGTTTCTATCAACGCACGAAAAAGTCCTTGTATATGACTTTACGCCATTTTGCACCTCGGATAATTGCATTTCTCCGGACAAACTTAAGGATTTGTGCAGCGAAAAAGGCGTGGAATTGCTCGTAATATCAAATATTTACGATGATATTTTTCAGTCATTGAGTCCGAGGTTTCCGATGTTAATCATCAATATGGATGAATATGGTACAAAACGCAGGTCGAAGTACATAGATGCCTTTTATGTCCCATTGTTGGGAAAAAACCAAAAAGAGATTGACTATGCATTATACCATTATTTCTATAAAGGTACCTATTTGGGAAGTTTTAAAAGTATCAAGGATATAAAAGAACTCTCTGGCGCAGGGGCGAAGCTCCCTCTACCTTTGCACCTGAGAAACAAGGACAAATAAGGAAAGACTTTTCCTTGTCGGATGACGATTCGGCAACCTCGTGAAAAATTCTGACGCGAAAATTTCGTCAATCCAATATAATTTGCTAAATTTGCAGCGTATGACGAAATCTTTCAACTACTACCCCTACGGCGGAGGCAGACAGTCTCCCGCAACTAGACTTGAACATGAATTTGACCATGCTGTTGATTATGAAGATAATGCCCCTATTCATAGAAGCCGTCAGAAACAAGGTGTTAAAGAATATGATAACATGGAAGAATTCAGGGTTATAACAGGAAGTGAGAAAAAAACAGCAAAAGCAAACAAGGAGTCGATACGATTTGACCATAGAGGAAAAGCGTACGACGTTATATCTCCTATATCTACAAAAGAAAAATTTAAGAATGAATAAAAAATTATTTTTCCCATCAATATTATCTTTAATAGTGTTTGTCGCACCAATGATGTGTGCGTCATTGTTTCCGTGTTCATCTACTAATATAAAAAATAAATGCGCAGAAGATACGATATTTGTATCATACTTTATCCCAGAAATTGATAATTCTGTTAGAATAACATGTAAGATGATGTCTAGTTATTCTCATAAATTAAAAACGGAAGAGATTATACATCTTGATGATGAAGAATTTAAAAAGATACAATATTTACTTGCACTGAATGCCCAGATGATGCTTGATAAAGAGTGTGACGCAAGATTAATTATTGAAACTGATTCTTTTAAAATGTGTATTGGAAATTTTGCGGATTTATCAAAAAAAACAGAATACCCATTTGAATCTACCATATATTTTATTAAGAGTAAGTCAGGATATTATAATTGTAAAAATTCAGAAGAATTAGCAGATGATAGACATATTATGAAATTTGGCATACCTTTAGATTATGTCTATCAAGAATATAGGCCACAAAATCAATTGCAAATAAAAATAATGCGTAAAATTGCTTTTATCAAAAATAAATGAAAATCATTGTAGTTACTCGCGGAAAACATATTTACCCCTATACTGCCAACGGCAAGGAGCTCGACCGCCACAGCGGCCTCGACTGGTACGACTACGGCGCACGGTGGTATGATGGAATACGATTCAGCACAATGGACAGATATGCGGAGAAATACTACGACCAAACCCCTTATGGCTATTGTGCAGGAACCCCAATTAACTATATTGATGTTCCGAAATTCGGCTGATAGAACTATGTTTTTTTGAAAACACTTACGTCTTTTTGGAGTTTTTAGGAAGAACGCATAAAGATTTAGAAGGTTTTTTTCGCGTTTTTAAAATAGTTTTTGTAACTTTGTAGCCGATTTGTGTAAAAATAGGATAACTATATTCAGACTAAAAACGAAGGTACAACGATGAAAAGAATGATGATTTTAACCTACGCCATGCTGTTTGCCGTGGTGGTACAAGTTCAGCAGGCGGTGGCTTTGCCGCAGTTCAGCTCGGAAAAATGCTACAAGTTGATGCACGTGAGTACGGGCAGCTTCCTGCTCCTGCACGACAGTTACAACGAAACCAACGCCGTGAACGCCACGACGCTCGACGACCAGGGCTCGCTGTTCACCGTCACCCAAAGCGGCAGCGGCTACGTGTTTACAAAGCGCGGCACCGACAAGACGCTGGGCATTTCCACGCAATTTCCGAAATGGAACACGTCGAACACGGGCGCAACTGCCTGGAAACTCACCGATGCCGGCGGCGACAACGTCTATATCACGTCGGAGAAGGGCTACCTCGCCCCCGAAGACGGCACCACGGGCAGCGGCGAGTATGTCTATACCAACAAGACGAAGGGCGACAACGCGAAATGGCAAATCGTGGATGGCACCGGCGACCTGCCCAACTACGTCGGCAGCATCACCAGCCGCAAATACTACCGCCTCATCAGCAATGCCTACGACGGGAAAACGATGGCCGCCAACGCCAACGGCGGAATCAACCTCGCCACTGCGCCCAACCTGAACAAAAACGACTATGCCTACTACGCCCAAATCTGGCAGATTTCGGGAAACAACGGACGATACCAGTTCAAGAATCTGGCCTCGGGCAAGTCGATTGTAGGCTGGCCCGGACAGAGCCAACAGTGGAAAGTGGGCGCCAACGCCGCCAATTTCTACTCCGGCACGTCGAAGTCGGGCGAAAACACGGTGTTTTGGTTCGCCACCGTAAACAACCAGAACGAACACAAGTCGCTGCATGCCGCCGGCGCTGCCGACCAGAACAACACGGTTGTGGGCTGGCAGGCCAGCTCAGCCGCCTCGAAGTGGCTGCTGTGGGAAGTGGAAGTGACGGACGAGGACCTAGCCAACGCCGAAGACTGGCAGAAGGCGTTCAACAGCAACGTAGGAAGTGAATACATCAAATTCTTTACAGACAACGCCTGCTCGCAGCTCAAGAGCGAATATGCCTCGATGAGCGACGACGAACTGCGCGAGGCGATGAACAACGTGCCGTCGATGATGCGCGAGGAGGCCGTGCGCGTGAAAAACGACCGATGGGGAGCCAACGCCACTTGGAGCCGCTACGAAAAGGACTTCCGCATCCACGACTACGAAGTCTATTCCGCACCCGGCGTGTGGGGCAGCAAGCTCGGATTTGGCGATTTCGGACGACTCACGCAGCCCACCGGCATCAGGGCGAAAGCCGGAGAACTGGTCTATCTGTTCGTGAACGAAGCCGTCAAGACCGACGGCAAGCTCTGGGTGGAAATGCCCGTCGGCACGAAGAAGGAAGGCCCGCAGACAGAGCTACGCAAGGGCTGCAACATCCTCGTGCCCAGCGAAGATTGCGAGCTGTTCATCACCTATCAGAACACGAACACCGAAAAGCCGCTCTCGGCCTTCCCCGACATCAAAATCCACATCATCGGCGGAACCTGCAACGGCGCGTTCGACATCGTTCGCGGCCACACCGACAAAGACTGGCAGTGGCTCAAGCAAAATATGTTCAAGGACAAATACCTCCACATCAGGACGAAATGCTACGTCTATTGCGGCCACCTCAACAGTCTGAAGTCGATGTCCGCACCCGTGAGGAGCATGCAAATGCAGGATTTCACCTTCGAAGCACAGGAAAGAACCATGACCACGCGCTTCCACGACGGCTATTATCGTCCCACCGTGACCATCATCGACGCAAATGCCGCCATCAACCCCAACGCCGCCTATGGACGCGTGGAATGGGGCTATCTCGATGGCTACTACGTGTTCAACGAGGATATGCTGAAAAACGGCGGATGGTACACCAGCTGGGCCATGCCGCACGAACTGGGCCACCTCCACCAGAAGCCTCTGTGGCTGGCTGGCACTCGCGAAGGAAGCAACGAAGCCCTGGTGCAGATTTACACCCATTTGTGGGGAAAGAAAACGGCGAAAGGCCCTCAAAGTATTTTGGCGAACCACTTCAACAAGGAAGGTGGAACGGGATGGATTGACATCCTGAAGTCCGACAAAGACATACAGTCGTTGTGTCAGAAAATTTGGTATCAGCTGTGGCTGTATTTCCATCAGAAGGGCGACGACGAATTCTTCCCGCGCTGGATTGAGTGCATCAAGAACAGAGGACTTTTCCAGAGCCGTTTCACCAGCTGGGAGAATCCCGCCCTCATCGACAAGGACTATATGCGCATGGCACTGGCCGCCTGCGAAGCCTCGCAGACCGACCTCTACGAGTTTTTCAAGGTGTGGGGCTTCTTCAACTACGCCGAAAACATGAACGATTGCAATGAAAACGGAGTCGTGCGCATCGCCGACTACGAAAACTACTACCTGAAAGTGCCGCGCAAGTCTGTGCCGGCGGAAGTGGCACAGATGGAAGCGTGGAAGAGGGAAATGCAGCGCTACCAGAAGAAGGCTCCGGGCGTGATGTTCATCAACAGCACGGCCGAGCAGGGAAAAATCACAGCCGACGCCGAGGTGGCCAAATACTTCCCCTCGCTCGTGGGAACGAACGTAGAGAACTACGGGGCTGCCGACGACATGGGCTGCACGGGCTACTACACCCGCTACGGCAAGAACGAGGCGAAAAATCTGGGCTTCAAGCTCAGCGGAACCACCGTCACCATCACGGGAAGCGGTGCCGTGGGCTTCAAGGTTTACGACGACAAGGGCGAACTCATCAGAATCAGCTTCAAGAAGCAGTTCAGCGTGCCGAAAAACGTAGCCACTGGCATCACCAACGGCACCTATTCGCTCGTGGCCTCGCTCGGCGATGACACCGACCTGCTGCTCTCGGGTCCGCCCACGGAATATTCTACGGACACCAACGGCATCGAAGCGATTGACAACGGACAGCCGACCACTGACAGCTATTACACCATCGACGGTGTGAAACTCCACGGCAAGCCCGCCGCAAAGGGAATTTACATCGTTGGAGGCAGGAAGGTCGTGATTCGGTAAAAAAAGAAATAGTCTTTGTAACTTTGTGGCCAAATTATTGAAAAAATAGGATAACTAAAAAAGGATAGACAACGATGAAAAGAACGATGATTTTTGCCTGTGCCATGCTGTTTGCAGTGGCTTCAAAGGCGCAGTGGGACTTGGAAGGCCTCGCGGTGGACAAGTCGAAATGGATTGACTTCGCTCCGGCGTGGAATCCCGACCCTTATATCATGACACCCGGTGCCGGAAGCGCCGGAAGCGTGCAGCAGAATGCGGGCATGAGCAAGGGGAAAGGGCCTCGCATGGCACCGCAAAAAGCGGATGCAGTGGAATTGCCCGACCATTGGGACAATGGAGAGACGAAATACTTCCCGCCCGTGTTCAGTCAGGCTGGCGGCTCGTGCGGCGTTTCGTCGCGTGCCGGCTACATGCTCTGCGAGGAGCTGAACGCCTATCGCGGAACCGATGCCTCGCATCCCGACAACCGCTTGGCACCCAACGTGCAGCATCCCTTCGACAACACCGGCCCGAACAAAAACACGATGGCCTATCAGATTGGATTCCCGAGCGTATCGACCTACGGCGGCTTCCCCTACAGCAACCTGATTGGCTTCTACGGTCCGGAGTCCGACGCGGCAGGCTGGATGCAGGGCTACAACAAGTGGTACAAGACGATGCACAACCGCATTTGGGGCTCGTCGAGCATTCCCACGCCCGTCATTGGCTATCCCGAGGACAACCCCGACGACTGGGGACTGGGCGGATTCGGCCCGGGAGCGCTGGCCGCCAAGCGTTGGCTCTACAACCACAATGGCGACGAGAGCTTCCAAACGGGCGGACTGCTGGGCCTTGGCGTGTCGTCGGGCTATAATCTCATCAAGATTCCCGCCACGACGGAGAACCGGAAAAACGGTCTGGCGAACATGGTTTACTGGGTGCCCGGTACTTCGGTTGACCACGCCATGACCATGTGCGGCTACGACGACCGCGTGGAGTTCGACATCGACGGCAATGGAAAGGTTGGCGAGCGCAAGAACAGCGACGGCTACGACGAGCGCGGCGCGTGGATAGTCGTCAATTCATGGGGCAACTGGGGCAACAACGGCTTCGTTTATGTTCCCTACGCCCTCGCAGCGCCCACTTGCAAGAAAAATGCAAGCGGAAAGGGCTATCTGCCCGTCGGCAACGGCTTTACGCCCGAGATGTGGCACATTCGCAAGGACTACACGCCTGCCCGCACCATCAAACTGAAAATCAGCTTCACCCAGCGCAGCGCCATCAGCCTGAAGGCAGGCATTTCCACGAATCTGAAGGCTTCTTCGCCGCAAAAGACCCTGACATTTGAGCATTTCAACTACAAAGGCGACGGCAACAACGACGGCAAGGACGCCATGACCCCGCTATTGGGCAAATGGGCCGACGGCATGCACTACGAACCGATGGAATTCGGATTCGACCTCAGCGACCTCATGGCCGACTTCGACCCCACGCAGCCGCTCAAGTTCTTCTTCATCGTCGAAAGTAAATCCACGGCGACGGGTGTCGGCGGCATCCACGAGGCTTCCATCATCGACTACACCTACAATCCGAACGGCATCGAAACGCCCTTCGTCATCGCGGGCGACAGCGTGATCATCGGCAACAAGGGCAAGCGAACCTCGATTTCCACGATTGTCTATGGCGAGGCCATCAATCCGCCGACGAACCTGAAAATTTCGGGTACGACCCTTTCGTGGGAGGCACCGCAGACTTCCTTCACCCCGACGGGCTACATCATTTATAAAAACGGCACGGAAATCGCCCAGACCGAGGGCAGCGTGAAGAGCTACAACGTCGGAACGGGCGAGGGAACCTACACCGTCAAGGCCATCTACGAACTCAACGGGCAGCGAAAGTTGTCGGCTTCGTCGGCCTCCGTCGAGGGCAATTATGCCTTCTCGAAGCGCTACATCACCAAAGTCGGGTCGCCCATCAGCAAACTCGCCGAACTGACAGACGGCATGACCGTGATTCTCTACAACACGGGTCGCGCGAAATACATCTGCGATGCCGGCACCACGAACTACCAGCACAGGGCTGCCGCCCCGAAGAAAGGCCAGCCCAACAGCAGCGAATACATCTTCACGGTGCACAAAGTGGGCAACACCTTCACGTTTACCTCGGAAAACGGCAGTTTGCCGGCGTTCGAGGCGAACAACGTGGGCATTCCCGTGAGCGACACGCCCGGACAGTTCACTGTGACGTTAGCCAGTTCGAGCGAAAAGACCTTCTTGCTGAAGAACGGGTCGTGGTATTTGAATGGCAACGAGAACGCGCCTGTCACGTGGAATGCTGGCGACAACAATTCGAAGCACAGAATCACGCCCGTCGAGTGCGACCCCGAGATTCAGGGGCTCGAAGACTATACGACGGTGACTGCAGAAAACCTGATGGAAGGCCAGATTGTGGCCCTGTATAACAACGGTCGCGGCTACTTCATCACCGACGAAAACGACAGCTATGGCATTTCAAAGACCGAACCCACAGGACAGTCGTACAACTACCTGTTCCGCGTAGGAAAAAATGCCGACGGAACTTTCACGTTCACTTCGCAGAGCGGTGCCATTCCCGCGCTTCCCCACAATGCGACATTCGCCCCGGGAAACACGGCTGAAAACTTCACGCTGACATCTGCCGGAACGGGTCTGTTCCACTTGCAAGGCGCCACTGCGGTGGCCTCTGCCGGCGGTCAGCAAGAGCGCCAATACCTGAACGGCAGCGAAACGGCACCCATTGGCTGGAACAGCACAGACGCGAACTCGGTCTATCGCCTCTATCCCGTGAAGACCTCCACCACGGAACCGAGCATCACCATCGCGGCCTCGACGCCGATTCAGGTCTTTACGCCCGTTCAGCTCAGTCTGAACGGCGATGCCGACATCGCTTCGTGCGTGTGGACGGTGGAGGACAAGACCTATACGAGCACTTCGCCCACCGTCGTCTTCACGACTGCGGGCAGCAAGGTTGTCGAGTGTACTGCCGTGAACATGCGCGGAATGACCGCCACCGCCAAGAGAACGCTGACCGTGCAGGCTGCGCCCGAACTTTCGGCGGAATTCACCATGAGCAAGGAACAAATTGCCGGTGGCGAGGCCGTCAGCTTCTTGGCCACGAACCAGTTGGCCGGTTGCAGCTACCACTGGGACCTTCCGGGAACGCAAATGCTCACAGCCGACACGCGCAATGTTTCGGCGGTCTATATCGTCACAGGCGAGCACCAAGTGACGCTCACCGTGACGGCTCCCGACGGCACGACGAAGACCAACACGCAAACCATCGCCGTGCAGCAGGTGCCGCCAGCTCCGGACTTCAGCCTGTCGGACGCTGTCATTCAAAAGGGCGAGAGCGTGACGATTACCGACGAAACCCTCTACGGTCCGACGGCATGGGTGTGGACGCTGTTGGAAGAGAAGAACCTGCGCTATCAGAGCACCGAGCAGCATCCTACCTTCACGCCGGCACCGGGCCGATACGAATTGCAGGTGACGGCCACCAACGAAGTGGGCAGCGGAACCTTTACCCGCAAGCGCGCCCTGCTCGTGTGCAATGCCCCGTCGCTGACGGGTCTGGAATTTGCCGGCGGCAACAGTCGCGTCACGGCCAATCTTCCCGAAGGCATCACGAACGCCTGGACGATTGACTTCTGGATGAATCCGACCTCGCTCGATGAAACCAGCGCCGGTATTTTCGGCTCCAACGAGCTGAAACTCACATCGGATGCCGACGGCACGGCGACGCTCAAACGTGGAAATACGACGCTTTCCACCTCTGGAAACGGCTATTACGTCGTCGGCGAATGGCATCACTACGCCATCACCTACGGCAGCGGCACCGTCATCTTCTACCGCGATGGCATGGAATTTAGTCGTGCCGCTTGCTCCACGAGAGATTTCACCAACCACTTCACGTCGCTTCAAATCGGTGGTGCCGAAGCTCCGTTGCAAGGCATGATCGACGAGTTCCGCGTGTGGAACAAGACACTCGCTGTGAACAAGCTCCGAGGCTATGCCGTCGCACCCATCGCGAATGTTTCCGATGCCGAGCAGAACGACGGCCTGTTGCTCTATTACCAGTTCAACCAGACCGGCGGCAACTGCGCCGATGCCACTTCCTACGGCAACGAAGGCACGCGCCGCGATTTCGGTCCCGACGGCGATGCCTGGTCGGAGTCGCGCGGTGTGTTCGCCATCAATCTGGACAATGGCGGTGGCACGACGGTTGGCGGAATGTTGAACCAGACCTTCTACCGCGTCGTTGACGCATCCCGTGGCGAGCAGTCGGCTGCCTCGAAGGTGGTCGATGGCAAAGACGACACGATGTGGCAGCCCGAAACGGCCGCCTATCCGCTCAGCATCACCTTGGACAGAGACAAACTCGACGAAATTCTGGCGCTCCGGCTCCATTCGTCGCATGGCAACGACGTCGCCTGCCTGCCCACGTCGCTCAGCATCTACGAGAGCGACGACGCCAGCACGTGGACGACCGTTTTGGCGGATCGGGCTCTCGGCTTCAGCGGAAACTACAGCGACATCATGCTGCCAGACGCGATTACCCGTCGCTACGTGAAAATCGAGTTCCCGACAGGCGGAGCCAAACTCGCCCTCAACGAAATCTATTTCTTCGGAAAAGAGGGTGAAGTCGTTGACAACGAAGACGGCCAGTCGGATTCGGGCCACACCATCACATGGCGCATCTGCGACAAGACAGGCGGGGAACTTTGGAAAATCTACAAACAGAAGAACGTGGTGCAGGGCACCCGAATCACCAAACTGCCCGACGCCTATCGCATCAAGGGCTGTAACTATTCGGCTGTTTCCGCAACGGTCGAAGGCGACGTCACCATCGACGTGCGCTGCACATGGCCCACAAGCATGTTCACGCCCAGCACGCCCGAGAATCCCGTCTATCACAACCTGAGAGTGAATGGCAAGTATGCCCGCTGGGATGCCGCCACAGGGCGCGTGTCGCTCAAGACGACCAAGCCTGCTACCGACGAGGAAATCGGAAAATGGGCATTCTTCGGCAATCCTTACGCAGGATACCTCGTCGTGAACGCTGCCGAGCCGCGCGTGTTCCTCTCGTGCTTGTCGTCCGACAAGTCGTATTCCGTGTTGGATGGCAGCGGAACGCGCTTCAATGCCAGCAGTTCCAGCTATTCGGGCGGCGGCTTCCTCTTGCAGGTGATTCAGAACGTTTCCTATCTGAACGACTACGCCAACGAAGGACAACTGGCCATATGGGCCGATGCGAAGGCCACCAGCGGCGTGGGTTCGGCCTTCAAGGCGACGGTCGTCAGCGGTAGCTCTACGGGCATCGAGACCGTTGAAATCGAACCGTTCGCAGACGACAATTATTACACCATTGGCGGCGTAAAACTCAACGGAAAACCGACCGCGAAGGGGGTCTATATCCACCGCGGTAAAAAAATTATTGTCAAATAAATGTCATGTTTCCAAATATTTTCATAACTTTGCAGCGGATAACTTTTAAAAACCTGAAAGAATGAAAAAGATGATGCTTTTTGCTTGCGCCCTGCTGTTTGCAGTCACCACGCAGGCACAGTGGGACTTCAGCACTGATACAGACTACTTACTGAAGCACGTCACGTCGGGCAAGTACCTGCTCTTGCACGATAGTTACGAAGAAACCAACCAAGTGAATGCCACAACGCTGGAAGGCGAAGGCTCGCTGTTCACCATCACGAAGAAAGGCAGCGGCTACGTGTTCACCAAAAAAGGCACGGAACTGACCTTGAGCCTCTCGACCAACGGTAAGTTTGCCGGATGGAACACCTCGAACAAGGGTGGCACCGCATGGACACTCGCCGATGCCGGCGACGACTGCGTCTATATCAAGTCGAGCAAAGGCTACCTCGCTCCCAACGACGGCGGCGGGGCTGGCGCGTATGTCTATACCGACAAGGGTGAAGGCAGCAACTCGAAGTGGCAAATCGTCGATGCTGTGGGCGAGCTCCCGAACTACGTCAGCACCATCACCAGCGGCAAATACTACCGGCTGGTGAGCTACACGAACTCGGGAGTGTCGATGACCGACGGCGGCGGCGGACTGGTCACCTCGGCCAGCAGCAAGAAGAACTACAGCCAAGTATGGCTGCTGACTGCCAACGGCACGGGCTACAAGTTCCAGAACCTGCTCACCGGAAAGTACATCACAAGCGCACCCGGCACCAGCAACCAGTGGAAAACGGGCAACTCAGGTGCCACTTTCTACGTTGGAACATCGACCGCTGACGACAAGACGCTCTTCTTCTTCTCGACAACGAAAAGCGGCAGCGGAGCCAATCCGAACACCTACGACGCCCTGCACTCCGCACCCCACCAGAGCAACAACGTGGTGGGATGGGTAGGCAACGCCGACGCCTCGAAATGGATGTTGGACATGGTCGATGAAACCAAAATCGACTTCGACGCCATCCACGACCTGCAGCAGGCCGTGAATACCAACTATACCAACCAGCTGACGAACTTCTACGAAGACTACGCCTGCACACAGCTCAAGAGCGAATTCGCCTCGATGAGCGACGACGCACTGCGCGAGGCCATGAGTGCCCTGCCCTCCACACTGCGCGAGGAGGCCGTGCGCGTGAAGAACGACAAGTGGAACGACAACGCCACTTGGAACAAATACGAGAAAGACTTCCGCATCCACGACTATGAGGTCTATTCCGAACCCGGCGTCTGGGCCAACAAGCTCAGCCTCGGAGCCTTCGGGCGCCTCACCCAGCCCACGGGCATCCGCCTGAAGTCGGGCGACTTGGTGTTCCTGCACGTCAACGCCAATGTGGCCGACAGCGACGGACACCTCTATGCCGAACTGGTGTCGGGCGTGGATCTCTACGGAACACAAGTCACGCTGAAGCGCGGCTACAACGCTATCGTCGCATCCAACGACTGCGAAATCTTCATCACCTACAACTGCACGAACACAGAAAAGAAACTCTCGAACTATCCCAATATCAAGGTTCACATTGTCGGCGGCACGTGCAACGGCACCTTCGACATGAGTCGCGGCCACACCGAGAAGGACTGGAAGTGGCTCCTGCAGAATATGTTCAGCGACACCTACCTGCACCTGCGCTCGCAGTACCACGTGATGAACTGCTACCTCGACCGCGTGAAAAACGCCGAGAACATGACGGGGGCACTGAAAATCTGGGACTTCGTGTTCGAGAACCTCGAAAAACTCATGACCACGCGATTCAACGACGGCTATTACCGCCCGATTATGCTCGTGTTCGATGCCTCGGGCAATAATCCCAACTGGTCGTGGGGCCGCGTCTCCATGCCTGGAATGTGGGGCAACGGCGCACTCAACTACAACAGCCTGCTCTACACAGGCGGAGCTGGCGGACAACAGTGGGTCATCGAGCACGAGGAAGGCCATGGCCACCAGAATCCCATCAACCTCAGCGGAACCACTGAGGTCAGCAACAACGGTCTGGCACAGATCGTGAACCACCTCTGGGGCTATCGTACCAGCCGTGGACGCGCCCAGCACCACACCTACGACTACTTCAACGAGGGTGTGGCTTGGGTCGATTACCCACGCCGACCCGAATGCCTGTGGCTGACCAACAAACTGTGGTATCAGCTCTGGCTCTACTTCCACATGAAGGGCGACGACGGCTTCTTCGCACGCTGGATGGACAAGCTCCGCGCCATGGACGGCGGCATCAAGAAGGCCGGCGGCAACAACATCGCCCGCCAGACAGCCTCGCGCACCATCTCCGAACTGCAAGGAAAGACCAGCACATGGGGCAGCTGGACCAGCGAATACATGCGCATGGCACTGGCCGCCTGCGAAGCCTCGCAGACCGACCTCTACGAGTTCTTCAAGATGTGGGGATTCTTCGGCTTCTCCGACGAGGTGAAGACCACTGGAGACTTCGACGACACGAAGAACGGCATCTACCGCATCAGCGACTATTCCCACTTCTTCGTGCGTGTGCCCATCCGCGGCAACAAGGTCGATGAAGACGCCATCAAGTGGTGCAAGGACAAGATGCAGAGCTATCCTAACAAGGCTCCCGGCGCGATGTTCATCAACGACACGGGCGAACTCACGCAAATCGACGCCGATGCCGAATGTCTGAAATACGACCCGAAACTGGCCGGCACCAAGCGGCAGTATGCCGACGGCGAATCCCAACAGAACCAAAACGGACTGGGCACCTACACCCACTTCGGCAAGAACGAGCTGACAACCCTGACCTTCAAGGTCAGCGGCACGAGAGTGATTGTCACGGGCAACGGCGCTGTGGGCTTCAAGATCTATGACGACAAGGGAGAACTCGTCTGGGTGAGCAACAGAAAATCATTCACGACGAACAGCACCATCGCCGAAGGCATCACCAACGGCACCTACTCGCTCGTGGCCTCGCTCGGCGACGACACCGACCTGCTGCTCAGCGGTCCTGAAACCGATTATGCCAAGAATGATCCGAATGGCATCAATACAGTTGATAGTTCAAAGTTGACAGTTGATAGTTATTATACTATCGACGGTGTGAAGCTCATCGGGAAACCAACCAAGAAAGGCATCTACATCGTAGATGGCAAAAAAGTGGTCGTGAAGTAACCAAAGATGCGCTTCGGAAACGGAGCGCATCTTTAACCCAATAGCGTATGAAGAAAATGTATATACAAATCAAGGTGGCAACCTTGGTAGCCCTGTGCTGCCTGAGTCTGTGGCCGGCAACGGCAGAAGCCCAGAGTAGCGAGAAATTCGTACTCGTCTATTACGACGAGGGACGACTTGACGCCTTCCCCGAAACCGTGGTGACCGAAAGGAAAAACGCCAACAACCAACTGTGCATCAAGACCGTTTCCGACACAGCGTTCTACTACAACGAAAACCGCGTCGATTCGGTGGTGGTGCGCTCGCGCGACGAGCTGAGCAGCCGCTTCGCCAGCATCACGCAGCTGAAGCTGAACAACAAGTACAACGACCAAGTCTATGACGACGTCTATGCCAACATCATCGGCGACAGCATCATCACAGCCGAAGTGGCAGCCATCGGAAAATGGCTCACGCCCTCGATTCAACTTTCCGACGAGACGGCCCACGTCTATGTAGGCCGCGAACGCCAAGAAACCAAAATGACGCGTCGCAGCTATGCCAACGATGTCTATTACACCGTGGCCAAGCCCAACCAGCGTATGTTCACGCAGACGAAAGTCAAAGACGAGGTTTGGAGCGATGCCGTCGGGCAATACACCGAGACACCCGTGACACTGACGGCCACATCGTTCTCCTCGAACCTGCCCGGACAGACAGGAGAGGGCTTCGAGCAGATGATCGACGGCAACGTCAGCACCATCTGGCACTCTACGTGGAACGTGACAGACCCCACAGAAAAGGAAACCATCATCAATACGCATCCCTATCTCGACATCGCACTGCCCGAGCAGCTGCGACGCATCCGCTTCGGCTACACCACGCGCAACACCGGAGTCTACTGGCCACTGTCGCTGACGCTGCTGGCCTCGACCGACGGTGAAAACTGGACCGAAATCAAGCAATTCACCGCCGACAACGACGGGCTGCCGCGAGCCGCCGGAACGGAATTCCTGAGCGATGTCATCGACCTCGGACGCAACTACCGCCACCTGCGCCTCTACTTGAACAGTGCGGCACACCGCCTCTACATGGTTCTCGCCGAGTTCCAACTCAAGAAGGTGCAGCTCAACGCCAATCCCCGCGAGAGCGAGCTCATCGAGCCTGCTGAATACCGCTACCAGATGGAGCCCTTCGGACGACGCTATCGCGTGCATTTCGACTGGCTCACCGACCGCTCTACCAACGTGCCGGTGGTGAACATCGACGTGGAGAACGGCGACGTCATTGCAAGCAAGAAGTATTACTACAACGCAACCATCACCATCGACGGTACCGGCGTGTTCCCCTCGATGGAAACCACCGACATACAAATCAAGGGACGCGGCAACTCCTCGTGGCAACAGCCACAGGTCTATTGGTACGGCGACCAGCCCTTTACCTACGGCTACTACAAAAATCCCTATCGCATCAAATTCCCCGAGAAGCGCAAGCCCTTCGGACTCACCAACGGCAAAAACTGGGTGCTCCTGGCCAACAAGCAGGCGGGGTCGATGATGTCGAACGCCATCGGCATGAAGGCGGCCTGCCTCGTGGGAACAGTTGCAGCCAACCACATCGTGCCCGTCGAACTCTATATCAATGGAGAATACTTCGGCAACTACAACTTCACGGAGAAGGTAGGCCTGTCGAACAACAGCGTAGAGCTGGCTGACGAAACGCGCGCCACGCTGCTGGAGCTCGACACCTACTACGATGAGACCTACAAGTTCCGCTCCAAGCAATACAACCTGCCCGTGAACATCAAGGAACCCGAGTTCGACGAAGAAGACACCGAAACGCAACTGACGATGGAAATGATCCAAACGGAGTTCAACAACTTCATGGACGTGGTGAAGGGAGGGCAGAATCTCTCCGACATCGTAGATATCGAGTCGCTCGCCAAGTTCCTGATGCTCAACGAGTTGATTCTAAACCACGAAATCAAGCACCCGAAGAGCACCTTCCTCTACAATCCCGAAGTGGCGAGCTCGACCAGCAAGTTCTACTTCGGGCCCGTCTGGGACCTCGACTGGGCCTTCGGCTACGAGACCAATAGGCAATACTTCACAACAGACTATTCCACCGACTTCTACACCTCGATGACCTCGATGGCCGGACGGCGCTTCATCTACGACCTGCGCTATGTCAGCAACGAGCTCGACAGGGCCATCTACAAGGCTTGGCGACGCTTCGTGAAGTACCAGCTCGAGGAACTGATCGACTTCTGCGACGACTATTACGCCTACGCCCGTCCGTCGTTCGAGCGCAACGCCAACGAAGCCTATTGGGGCGACGGCCTGAACTACAAGGCCACAACCGAAAACGCGAAGAAATGGCTGCGCAACAGGGCGCAGAGCGTGTTCTCCAAGCTCACGGCGTATGACATTCCCGACGACGACGCACCCATCATCGACTCGTTCGACGATGCCGGCGACAATCCAGGCGACACCAACGGCATCGACATCAAGGAGCGCCAGACGCTCGACGAAAACAGCCTCGCCGACGTCTATGACATCAACGGACGGCTCCTGAAGCGCGGCGTGTCGGTGTTCGACCTGCGCACGGGTCTGAAGCCTGGCATCTATATCGTGAATGGCAAGAAAATGATTATCCGATAACGCTAAATTCGGGGTTACGAAGGTGCGGAGGTACGAAAAAATTAGATTATGATGATAGAACAGCAAATTGTGGGCGGCGTCGTGGCTGCCGTGAGTGAGTTATACGGCCAGACCGTGGCCGAAAATCAGGTGCAGCTGCAGAAAACGCGCAGCGAATTCGAGGGAAACCTCACGGTGGTGACGTTTCCGTTTGTGCGGATGGCGCGAAAAAGCCCCGAACAGGTCGGTGAAGACATCGGACAGTGGCTCGTGGCGCATCGCAGCGAGGCAGTGGGCGGTTTCAACGTCGTGAAGGGCTTCCTGAACCTCGTTGTGGCTCCGCAGGCGTGGCTACAGCTGCTCGCCGACATCGACCATGACGAGAATTGGGGTTATAAAGCCCCCCTGTCGTCCCCCGAGGGGGACACAAATGTCCAAAACAAGGGTAATGAAGCCCCCTCGGGGGCAGTAGGGGGGGGCTTATGTATGATTGAATACTCCTCGCCCAACACCAACAAACCGCTGCACCTCGGCCACGTCCGCAACAACCTGCTCGGTTGGTCGCTGGCGAAAATTATGGAGGCCAACGGCTGGAAAGTAGTAAAGACGAACATCGTCAACGACCGCGGTATCCACATCTGTAAGTCGATGCTCGCGTGGCAGAAGTGGGGCAACGGCGAAACGCCCGAGTCGAGCGGCAAGAAAGGCGACCACCTCATCGGCGACTACTAAGTGGCCTTCGACAAGCACTATCGCGAGGAGATCAAGGAACTCGTAGCCCAAGGCATGGACGAGGAGAAGGCCAAGCAAGAGGCT
>DFHC01000088.1:2698-3329 GCA_002372575.1 bacterium UBA3734 | reverse complement strand
CGAGCGCATGGCAACGAAGAATGGCCGTCGCGTACTGGCTTCGCGCCGCGCAAAAGGCCGCAAGAAGTTGACGGTATCCGACGAGCACCACGGAAAATAATTCCGAGGCAAAACATTGAGAACAGAAAAGGCAGCACGGGCACAGATTCAGCCGGTGTTGTCTTTTTGTTGTCTGTAAAACAGAAAAAATGGGCGTTTCGTTTGGTTTTTCAACGGGTTTTCAGTATCTTTGCACCTATATTTATATAATAAGGTCATGAAGACATCAGAATTTTTTGGGAAATTCAAGAGCGGCTACCTCTGGGGCAACCTGCTGGCCATGGCCGTGGTGGTGGTGCTGCTCGTCGTGGGCGTGAAATATGCTCTCGACGTTTACACCCACCATGGCGAAAGCCTGACGGTGCCGAGCGTGAAAAACAAAAAGGTGAAGGATGCCGAGCGCATCCTCGACGACATGGGACTGGTGGTCATCGTCAGCGACACGGGCTACGTGAAGACGCTGCCGCCCGACGTGGTGCTCGAGCAGTCGGTGCTGCCGGGCGAGAAAGTGAAGTCGGGACGCATTATCTACCTGACGGTGAACGCGCTCACCACGCCCACCATCACGCTGCCCGACATCATCGACAACAGT
>DFHC01000088.1:420-2634 GCA_002372575.1 bacterium UBA3734 | reverse complement strand
TTCGCTGCGCGAGGCCATGGCGAAACTCTCGGCAATGGGCTTCAAACTGGCCATGCCCGAGTTCATCCCAGGCGAGAAGGACTGGGTCTATGGCGTAACCGTACGCGGCAAGAACGTGGTCACGGGCGACAAGATCTCCATCGAAGACTCGGTGGTCATCCAAGTGGGCAACGGCCTGCGCGACGCCGCCGACTCCATCAACTACATCGACCCCATCTATCCCGAAATCGACACCCTCGACACAATGGACGAGTTTGAAATCGAAAACCATGAACGAGAGCTACATTGACGAGCTGGACGCGCAAGAGTTGTACGAACACTTCCGCTTCGAGGTCGATCCAGGGCAGACGCCGCTGCGCATCGACAAATACATGCAGGAGAAAATGCAACGCTCCTCGCGCAACCGCATCCAGAAGGCTGTCGACGCGGGCTTCGTCCACGTGAACGAGCGACCCGTGAAGAGCAACTACAAGGTGCGCCCGGGCGACATCGTCACGCTCATGCTCGACCGCCCGCGCCACGACTCCACCATCGAGGCCGAGGACATTCCGCTCAACATCGTCTATGAAGACGATGCGCTGATGGTCATCGACAAGCCCGCCGGCATGGTGGTGCACCCGGGAGCCGGCAATTTCCACGGCACGCTCATCAACGCCGTGGCGTGGCACCTGAAAGACGACCCTCGCTTCGATGCCAACGACCCCGAGGTGGGTCTTGTCCACCGCATCGACAAAGACACGAGCGGCCTGCTCGTCGTGGCAAAGACGCCCGAGGCAAAGTCGCGGCTCGGCGTGCAGTTCTTCAATCACGAAACGCATCGCAGCTACCTCGCGCTCGTGTGGTGCAACTTCACCGAGGAAGAGGGGCGCATCGAGGGGAATATCGCCCGCGACCCGCACGACCGCCTGCGCATGATGGTGTTTCCGCCCGACAGTGAAATCGGAAAGCCCGCCGTCACCCACTGGCACGTGGTGGAACGCTTCGGCTACACCACGCTTGTGGAATGTCGCTTGGAGACGGGGCGCACGCACCAGATTCGCGCCCACATGCGCCACATCGGTCACCCGCTCTTCTGCGACGAGCGCTACGGCGGCACGGAGATTCTGCGCGGTCAGCGTTCATCAACCTACAAGGCGTTCATCCAGAACTGTTTCGCGCTGTGTCCGCGTCAGGTGCTCCACGCCCAGACGCTTGGTTTCCGCCATCCCGTCACGGGTGAGCAGATGGACTTCTCTTCGCCTCTGCCCAGCGATATGGAGGCGGTCATCGAAAAATGGAAAAACTATATCCACGGCTCAGCCAATCAGAATCAAGAATCTTTTTAAATTCAAAAATCATCATTCATAAAAATTTCATTCAACATTCAAAAATCAACCATCAAAATTCAAAATATGAAAAGAACTATCGCAATCGTCTGCGGCGGCGACTCCTCGGAACACGACGTGTCGCTGCGCTCCGCACAAGGACTATATTCCTTCATCGACCACGACCGATACAACGTATTCGTCGTCGATGTGAAAGGACTCGACTGGAACGTGAACCTGCCCGACGGAAGCACGGCGAAAATCGACAAAAACGACTTTTCCTTCAAGTTCGACGGGAAAACCGTCTGGTTCGACTACGCCTACATCACCATCCACGGCACTCCGGGCGAAAACGGCATCATGCAGGGCTATTTCGACCTGCTCCACCTGCCCTACTCCACCAGCTCGGTGCTCGTGGAGGCAATGACGTTCGACAAATTCGTGCTGAACAACTACCTGCGAGGCTTCGGCGTGAATGTGGCCGACAGCATTCTGGTGCGCCGAGGCGAGGAGCACAAGCTCTCCGAGGCCGAGGTGGAAGAACGGCTGGGAATGCCTTGTTTCGTGAAGCCCGTGGCCGACGGCTCAAGTTTCGGCGTGTCGAAAGTGAAAAAGGCCGACCAGCTGGCGCCTGCGCTCAGAAACGCCTTCATGCAATGCGACCGGGCAATGATTGAATGCTTCCTGGAGGGCATCGAAGTCACTGTGGGCTGCTACAAGACGAAGGAGAAAAGCGTGGTTTTCCCCGTGACAGAGGTCGTCACCTTCAACGAATTTTTCGACTACGACGCGAAATACAACGGCCAGGTCGATGAAATCACGCCCGCCCGCATCTCGCCCGAGCTCACCGCCGAGCTGCAAGCCGAAACCTCGCGCATCTACGACGTCCTGCACTGCAACGGCATCATCC
>DFHC01000088.1:0-238 GCA_002372575.1 bacterium UBA3734 | reverse complement strand
CGGCCTCGACATCAAGGATGTGCTCACGGAAATCATTGAGAACCAATTTTAGAGAGTCATGTACGACGAAATCCGCCCATACGAAGCGAGCGAAATGAGGCAGGCCTTCGAGGAACTGCTTCAAGACCGGCAGTTCAACCTCGTGCTGAAGGGGTTTGCGCCGTGGCTGCCGAAAACGCTGCGCAACGGCCTGTTGCGACTGGCCTTTACGGGCGTGAAGACACCGCTCGATTTCCAA
>DFHC01000060.1 GCA_002372575.1 bacterium UBA3734 | reverse complement strand
CACCGAGCACGACATATTGAAACAATGTAAATCTCGTTGCAACGAAGCCGTTGTCATCGAGATTTTTTTATTCTCGAAATCGTAGCCCGACGAGAAGGATATGTTCCAGCCCTCGGAAAGCTGCAGATTACCGCTGACGTTGAGCGTCTGCGTGAATTTATAGGGATAGCGCATCCTTTTTTTGTTGAATTTTTCGGGATCGGTGTCCTCGCGCATCGTGATTCCGTAGCCGAACGTGAGGGACCACGGCATTTTGAACGCCATGTAGCCGTCGTCATCGGTTTCGGCCATGCCGTTGCTTCCGCGTCGGCGTCCCTTCCGTTGTCCGTTGACCATCGTGTCATCGATGTTCGATTCGCGTTCGGTGTCGATGCCGTCGTCGGGGTCGGTGTCGCGCGTACTTTTGTCCTTGTCGCCACCGCCGAAGATTTTCTTGATTTTTTCGGGGTTCAGCGTGTAGGAAATGTTCTGCGACATGCCTTGGAAGCGCCCGAATCGGCCGTAGCTGTATTCGGTGCGCGTGCCGAGGTAGGGCCGACCGTTCTCGTCGAGCTCGTAGGCATAGGTCGAGAACACGGCATTCAGATTGAACGTATAGCTCTTTGTGAGCTTCAGTCGGAGATTCACCGAGAGGTCGCTCCACGGACGTTCTTTGGCAGCCAGATCATAGGACATCGTGGCTCCGAGCTCGTCGATAAGGCTGATTTTCTTGTAGTCAATCGAGTCAGTGTCGCCGGCCTTCACCTTCATTTCGATATTGTTCGAGAGCGACAGCGTCACCCTGCCCGACTTTCCTCTGCCAGGCACGCCGTAGAGCGCATTCTGGAAGGGCGAGTACTGCACGAGCGAGACGTTTCCGTCGGCGTCGGTCTTTTGATAGGTTTTGTAGTAGCCGTAGCGCTCGGCTCCGAAGTCGGGTGCATAGCTGAACGAGAGGGTCGGCGTGATGACGTGGCGGATGCGGTCGATTTTGTCACCGAAAATCTTGCGCGACGGGATGTAGAAGCCATAGAGTTTCGTCGAGGCCGAAAGCGAAAGGTTCCAGTTATAGACGTTGTGCAGGCCGTAGACGGTATCGGTCACCTCTTTCTGTGCGTCTTTGTCCCATGAGCGCATAATTTTCGACGTGTACATACGGTCGGTGAAGTTGAACGACGGTGTGATATTCAGATAGTCGAACAGCGTGAACGAGCCGCTAATGGGAATCTGGTGCTGCATTCCGTTGCGCCAGTCTTTGATCAGGTTCGATTTGAGCAGTCGGTCTTCTTTCGTGGAGATGGAGTTCGAAAGTTGTCCCGTATAAGACATCGAAATCTTCTCGTACCAACGCTCTTTTCCCACCATTTTTTTCCGTTTAAAGGGATAGAAACGCGAAATGGAGATGTTCAGGTCGGGCAGTCGTATCGACACGGTGGTGTCGCGCATATTCTGCTCGAGGTTCATTGTCGAGGAGAGCGACAGGCCGATGCTTGAGAACGTGGTGCTCCATGACACCGACGAGGTGCGCGTGGACTGCGTCATGGCCTGCGGATTATACATCGACGTGAGGTTGTTCCGCTCGTAGCTCGAAGAGGCGAAGTTCACACTGGCCGCGAGCGAGCTGTAGGGGTTCGACTTCGGGTCTTGCCGGTGGCTCCACTGCACTTTGAAACTTTCCTGCCGCTGGTAATCGGGCATTCCCTTGTCGCCGGTGCGCGTGTCTTGATAGCTAAAGTAGAAAGAGCCGTTATACTTATATCGCTTGCGATAGTTCGAAGCCGCCGAAATGCCCCACGAACCCTTCGTATAGATTTCGCCGAGCAGTTTCAAGTCGATTTTATCGCTGATGGCGAAATAGTAGCCGCCGTCGCGCAGGTAGAAGCCACGGGCGCTCTCGTCGCCGTAGGTCGGCATGATGAATCCGCTCGAATAGCTTTTCGTAAACGGGAAAAAGCCGTAGGGAATGGCTAAAGGTAGCGGCACATCGCACACCACGAGGTGAGCCGGCCCGAACACCACGTCCTTGCCAGGACGCATTTTCGCCCGCGAGATGGCAATGTAGAAGTCGGGATGATCGGCATCGCAGGTTGTGTAGCGGCCTTTTGCCAGATACACCTCGCCCGTTTCCGTGCGTTTCGAGATTTCACTCCTCAAAAAACCGTCTTCCTGTTCGGTATAGACGTTGCGAATCAGGCCTCTTTTCGACTTGAAATTGAAGGCCATCGTGTCGTTTTCATAGGTATCGCTGCCGATTTGGAACACGGGCGTGCCTTGCAGCGTTCCCAGCGTGTCGAGCACGCCAGTGGCATGAACCAGACTCGAGTCCATATTCATGTAGATGCGCTCGCTCTTGAGGTCCATGTTCTGGTATTTCACGTTCGACTGGCCGTAGAGGTATGCCATTTTCGAGCCCGCGTAATAGACGATGGAGTCGCTGGCAACGTATTCCACCGGCGCGTCGATGCCGCCCTTGCGCTGTCGGTTGAGCGAGTCGAGGCGGATGCTGTCATCGACGGCGCGATTATGGCGATACACGGCCAGCTCGAGCGAGTCCATCTTCGTGGTGTCCACGACGGCCACGTCGGGCTGCCGGTCGGGTGCAGAAACGGAGTCTTGCGCTGTCGAGCTCTCTTCCTCGCGCGGTGAAGTCGTCGGTACGATCGAATCTTTTGGAGTGGGTTCGGAAATCTCTGTTGAGACGGTTTCGGCAACATCTTTTCGGGGCTCAACGTCAGGCACGGCCACAGCCCGAACCGAAGTGTCCGCCACTTCAGCCCGCTCGTCTGGAACAGCGTTTCCAAGGTCGGAAACCATATTCGTCAGCGTCTGTTGCAATCCGTGCCGACAACTGCCTAAAATCAGCATCAAGGCTGCCAGCATCAGGAAAACGAATGTCGTTCGTCTCATTCAGCGTGCAAATTTAGGCATAATTCTCGAATTATAGGCCAGTCGTTAAAGAATTTTCAATTTTCTTTAGAGGAAAGTCACGAAAAACGGAACAGTTCGTGCCACTCGCGGAAGCGCCTTACCCCATCCTCGCTGAATTTCAGAAGGCTGCGCTCGGCCTCCTCATAGGTTTTTTCGTGGTCGGGACGAGTTTTCGAGAAGAATTTGTCGGCGTAGCAAATGAGTTTTTCCTCGAGGGTTTCGGGCATATAGGGCTCGCTGCCGTCGTCGGGAAGCGGAAGCGGAAGCTGCTGCGCGATGACCTCAGCGCGAGAAATTCCGGCTCCGGTGTGGCGGCGGCAGATTCGGGCAGCCCCCTCCAAATTTTCTCCCTTTCCTTTTAAAAAAAATATGGATGAAAAATCGCTGTTCGACAGAGAGTGTCGAAGCGAGGTCAGCATCTCGGCACCAAGAATGCCGTGGCGGATGTAGGGTTCGGTGCCGTGGCAGTGGATTTTGGGGGCATCGCAGCGAATGATGCCGATGTCGTGGAGCATGGCGGCTGCCTCGATGAAATCGCGGTCGAGACCGAATTCAGGGTGCGCGTCGCAAATTTGCAGGGCTTTGTCGGCCACGGCTCTGCTGTGCGAGAGCAACAGCTCTTTCAGTTCGCTGCTGCCCTCGCCGTAGTAATAGTTGATAATTTGGGGAATCATTTTTCAGAAGGACGCTCAATGTAGGCAATCACGTCGCCTTTCGCCACTTTCGTGCCCTGTTTGGCATTGATTTCGACGAGTTTTCCGCCCAACGCTGCCGGCACGGTGACGATTTCACCCCACGTGGCCACGATGTAGCAGAACGTGTCGCCCTCTTTGTATTCCTTGCCAATGTGCGGTTCCACGGTGGCCACAGCCTCGCCGTCGCCGCCGAATTCCCAGAAGAGCTGCCCCTTCACGGGAGCCACGAGTGCATCGGCTTTTGCGTGTTTGAATGCGCTGAGTTCCTCGGGCGAGAGTTTTGCGCCCAGCGCCGCGTCTTTCGCTTTCTGGAGGTCGGCAAGCATGTTTTTCTTCGCCTGACCGCTCTTGTAGTTGCGATATTGCTCGGGATGCATCGCCAGTTCCCAGAGTTCTTCGTCGTCGGGACCGTATTCCCAGCCGTTTTCGTCCATTTCCTTGCGGAAATCGTCGAGCGCATTGGGATAGAACGTGCGCGGGTCGGCCGTAACGAACTCGCGGCCTTGTTTCTTGGCCAGTTCCACGATTTCGGGAGCCAGTTCGCCGGGCACCTTTCCGCTCTTTCCGAGAATCATTCCCCAGACGGAGTCGTCCATCATCACGTAGCGTCCCTTGCCCTGTTCGAGCGTGAGCAGGTTGAAGAGCGCGATGTTCTTCACGTATTGCGAGAACGGCGTCACCAGCGGTGGATAGCCCACGCGCGGCCACACGTATTCCACCTCGTTGAAGAGCTTCACGAGCATGTCGTCGGTCGAAAGTTCGGGCTCGCCCTTCTTCTGCCGTTCCTTGTTGATGACGCCCATGATGCCGCCGAGGTCAGACATCATCGAGCCCATCATGCCACCCGGCAGTCCGCAGCCGAGCAGGAGCGACGACATGTGCTTGTTGCCCGGGTTGATGAAGTAGCCGAGCCAGTCGTCGATGAATTCCTGCGTGAGCGAACGAGCCTTCATATAGGCATTCATATTGATTTCAGGCACGTCGAAGCCCTCGTTTTTCAGCATCGACTGCACCGAAATGATGTCGGGATGCACCTTGCCCCACGACAGCGGTTCAATGGCGGTGTCGATGATGTCGGCACCGTTTTCGCAGACTTCGAGAATCGAAGCCATCGACAGTCCAGGACCGCTGTGGCCGTGGTATTGGATGATGATGTCGGGATATTTCGTCTTAATCATCTTCGTCAGTTGGCCCAAGAACGCCGGCTGACCGATGCCCGCCATGTCTTTCAAGCAGATTTCCTCAGCACCTGCTGCCACCACCTCGTCGGCAATCGCCATATAGTAGTCGAGCGTGTGCACGGGCGATGTCGTGATGCAGAGCGTGGCCTGCGGTGTCATGCCAGCCTCTTTCGCCCATTTGATGGAAGGAATGATGTTGCGCGTGTCGTTCAAACCGTCGAAAATACGCGGAATATCGACACCCTGCGCGTGTTTCACCTTGTACATCAGGGCGCGCACATCGTCGGGCACGGGATACATTCGCAGCGCGTTCAGACCACGGTCGAGCATGTGGGTTTTGATGCCCACCTCGTTGAACGGCTTACAAAACGCACGAACAGCGTCGTTGGGGTTCTCGCCTGCCAGCAGACACACCTGCTCGAAGGCACCGCCATTGGTTTCCACACGGGCGAAACAGCCCATTTCGATAATCACCGGAGCAATGCGCTCCAACTGGTCTTTCCGTGGCTGGAACTTGCCTGAGCTCTGCCACATATCACGATAGACGAGACTGAATTGAATCTTCTTTTTCATCATATTGTCATTTTTATTGTTAATATTTCCATTTTCTACCTTTCCATGCGCATTGACATGATTTTCGTAGGACATGCCATCACGCATTTGCCGCATTTGATGCAGTCTGGGTTCAGGTAACCGAGCTCCTGTCCGCGACAGTCGTAGGGTGTCAGTTGCATTGGGCACACACGAGCACAACTTTTGCACTTCATCTGGCAATCGCTGCTCACGTGTATGCTCTTATAGCTCTTGGAAAAAGGTATCCTGCGCGGTGCGACCCACGACGAAATCGTTCCCATTGGACAAAACGAGCACCACGTCCGCGGAGCATAGACAAAAGAAAGGACAATGCCCACGATGGTGGTCAGGAGGATAATATTCCAGAACACCTTTCCCATTGCGTTCCAGTCACCCCATCCGAGGTAGAACTGCACGCCGAAAACGGTGAGGATGAAAAATACGGCGAAAAGTCGGAAGCCGAAAGTGCGCACAAAGGACGGGATGGGGCGATGCGGCGAATAGCGCGACAGCAGGCGGTCGTACATATTACCGCGCGGACAGACATTCCCGCACCAGTAACGACCCTTCCAAATCGAGGTCAGCACGGGACCTAACATACAAATCAAGGCAACAAAGCCGATAAACGGATAGAAATAGCCTACAACAAGATAGGCGAAAAGTATCCAATACAACGGAATGCCTTTCGTCGGAAAATGGCGGTGGAATTGTTTTTTGACCATAGTTTTACAATTGAGGTCGCAAAATTACGCAAAAAAAACAAGGCGACCAAACTTTTTAAGTTTTCTACACAAAATTCGTGTGAAAGCCTTGGCTTTTCCGCATTTTTGTCTTACTTTTGCAGCATCAATCTCAAAGCATCATACGACTATGAACTGGATTATTCTTATTGTTGCGGGAATTTGCGAAGTGGCATTTACCTACTGTCTGGGAAAGACAAAAGGCGTAGATGGCAGCGAGTGGTGGTCGTGGATTGGCGGATTTGCGCTCTTCTACGTGCTGAGCGCCGTCCTACTGGCCAAAGCAACGCAAACCCTGCCCATCGGCACCGCCTATCCCGTCTGGACAGGAATTGGAGCCATTGGTGCCGTCGTCGTTGGCATTTTCATCTTCAAAGAGCCTGCCACGTTTTGGAGGCTGTTTTTCCTTAGCACACTAATCATATCCATCATCGGACTTAAAAGCATTTCATAAATGGAATTCAGGGAAATGAGAAGGAAGCGACAACAGCTTTCCACGGAAAAATGTCTGGAAATTCTAAACCGCGCAACTGCCGGAACGCTGGCATTGCTCGGCGATGGCGACTATCCCTATGCCGTGCCCATTAGCTACGTGTATGCAAACAACTGCCTCTTCTTTCACAGTGCCCTGTCAGGCCACAAAATTGATGCAATAAACAAGTACGGGAAAGCCTCGTTCTGCATCATTGACAAGGATGAAGTCCACGGCGACGAATATACGACGTACTTCAGGAGCATCATTGCTTTCGGGCGAATCAAGATTCTTTCCGACCCCGCCGAGAAACTGACCGCGACGCAAATGTTAGGGCGAAAATACAACCCCAACCAAGAGGAAGCCCTTCAGAAAGAAATAGAAAAAGGGTTTGACCGTATGCTCATCATCCGAATGGACATCGAACACCTCACGGGCAAAGAAGCCATAGAACTTGTCCGTCAGGAGAGGGGTGGCGCATGACGCCCTTGAACGTCGCATCTTTTGGTTTCCCGCACAAAATTCCTGCGAAAGCCTTGGCGGTTTCGCTATTTTGTTTTATCTTTGCAAGTGAATTACAAAATAGAAGGTGTATGGAGGCAACAACAAGAACAATGCAAAGACTAAGTATAATCATTTTATTGATATGCACTCCGCTGTTATTATGTTCAAAGGGAACAAAAACAACCGAAATCGACTTTTCCATTCTCAATGGTAAAATGACCTTGAGAGGTGTTCTGTCCGAGCCTGAAAATTTAATTCCAAATGCACCATTATTGGTATTGGTCAGCCCTCCGCAACCAATAAGCAGAGACTACAGGGGCTTTTTCAAAGCCTTGTCCGACACGCTGAACAAGTACGGAATCGCCACGTTCCGATACGATAACCGTAATTTTTCCGATACCATCAACTCAGAACCCAACGACGGACGATATACCATACACGACGGAGCAGATGATTTGCACGATGCAATAGCTTTCTTAAAAAAGAATCAGAACCGTCCAATCGGGCTTGTCGGACACAGTGAAGGAGGAAGCATATCCATTGTTGAAACAGCACGAAATCCCGAAGTGAAATTCCTGCTGTTATTGGCAACTTCCGGTCTGTCAGGAGAGCAATTCGCATATTCACAACAAGTTTCAAGATTAGAATACTTGTCCCATATTGTGCCTACACAGAAGATGAAGCTATTTAAATACAACCTATATCGAACGATTCACATCCTTGCAAACAATCCTGACAATGAAACGGCCTTTTCTAAACTTAGAGCAGAGGCCCGAAGATTTTACAGGGAAAACGAAACCCAAAAACTCGGCAAGGAGAGTTTCTTTGGCAAGCAAAGCGAAGACGAGTATGTGAAGGACGTTTTCAGGAGACCGGAAGAGGACAAACGCTATTTGGCCTTTATACGATATAATCCGGCTGATTATTTTCCGACTATAAAATGTCCTGTATTCATCGCCTATGCCAAAGATGACAACCTGATGAGATACAAAGAAAACCAAGAGGGTTTAGAGCGATTTTTGATGGAAAACAGACACCTCGACTACTACAGCATCGCCATTGATAGCGTCACTCACTCGTTTGAAGATTCTGGCGGAATTTTTCAGCCACTTATGCCGCATTTTGTCCGTCATGAAAAAAAGCAAAATAAGGGCTATCAGGCCGGAAAGGGATTCTCTGAATTGTGCCGAAATATGGTTGCATGGATTGAAAATAGAAAAGATCTTTTAAAGAAATGAAGAAATCTATCGTTATTCTGCTGTTTTGCGGCCTCGTTTTCGCCTGCGGACAGAAAAGCCAAGAGGAGAAAATGGCCTCGCCGAGCTCCGAGGGAAAAACAAGCGAAGAACTGCTGCTCGAGGGCGACAGCACCATCTACGGGCTGGCCTGCGAGGGCTCGGGCGACTCCGTGGTCGTGCTGCTGCCGACCGACGGACGCGACCCCGTCAGCTACAACGTCATCGAGGCGCATCGCCGACAGAAAGTCCACGGCAGCCTGAGCGTGGGCGACTGGATTGGCCTCGTGCGCAACGCCGAGGACTCGACCGTGGCCGACCTCGTGGTGGACCTCGACGAGCTGAAGGGCACGTGGTGCTACGTGGTGATGCCGCGGCTCGTTCGCGAAGTGCCCGACTCCGTGAAACAAGAATACTTCATTCCGCGCGAATACGGTTTCTCGCTCAAACGCCAATGGACGGCGCAGAGCGTGGGCTACGTCAGGCCCGAGAGCGCACTGGAGAGCAAGAGTCCCGTGGAATATCCGCAGCTGCGCTTCTTCACCGAGTGGCACATTCTCAACGGCAAGCTCGTGATGACCAGCGGCGACTTCCGCCGCAAGGCCGACAGCGACGAAATGGAGATGGTGAGCACGCGCAACGACACCTGCGACATCCTCTACCTGCGCGGCGACTCGCTCGTGCTCGGTAGCGAGGGCGCAACGCGCAGCTACTATCGCCACACGAACAAGGACGACATCAACAAAATCGCCCGACAGAAGGCCGAAGAACGCCTGCGCCGAGCGATGAAAAACTAATCTTTTTTCTCTATTTTATTCCTGCTGCATCAGCCGCTGTTCGGCAAGCTGTTCCCACTTCGTGCCGGGCTGCCCATAGTTGGCGTAGGGCCAGATGCTGATGCCGCCGCGTGGCGTGAACAGGCCGCGCACTTCGAGGTATTTCGGCTGCATCAGTCGCACAAGGTCTTTCACAATCGTGTTCACGCAGTCTTCGTGGAAATCGCCGTGGTTGCGGAACGAGAAAAGATAGAGTTTCAGGCTTTTCGACTCCACCATGCGCTCGGCAGGCACGTAGGCGATGCGGATTTCAGCGAAATCGGGCTGCCCCGTGATGGGACAGAGCGTCGTGAACTCCGGACAGTTGAATCGCACCCAATAATCGTTGTCGGGATGGACGTTTTCAAAGGTTTCGAGCACTTCGGGGGCGTAGTCGGCAGGAATTTGGACTTTTTGGCCTAATTGCTGCAGATGTTCTTGGTTTCTTTCCATGAGATTATCGTATGTTTAAGATTTTATGAATCTGAAGGGAGAGTCGCCACTGCGGATGCTGCAAGCAGTAGTCGGCGGCTTGTTGCATCAGGTCGGCGTTGCGGTTAGCGTCGCCCGTGTCCATCGGCTGCAGGAAGCGGTGAGTGGCGACGATGGAATCGAAGACGGAAGGGTCGCAAGAGCCGTCGTAGAGCACTTTCAGCTCGTCGGCGCGGGTGAGCACAGGCATAGCCTCGTCGCCCAGCCATGCGTTTTTGGGCGAGAGCGTAATCCAATCGACATTCGGCGGCAGCGGCAGCGTTCCGTTGGTCTCCACGGCCACTCGTTTCCCGATTTCATGCAACGCATCGACGAGCGACGCAGTGAGCTGCAGCGCGGGTTCTCCTCCAGTGACGACGAGGAGCGAGGAGCGAGGAGCGAGGTATTTTACGGCCTCGACGACTTCCTGCTCGGTCATTTCCGTGCCGCTCTCGTGCTGCGTGTCGCAAAACGGACACTGCAAATTGCATCCGCTGAAACGGATGAAGACGGCGGGTGTGCCGCTATTGTAGCCCTCGCCTTGAAGCGAATGGAAAATCTCGTTTACGCGCATCACTCGTCGATTTCGTAGGTGGCCACGTTGCCCTCGCTCTCTTTCACATCCACGCGATAGCAACAGGGAATCTGCTCGCAACACCAGCGGGCGAGGTTCTCGGCCGTGGGGTTGCAGGGAATGACGTCGTTGAGCACTTTGTGGTCGAGCGGTCCCTTGATGAGTCGCTTGATTTCCGTAAAATCGACCACCATGCCGTTGTGGTTGAGCTCGCGGGCACGGCAATAGACGGTGATAGTCCAGTTATGACCGTGTAACTGCGTACACTTGCTGGGATAGTCGAGTTGCAGACGGTGTGCACTCGAAATTTCTATGGTTTTCTGGATATAATACATGACTTTGGAATTCGTTTTTTAAACATCATACTGCGTAGGGTCCTCGATGCCCGTCTGGGCGAAAGCCTCGCGCCGTTCCACACACGTGGCACAGCGACCGCAGTGGATTTCGTTGCCGCAATAGCAAGAATACGTGTGGGCATAGTCGATGCCGAGCTGCGCGCCCCGTCGCAAGATGTCGGCCTTCGTGAGATGGGTGTAGGGCGAGTCTAAGACGACGCCCTCGTAGGTACCTGCCTGCATGGCCGCATTCATCGTCTCAACGAAGTGCGGCGTACAGTCGGGATAGATGGCGTGGTCGCCGCCGTGGTTGGCCATCAGCACGCGCTTCAGGCCGCGGCTCTCGGCCAGTCCGCAAGCCACGCTAAGCATGATTCCATTGCGGAACGGCACGACGGTGGAGCGCATGTTTTCAGCGTCGTAGCTGCCCGTGGGGATGGCGTCGGCACCGCTCGTGAGCGACGAGGAAAAGTACTGCCCCATGAAACTGAGGTTAATCACAAGATGTTCGATGCCAAGGCGTTGGCAGTGGTAGCGCGCGCATTCCTGTTCGCGAATGCCGTGATTGCTGCCATAGTCGAAGGTAACGGCCAAGGCAATGCGTCGCTGCTCTTCGTAGAGGAGCGTCGTGGAATCGAGTCCGCCGGAGTAGATAATCACCGAATCCGCAGACGGTAAAGTGTTTTTTTTCATATTTCTTGTTTTGTTAAAGGGGGTTGAGCAAGTACCCCTGTTGTAAAAATCCGCATCAATGCGGAAATCGGGTGCAAAGGTACACTTTTTTTGCCAATTTCTATCCATTTTTATTCCAAATCTTCATTTTTATTCGTATTTTTGCAGCATGAAAACTGAAAATCTCCATCAGAAACGCGTTGCACTGCTGCTTTCGGGCGGCGTGGATAGTGCCGTGGCGCTGCATCTGCTGACGGAGCAGGGCATACGCCCCGACTGTTTCTACATTCGCATCGGTCCCGAGGACGACGGATCTGACGAATGGGACTGCGCCGCCGAGGAGGATTTGGAGATGGCCACGACGCTCTGCCGACGCTACGGCGTGGGGCTTGAGGTGGTAGATTGCCATCGCGACTATTGGGACGAGGTGACGCGCTACACGATGGATTCCGTGCGCAACGGTCGCACGCCCAACCCTGACGTGATGTGCAACCGCCTCATCAAATTCGGAGCTTTCGACCGCAAGCGCGGCCACGACTACGACCTCATCGCCACGGGTCACTATGCACAGACGGAAATCGAAGCCCCCTCCAACCTCCCCCAATTAGGGGAGGCCACCGAAACCGGCAATCGTCCTTTGAAATGGCTTTGCACAAGCCCAGATTTGGTGAAAGACCAGACCGATTTCCTTGCGCAACTCTACGACTGGCAGCTGCAAAAGGCACTTTTCCCCATCGGCCACCTGCGGAAAGAGGAGGTTCGGGCCATTGCCGAGCGCGAACACCTCGTAAACGCCCATAGGAAGGACTCGCAGGGAATCTGCTTCCTCGGAAAACTCAACTACAACGACTATCTGCGCCGCTATCTCGGCGAACAGCCCGGCGACATCATCGACATTGAAACCAATCAGATTCTCGGACAACACAAAGGCCACTGGTTCCACACCATCGGCCAGCGCAAGGGCCTCGGACTGGGCGGCGGACCATGGAACGTGGTGAAAAAAGACATCGAACGAAACATTTTATACGTCGTTAAAGGCTACGAGCCCATCAAGGCGCATCGCATGGAGTTTCCCATCAAGGATTTCCATTTCCTCACGCCCACGGGCAAGCCGCTGCCCCGCGAGGTGACATTCAAGGTGCGCCACACGCCCGACTTTTTCATCGGCACTGCCGACGACCTCGGCGACGGCCGCTACCTGATGCATGCCGACCGCTGGGTGCAGGGCGTGGCTCCCGGGCAGTTCTGCGTGGTTTATGACCGCGATTTCCACCGCTGTTTTGGGTCGGGGGAGATTTCGGGTGAGGATTAAGAGTTAAAGGGTTAAGGAGTTAAACGTTAAAGGGTTAAGAAGTTAAACGTTAAAAGAGTTAAAAGTTATGGAAATGATTCTTTCGACAACCCCGACCATTGAGGGGCGTCAAATTCGTGAGTACAAAGGCGTGGTGACTGGCGAAACCATCATCGGAGCCAATTTCTGGAAAGACATCAAGGCCAGCATCCGCGATTTCGTGGGCGGTCGGAGCAGCTCCTACGAGCACGTGCTGCGCGAAGCCAAAGACACTTCGATGCAGGAGATGACAGAACGCGCCCGAGAACTCGGTGCCAACGCCATCGTGGGCATCGAC
>DFHC01000097.1 GCA_002372575.1 bacterium UBA3734 | reverse complement strand
GTGCCCATCACGATGATGATGAACATGGAGCGCAGGGCAGGCGAGATGAAGCCCGTGATTCGCAAGGCACTCGTGGAACTCGACGGCAAGCCCTTCAAGACCTTTGCCGCGCAGCGCGAGCAGTGGGCGAAGGAAACGTGCTACATCTATCCGGGCCCGATTCAGTACTGGGGTCCGTCGTCGGTTTGCGACCGTCCCACCTGCACGTTGGCGCTCGAACAGGAATAATTTTCGGAGGTACGAAGGTGCGGAGGTGCGAAAATGGTATTGTCTGAACTCCTGAACTCCTGTAACTCCCGAACTCCTGAATAAATGAAGAAGAAACGTCGTCAGAAAAAGACCGCGCAGCACCGCCAGTTCCCTCGCTGGGCCTGGTGGGTGGGAGGCATCGGCATCTCCGTTGTCTATGTGTGGTTGTTCTACACGTTTTTCGTTGGTCCCACAGGCTTCCGGTGGCGTGCGCTCTACGGAGACGCACGCTATCCGGATGGCTTTGAGATTCACGGCATCGACATTTCCCACTATCAGGAGGAAATCGAGTGGGACAAGTTGCGCCACGCCCGCATCGAGGGCTGTCCGCTGCGGTTCATCATCATCAAATCGACCGAGGGCTCCTCGATGCTCGACGAGAAGTTCGACGAATATTTCTACGAAGCCCGCGAACACGGTTTCATTCGCGGAGCCTACCATTTTTGGAGCAACAAGTCGTCGCCACGCGACCAGGCGAACTATTTCCTGAGCAAGGTGAAGCTGGAAAAAGGCGACCTACCGCCCGTGCTCGACATCGAACACAAGCCGAAAGACCGCTCCGTGGAAGACTTTCAGCGCGACGTGCTCACGTGGCTCCACATCGTGGAAGACCGCTACCACGTGAAACCCATTCTCTACACCTATCACAAGTTCAAGGAAGCCTACCTGAGTGCGCCCGTTTTCGACGACTATCCCTATTGGATTGCCCATTACTACGTGGAAAGGGTGGAGTACAAAGGGATGTGGAAATTCTGGCAACACACCGACGTGGGCCGGCTGCCCGGCATCAAGGGCTACGTCGATTTCAACATCTACAACGGCTCCTACTACGACCTGAAGAAGCTCACCATCGGCAGCGAAGACGACTGACGCAACGGCTGCTCACTTTTTCCAACGACTTCAATTATTTTCGACCGAATACAAGGCAGGCCCAGCCGTTTTCGCCAGCTTTGTGGAGAAGTTGTAGCCTGTTTCGCTCGGCTTCAGCCACGAGCAGGGGCGCGTCCTCTTGGTAAAAACCGCTCAAAAGAAGCTGACCCGACGACGAGAGCACATCGGCGAAGTGAGGCAGGTCGGCAAGGAGAATGTTGCGGTTGATGTTGGCGAGAACAAGGTCGAACACGCCGCTCACGTGCGAGAGCACCCGAGAATCGCCGTGCAGCACTTGCAGGTTCTCAACGCCGTTGAGCGCAGCATTGTGGCGCGTGTTTTCCACGCTCCACTCGTCGATGTCGTAGGCCACCACCTCCTCGGCTCCGAGTTTCGAGGCCGCAATGCCGAGAATGCCCGTGCCACAGCCGCAGTCGAGCACGCGCTTTCCGCTCAGTTGCGCGTCGAGCAGTTGGGCGACCATCAGGCGGGTGGTTTCGTGCGTGCCCGTACCGAAGGCCATCTGCGCCTCGATGCCGATGCGCAGCGGTGCCATGAGCGAGGACAGTGGAGTGGGAGAGAGGCGTCGCGCGTCGTAGATGACGCAGCGGTCGCCGATGAAAATGGGGTCGAAGCCCTCGTTTTCCCACGTTTCGTTCCAGTTTTTCGGCTCCACCTCCTCGATGGTGTAGGAAATGGCGACTTCGGGCATCACAAAGGTTGAAATCGCGTGGTCGAGTGATTCGCGATTGAATAACTCCGCCTGCACGTAGCCCACAAGCCCTTGTTCGGCATCTTCAAACGACTCGAAACCTGCCTCCACGACGTCGTCAGCCAGCAGTTCGCGAGCCGTCTGCAACAATTCGGGCGCGCCGTCGATTTTGAATTTTACTGCGTAGTATTTCATCTTGTTTTCGTTAAATTTCACTGCAAAATTAAAAAAAATAGGGAAAAACCTATCACGGTTTAGGGTTTTTCCTTAATTTTGCATGTAATTTTATCGTAAATTTGCAGTGTGAAGCGTGGAAAACCGGTTTTCCGCCCGTTCACAACGAACAGAATATTAACTAAAAAAGGAGTTAGAATGATGATGAAAAAATTGTTTTTGTTATTCGTCCTCGCTGGAGCAATGCCTCTTTCGATGATGGCTCAGGACGACGACCTTTACTTTTCCCCTTCGAAGAGAAAGGCCGAGGTGACAAGCTCCTCTGTACAGAATATTGCGGCAAGTCCCTACTATTCGGGTCGGCCCATGCGCGACGTCGATGAGTACAACCGACGTGGCAAGTTACGCAGCAGCTACCAGAAAATCGGCACCGACTCGCTGGGCAACGACATCATCGAGTTTCAGGCCGGAACGGGACTCTACCCCGACAGCACTTACGTGGATACGCTGTGGATGTCGCCGCAGGGAGACTATTCGCATGATGACGAATACATTTGTAGCCGTCGGATGAGTCGCTGGGACGACTACTATGACTGGTACGACCCGTGGTTTGCTGACCGCTGGGGCTGGCATCCGTTCGGTTTCTATCCGTGGTACGACCCTTGGTTCTACCCTTACCGCTGGTATGGCTGGTACGGTTGGTATGATCCTTGGTACTACGGCTGGTACTATCCCTTCCATCATCACTATTGGGGTTGGGGATATCATCCCTATTATCCTATCGGCGGCTACGTCTATCGCGGCCCGTCGGGAACGCGCAACCACGGCCGTCCCTCCTTCAACGGCCCGCGTGGCACCGTGAACGGCAACTCCCACACCTATGCTCGCGGCACTTTCGGTGGCTCGCGCTCGGGCAACTTCGGATCGCGTGGTAGTGGTTCGTCGGGTTCCCGTGCTGCACGACGTCCGTCGAATGGCTCCTACAGCAATTCCAGTGGCAACTTTGGCGGTTCGCGCACGGGCTACGACTCCAGTCGCAGCAGGTCGTCGAGCGACAGCTACAGTTCCCCGCAGCGTTCCAGCTCTTCTGGCTTCGGCGGCAGCACCTATGGTGGCTCGCGTAGCGGCGGCGGAGGTGGCTTCAGCGGCGGCGGAGGCGGCTTCAGCGGTGGCGGTGGCGGCAGTCGCAGCGGTGGTGGCGGCGGCTTCGGCGGCAGACGCTAAAGGCAATTTACAATTTTCAATTAACAATTTACAATTTTCATTTTAAATAGAATATATACAGCTATGAAGAAATATTTTGTGATTGTGGCAATGGCGTTCGCAGCAATGCCTATGCTGGCGCAGGAAACGTATGAAAATGCGAAGATTGCCGCCGACGACCTGAACGGAACGGCTCGCTACGTGGGTATGGGTGGCGCGATGGAAGCGCTCGGAGCCGACATTTCTACCATTTCGTCGAATCCGGCTGGTATCGGACTGTTCCGCAAACCGACGGCCAACATCTCGTTTGGATTCGTCTCGCAGCAGGATGCCGCCAACTTCTCGGAAGGCAACAAAACCAATATGAGCTTCGACCAAGTAGGCTTCGTCTATGCTGCCCGCACGGGAAGAAACTCGTTTCTGAACTTCGCGTTCAACTACCACAAGAGCCGGAATTTCAACTTCATCCTTTCGGCAGCCGACAAGCTGAACAACGCGTCGCAGAACAAGCTGACCTACAACAAGCAGGCCAATGGTCTTCTTTTCAAGGCAAACGACCAAGGTGTGCCAGACTTCAACAGTCCTTTCATATCGTGCAACCAGCTTGACGACATCTACGCTCGCAACCTGAACTACGATAAGGATAAAAACATGTGGTTCTACGACCCCGCAACGGCCTACAATCTTGACCGTGCGCACAAGGGCTACGTCGGCGAATTCGATTTCAACATCAGCGGCAACATCAACGACCGCGTTTATCTCGGTCTGACCGTCGGCCTGAAGAATATCAATTACCGTCATTATGGCGAATACACCGAGCAGTTGCAAGGTCCGAACGGAAACTACACGATGACCGTGGGCGACGAACGAAAAATCAACGGTACGGGTGCCAGCATCATCGCAGGTGCCATCATCCGCCCCGTGGAGTTTTCACCCTTCCGCATCGGTTTGTCGATTGCCACGCCGACGTGGTACGACCTGAAGACTTCGAATAGCACACACGTCTTCGACAACACCGGAGCCAACGTGTCGAACGGCGAGAGCTACAATTTCAAGCTCTACACGCCGTGGAAATTCGGCCTGAGCCTCGGCCATACCGTGGGCAATTTCCTTGCCATCGGTGCAGGCTATGAATATGCCGACTATGCCCACCTCGACACGCGCAACGTATCTGGACGCTATTACGACTATTGGAATGGCGGCTACTACGACAGTAGCGAGAGCGACCGCATCATGAACGGCCACACGAAGCAGACCCTGAAGGGCGTTTCGACGCTGAAAGTGGGTCTGGAATACAAGCCCGACCCCGCCATCGCCGTGCGTTTCGGCTACAATTACGTCAGTCCGATGTACAAAAAGGAGGGTTTCAAGGACGGCACGCTGCAGTCGAACGGCAGCTACTACAGCTCCGCCACCGACTACACCAACTGGAAGGCCACAAACCGCATCACCTGCGGACTGGGCTACGCCACAGGACAGTTCAACGTGGATCTGGCCTATCAGTACAACTCGACGAGCGGCGAATTCTCGCCCTTCATGAACTATTGGGACGAGAATTATCCAGACGAGGACAACGTCTGCAACCCCGTGAATGTCAACAACAAGCGTCATCAGGTGCTTCTGACGCTCGGCTATAAATTCTAAATCAGTGAAATGAAGAATAACTTGAAAATTATGATGCTGGCGGTGCTTCTTGGCACAGCCAGCATTTCTGTTGCCCAGACGGCTCCGAAAAGGGAGTTCCGGGGTGCGTGGATTCAGTGTGTGAACGGACAGTTTCAGGGCGTTGGAACCCAGCGAATGCAGCAGACGCTGCGCTATCAGCTCGACGAATTGCAGAAAGACGGCGTAAATGCCATCATTTTTCAGGTTCGGGCCGAGTGCGACGCCCTCTACAAGAGCGATTACGAGCCGTGGAGCCGCTTTCTGACGGGTGTGCAGGGACAGGCTCCCGTGCCGTTCTGGGATCCGCTGGAGTGGATGGTTGCTGAGTGTCACAAGCGCGGAATGGAGCTCCACGCGTGGATCAATCCGTATCGCGCCCGCACGAAAACCACGAAACAATTGGCGCGAAGCCACATCGGGGTGCGCCATCCTGAGCGCGTGTTCGAATACGACGACCTGCTCGTGCTGAACCCTGCACTGAAGGAAAACCGCGACTACATCTGCGCGGTGGCGCAAGACATCGTGCGCCGCTACGACATCGACGGCTTCCACATCGACGACTATTTCTATCCCTATCCCGTGGCCGGAAAGTCCATTCCCGACGATGCCGAATATGCCCGATTCAACAACGGCATACGCGACCGTGGCGACTGGCGCCGCTACAACGTGAACCTGTTCATCAAGCAGCTGAACGAGACCATCAAGAAGGAAAAACCGTGGGTGAAGTTCGGCGTGTCGCCCTTCGGCATCTATCGCAACAGGCGCAACGACCCGAAAATGGGCAGCGAGACCGCCGGACTGCAAAACTACGACGACCTCTACGCCGACGTGCTCCTCTGGGTGAACAACGGCTGGATAGACTATTGTGTGCCACAGATTTATTGGGAAATCGGCCACAAAACGGCCGACTATCAGACGCTCATCGCATGGTGGAACCGCTATGCGGCAAATCGTCCGCTATTCATAGGCGAAGACGTGGAGCGCACGGTGAAACACGCCGACCCGCTGAACCCGAACAGCCACCAGCTGCCGGCGAAGCGACGCCTGCATCAGCAGATGAAAAACGTGAACGGAACGGTGCTGTGGTATGCGAAAGCTGCGGTCGATAACGTGGGAAACTACGGCCACGCCCTGCGCAACAACTATTGGAAAACGCCCGCACTGCAGCCGCTGATGCCTTTTATCGACAAGAAATCGCCGAAAAAGGCGAAGCGCGTGAAGGTTGATTGGACGCCCAACGGCCCCGTGCTCACATGGAAGCAGCCGAGGGGCAAGAAATGGGGCGACGTGGTGAACCGCTACGTGGTGTATCGCTTCGAGAAGGGCGAGAAAATCGACCTCAACAACGCCTCGAAAATCGTTGCCGTGACCTACGACACGAGCCTGAAACTGCCGTATAAAGGCGGTCGAACGCAATATACTTATGTCGTAACTGCGCTCGACCGAATGAGTAATGAGAGCAAGGCGGTGAAGAAAAAAGTGAAACTATAAGAGCCTACCCCAGCCCCTCCAAGGGGAGGGGAGCCCTTATCGTCAATTGTCAATTGTCAATTATCAACTGGTATTTTGTCAACTCTCCGCTGATGCCGTCCTCCCTCGAACTCCGTCGAGAGGAATTCATCCATGATCTGTCGGGCCGTTTCCTTACTGATGAAGCGGCCCGGCATCACTAATACGTTGGCGTCGTTGTGCTGGCGGACGAGGTGGGCAATTTCAGGAATCCACGCCAGTCCGGCGCGAATCGACTGGTGCTTGTTGAGCGTCATGGCGATGCCTTCGCCCGAGCCGCAGATGGCAATTCCGGGGAATACCTCGCCGTTTTCGATGCCTCGGGCGAGTGCGTGGCCGAAGTCGGGGTAGTCGCAACTTTCCTCCGAATGGGTGCCGTAATCCTTGTATTCCAGCCCTTTTTCGTCGAGATATTCCTTCACGAACTGCTTCAGGGCAAAGCCAGCGTGGTCTGAGGCCAGACCGATGGTTTTCGTTTCTTTCATTGTCAGTTTTTCGATTATGCCAACAGTTTTTTTACTTGCTCATAGACGTTCTGTGCGGTATAGCCAAGTTTCTCGTCCAAAACCTTATAGGGCGCGGAGAAACCGAAGCTCTCGAGTCCCCAGATGGCTCCGTCGTTGCCCACGAGTCCTTCGAGCGTGACGGGGAGGCCGGCGGTGAGACCGAATTTCCGTTTTCCGTCGGGCAGCACGCTTTGCTGGTATTCCTTCGATTGCGAGCGGAAAAGACCCTCCGACGGCACGCTCACGAGGCGGATTCTTACGCCGTCTTCACGCAGCAGCTTCGCTCCGGCGTCGAGCGTCGCCACCTCCGAGCCGCTGGCCAAGAGAATCACGTCGTAGTCGGCATCGCTTCCAGCCACCACGTAGGCACCTTTCTCGGCCTGTGCGTAGTCGTTGCCCTCGGGCAGCATCTCCACGTTCTGACGCGAGAGGATGAGTCCCGTTGGCGTATGGGTGTTTTCCATCGCCATCCGCCAGCAGACGGTCGTTTCCTCAACGTCTGCCGGGCGCAGCACGAGCATCGAATTGCGTCCGTTGTGGTTTTTCAGCTTCTCCATCAGTCGGATTTGCGCCTCCTGCTCCACGGGTTCGTGCGTCGGGCCGTCTTCACCCACACGGAAGGCGTCGTGCGTCCAAATGAATTTCACGGGAAGCTCCATCAGCGCAGCCATGCGAATGGCGGGCTTCATATAGTCGCTGAAGACGAAGAACGTGCCGCAAGCCGCGATGACGCCGCCGTGCAAAGCCATGCCGATGCAGCAGCAGGCCATCGTCAGTTCTGCCACGCCGGCCTGGAAGAACGCGCCTGTGAAGTCGTCGCGAACGATGTCGTGCGTCTTCTTGAGGAAGCCGTCGGTCTTGTCGGAGTTCGAGAGGTCGGCAGAGCCCGCAATCATGTTGGGAACTTGCTCGGCCAAAACGCCCAGAACCGTTGCCGACGCCGCGCGCGTGGCTTGTCCGGCCTTCTGTTCCACCTTGCTCCAGTCGATTTTCGGAGCCTTGCCGCTGAACCATTCTTCCATCAGTGCGGCCTTTTCGGGATTTGCCTTTGCCCACGCCGCTTTCTCGGCATATCGCTCGGCCACGATGGCCTTCAGCTCCTCGCGACGGCGAGCGTACATTTCTTCGACTTCGGGGAAAATCACAAAGGGATTTTCGGGGTCGGCACCGAGGTTTTTCATCGTGTTCACGTAAGCATCGCCGCCCAGCGGAGCGCCGTGTGTGGCGCAATTTGCCTCGTAGCTTGTGCCGTCGGCCTTCAGCGCGCCTTTTCCCATCACGCAGTGGCCGATGATGAGGCTCGGACGGTGTTTCTCGGCCTGAGCCTTCTTGAGTGCTTCGCGGATTTGATTGACATCGTTTCCGTCGATTTCCTGCACGAACCAACCCCACGACTCGTATTTCTTCGCCGTGTCCTCGCACGTGACCACATCGGTGCGCGTGGAGAGCTGGATGTCGTTGGCATCGTAGAACATGATGAG
>DFHC01000050.1:4554-4690 GCA_002372575.1 bacterium UBA3734 | reverse complement strand
GATGCAAAATTACGCATTTTTTTTAAGAAAACGAAAAATCTCGGTTTTTAATTTTCAATTTTGTCGAAAAAGCAAAAAGGAATGGTATTTTCCATTCCTTTTTCGTCGCGCTGTGACTCGTTTGGGGCTCGAACCC
>DFHC01000050.1:0-4489 GCA_002372575.1 bacterium UBA3734 | reverse complement strand
GACCCCAACATTAAAAGTGTTGTGCTCTACCAACTGAGCTAACGAGTCTCCATTTTTTGTGGTTTCTTGCGAAATCGGCTGCAAAGGTACGCTATTTTTTTGATTCCACCAAATTTTCGGGCAAATTTTCTTCTTCCTGTTGCTCTTTTGTCACGTAGCGCTGGTAGTAGGCAATGAGCAGCGTGGTGAGCGGGAGGGCGATAATCAGGCCGATGAAGCCGAGCAGCGCACCCCAAACAGACAGCGACAGCAGCAGAATGGCGGGGTTCAGGCGCATGGCCTTGCCCATGATTTTCGGCGTGACAATCATGTCGATAATCACCTGCACAATGGCGAATACGGCGACGGCAGCCAAAAGAATGAGCCAGAAGTTCTGACCCGTGTCGGCAGCCTTCAGCAGAGCCAGAAGCGCCGTCGGAATCAGCGCAAAGGTGTGCAGATAGGGCACGAGGTCCATAATGCCGATGAGAATGCCCAGGCCGATGGCCATCGGGAAGTCGATAATCGTGAATCCAATGCAGAACAAGATGCCCATCGTGAGCGCCACGAGGCTCTGTCCGCGGATGTAGTTGTTCAGCTCGCGCTCCACGTCGCCCATCAGCTCGCGCCAAAACGGACGACTCTTTTTCGGGAAAATCTTAATCCAGTTTTCCGTCAGATACTCGTAGTCGAGCAGAATGAAGAACATATATAATAAGGTGATGAGCGAGGCCACGATGCTGATGACGACGCTGGCCGTCTGGCCAAGCACGCTGAACACCTGTGGCATGGCTTTCTGAAGCCCCTCGGTGAAATCCTTGCTACGGAAAAACCGTTCGATTTCCCGCTGATTTTCCTGCATCCACTGCTGGATGGCATTGGGAATGCTGTCGATGTGGGCCTCGGCGTGGATGTACTTCGTGACGAGTGAGCCGAGTTTCTGGAATTGCTCAATCATGGGCGGAATGATAAGCCACACGACGAATGCAATGACGGCGATGACGGCCACAAGCGTGACGACGATGCTCAGTGCCCTTGTCGGCACCCGCATCTTATACTGCACGAACTTCACGACGGGATAGAGCAGATAGGCCAGGAGCCACGCGATGGCGAATGGCAACAATACGCTACTGAGGTGGTCGATGGCGAGCAGCACGAGGATGACGAGTGCGGCTACGCCTGCCCAGCGGATAAACTTATCGAATGTGATTTTTTCTTGCATGAATTTGTTGTTTGAGGGGAAGGGAATGAAAGGGGAGTGAAAGGGACAATACCTTGGATTAGGGTTCTTCTCCTCCCCCTTCTGGGGGAGGCTGGGAGGGGGCTTTTAAATAACAGTCCCTACACAGGGGCTCATACTCTTGTTTTTCACCCAAAAGCACCTGTTTTTCGTTGTGAACAAGGCGATGGCTCACGTATGCGAGGTTGCCGCAGCGCACGCAGATGGCATGCACCTTCGTCACGTCGTCGGCGATGGCGCACAGGGCAGGCATCGGACCGAAGGGCACACCGCGGAAGTCCATGTCGAGTCCCGCCACGATGACGCGCACGCCTCGGTTGGCCAGTTCGTTGCACACGTCCACCACGCCCATGTCGAGAAATTGCGCCTCGTCGATGCCCACCACTTCAATGTCCGAGGAGAGCAGCAGAATGCTCGACGAAGTCTCGACCGGCGTCGAGGGAATGGCGTTCTGGTCGTGGCTCACCACGTCGTTGTCGGAATAGCGCGTGTCGAGTGCCGGCTTGAAGATTTCCACCCGTTGCTTGGCGAATTTCGCCCGTTTCATGCGGCGAATCAGCTCCTCGGTCTTCCCCGAGAACATCGAGCCGCAAACCACCTCGATGCGTCCGGGCCGATGCTGTTCGCCTTCTGTGTGATGATGCATAGGATATCGTTTTTTCTGAATTGAACGTCAATGACGCGACAAATTTACGTTATTTTTCTGAATATACCGCAAAAAAACGATTTTTTCTGCCAAAATTGCAGTTATATCGGAGAAAATGTGTAATTTTGTCGCTCCAAATGAAAACGTCTGAACTACAGAAGGTGAAACAGCGGTACAACGTCGTGGGAAACTGCGACGCGCTGAACCGCGCGCTGGACGTCGCCCTACAGGTGGCATCCACCGACCTGAGCGTACTCATCGTGGGCGAGAGCGGCGTGGGAAAAGAAATTCTGCCGCGCATCATTCACGACCATTCGCCACGCCGACGCGAGAAATACTTCGCCATCAACTGCGGCTCCATCCCCGAGGGAACCATCGACAGCGAGCTCTTCGGCCATGAAAAAGGCTCGTTCACGGGTGCCATCGGCGAGAGTGAGGGCTATTTCGGCGTGACGAACAAGGGCACGATTTTCCTCGACGAAGTGGGCGAACTGCCTCTGGCTACGCAGGCGCGACTGCTGCGCGTGCTCGAAACGGGCGAATACATTCGCGTGGGCGGCCAGAAAATCATGAAAACCAACGTGCGCATCGTGGCTGCGACAAACGTGAACATGCAGAAAGCCATCAGCGAAGGGCGCTTCCGCGAAGACCTTTTCTATCGCCTGAACACGATTCCCATCCAGATGCCCGCGCTGCGCGACCGCGGCGAAGACATCCTGCTGCTGTTCCGGCTGTTTGCCATGCAGATGGCCGAGAAATACCACCTTCCGAAAATCACGCTCACCGACGATGCCGCCCAACAGATGCTACGCTACAAATGGCCTGGAAACGTGCGACAGTTGAAAAATATCACCGAACAGATGTCGGTGCTCAGCGAGCAGCGCGTCATCGACGTGGAAACGCTCTCGAAATTCATCCCGCAAGACGAGGAGAGCACGCAGCTTGCCGTCATCGGAAGCAGCGGCGAGCACTCTTACGAAAACGAGCGCGAACTGCTCTATAAAATCCTCTACGAGCTGCGTGGCAACGTGAGCGACCTGCGTCGCGACATGAACAGTCTCAGAAAACAGCTGGACGAGGCTCGCGAGCTGGGCGGAGCAGCGTCGTTCGGAGGAATCACGGCTCTCAACCCCGCCCCAAGCACCATGCCGACGGTGAGAAGACAGCAAGCCGAGGAAAACAACATCGAAGAGGCCGAGGCCGAGGAAATTCGCGAGCCAGAAAGCCTGAACCTGAACGATTTGGGGCGGCAAATGCTAGAGAAAGCCCTCGAACGCAATGGCGGAAACCGCAAAAAAGCGGCGCAGGAGCTGGGCATCAGCGACCGCACGCTCTATCGGCGACTGAAGCAACTGGAGGAGGAAAGCTAAACCATTAAGAATTGCAGAGGATATGAAAATGACGAATGAAAACGGAGAAAAGCATCGCTACGCATGGATTTTGCGCAGCCCGCTGGCCGTGCGCACCATCGTGCTTTCATCGTTCTGCCTTCTCGCCTTCTGCCTTTTCTCGGCCTGTTCCGTCAGCTATAAGTTCAACGGCGCGAGCATCGACTACAGCAAGACGAAAACCATCCAAATCGCCGACTTCCCGATTCGTGCGAACTACGTGTGGGGACCAATGGCGCCGCTCTTCAACAACCAGCTAAAAGACGTCTTCGCCAACCATACGAAACTTGTGCAGGTAAGACGCAATGGCGACCTGAAAATCGAAGGCGAAATCACGCAATACAACCAGCGGAACAAATCAGTGTCGAGCGAAGGATACTCGGCACAGGTGGAGCTGTCGATGACCGTGAACGTGCGCTTCACGAACAACGTGAACCACTCGGAAGACTTCGAGCGCTCATTCACCGCCACCTCGTCTTACGAATCCACGCAGTCGCTCAACGCCGTGCAGGAAGAACTCGTCACCCAGATGGTGAAGGAACTCACCGACCAAATCTTCAACGCCACCGTGGCCAACTGGTAAAAAACTGAAAGGATATGGACCTGACGCAACTCATCAAACACCCCGAACAGATGAACCGAGAGACGCTCTACGACCTTCGGAACCTGCTTGCGCTGCATCCGTATTATCAGACGGCACGCCTGCTCATGCTGCAGAATCTCTACCTGCTCCACGACCCCTCGTTCGACGCCGAACTTCGCAAGGCATCCGTCTATTTCAGCAACCGGAAAGTGCTCTTCGACCTCGTTGAAGCCGCCCACTACACGCTTCGCAAAGAACCGCGCCAGGCATCAGCGATTGAGCCCGATGAAAACCGCACCATCACGCTCATCAACGACTTCCTCGACTCCATCCCGCAGGAAGAAAAGCCCGAAGTCACCGACAAAAAACGCAAGCCCACGCCTGCCGATGCCACCGTCGATTACGTCTCCTACCTCCTTGAAACCGAACATCAGGAACAGGAAGTCCAGGCCGAACCCACCATGAAAGGGCAAAGCCTCATCGACGACTTCATCGAAAAAGAAGGCGGAAAAATCAAACTCAAAGACGAAATCGACTACATGCCCGAAGAAGGTGAAAACGAACCCGAAGAAGGCATTTTCACCGAAACACTGGCCAAAATCTACATCAAACAAGGCCGATTTGACAAGGCTTTAGAAATTATTCAGCGATTA